>DATHCH010000029.1:0-7531 GCA_035319625.1 Thermodesulfobacteriota bacterium
TGGAAGATACCATCGTCAAAGACGTTCTTAAAGATCTGATCAAGAATGTTGACAAGATACCCGAAGAAGATGCCGATGACTTGGAGGCTGTCCGAACAGCGATCGACTTTGAGGCCAAAGGGGTAAAATTCTATGCTGAGCCAAGAGACGCGGTTTCCGATCCCAAAGAAAAAGCCTTTTTTGACCTGCTTTCAAGATTCGAAAATGAGCACTATCTCTCCCTTAAAGACACGGAAGAGTATTTCATTGATGCGGCTTCATGGTATCGAAAACTAGAACATCACACTTTTGACGCGCAATGAATGAATCATGCCCCAAAAACGGAAGGCAGTTCAAGCGTTTACCTGCGTGGATCATATGGAAGGCCTTTAAGCTGGGAATGGTCCCACGGGTGAAGAACAGGTTTCAAATCGTAGCCGATTGGTTGATCACCCTTCTTTTCAAAAGAGACACCTCAAAACTGATATAACATGGCTGGTGACAAGGTCTTTCAGGCCAGGAAGAAATTGCGACAAATCGAAAAGGCCAATCTTTTGAAGACGGCTTTCGGCCAGAAGGAGAAAAAATGTTTGTTGGGCGGGGGGACATGTCCCTTTCTCTTGGAGTACCAATACATCCTTTTTTGTGTCTCCGAAACTCTGGGGCATGGATGCCAGATCGAAAAATTAAGACTGCTTTCCGATGAAAATGCCCAAAGCGAGGAGGAAAGCCCCCGAGAGACCATCAGGTTAGCAGTGGGGCCTTGCCTTCCTGGACTCGGCTAAGGGATGGTCGTGCTTCCGGCTGGAGGGGTTAATCCTTTCTGCCCCTGATGGTCACGGCCGAGGAAATAATTGGCCCATGAGGAAATCTGATCTAATGCCCAGTTACGGGGCGGAATATAATCCTGTCTAAGGGATTCCTCTTCTCCATAAGATCTGAGACGATCATAAGCCCGCACATAGATACACTTCTTCTTCCCGGGAAAGACTTCACACCAACCTTCCATAGACCCTCCGCACTGGCCGTTAAAGAGGTACTTGGGGCACTGGGATTGAGGGCAGAGAAAAGCAACCTCCAAAAGTGTGCAGTCGCCGCACCGACGGCAACGGGAGCTAATGAACTTGATCCAGTATTCCAGCTCAGTCACCGGACCTTCGAACCGGGTCCCATCGATCTTCCTGAAGAACCATCGGGCCGGTTTATAAAGAGGAGCCTCTGGCGTAAAGGCGAGATGATGGAAGAACCGCATGATCCTGTGTCCGATGGCCTTTCGAGGATGGCTTCGTTCGTGCACGGGCACATCTGTGTTAAGACCTATCTTTGGATCTTTCTCGAAGAGATAAAAACCATTCTTCTGAGGAAAGGAGAATTCATAAACCCACTTTTGCCAGTTAAGAGAAAATTCCTCTGACTTATGGATTACCGACTCTACGTCCTCAAAAGATAAATTGGGTCCGCCGATGTGGACGCCGTCATAGCCGATCCCCTTCAACACTGCGATCAGCTTAGCGGCCCTTATGAGACGAGCCGCTTTTCCTTTGTCAGGCGCCTTTGACTCCTCTTCATAAATCCGGTGGAGATCGTCCGTCACGACACATCCCGGTACGCCTCCCTGGTTCATCACTCTGGCCACCGCCCGGTTGAGGATGTAGACATTTCCAAGAACGGGGACCCGGATGGCGTTTTGTCGCATCAAACGGAGAACCTCATCAAATTTGCGGGCATCAAATCCGACCTGTGTGATGACAAAATCGGCTCCCATACTCAACTTTTTGCGAAGCTTATAATGCTGGGCCATTACCTCTGACTCGTATTTCTTGAAAGGAGAGATGGTACAGCCTTTGATGAAATGAGTCGGGGGGAGTCTCACGCCTCCACCTGGGGCCTTCCCATCAACTTCCAGCCCCTGGTTCATCTGATTGATGAGATGAATGAGCTGAATCGAATCGAGGTCAAAGACAGGTTTCGCCTTTCCCTCAAATCCGTAGAGGGGAAAGTCTCCAGTCATCACAAGAAGGTTTGAGATTCCGATTCGATCCAAGGAGTAAAGAATGGATTCAATCTGATTTCGATTCTTATCCTTGCAGGTGAAATGGATAATCGGATCTATGCCCAGGCGGGAGATTTCAAGACCGATCACATCGGGGGAGAGGGCGGGGTGGCCCCCTGGATTATCGGTGATCGAGACAGCATGGACGAGCTTTGACTTGGCCGCCCTCTCAGCAATCGTAAGAATATCATCCTGGGTCTTTCCCCGTGATCCCCTTCCGGGGACAAGTTCAAGGGTGTAAATAAACGCCTTCTTCTCAAGGAGGGTCTCTTTGAATCTATTCGGTTCCGTAGGAGTTCTCTGAGTTGAGGCTACTAAACCATTGCTCTCGATATTGCCATTCACATTCCTACTCCATCAATAGAACGGTTACAATCAGGACATCGACCTTCTTTGACTTGACGGGTCTTGATTGAGAAACCGAATCGCTCGATCAACAACCGGTGACATTGATCACAGTAGGTATTGTTTCCTTTTCCTACATTACCGAGATAAACATATCGTAACCCGGCGTTCTTACCGATGTCGTAAGCCTGGCTTAATACCTCAAAAGGGGTGCTTTCCAAATCTTCCATTTTGTATTGAGGGTAAAACCGGCTGATATGCCAAGGGATCGAGGGGTCCAATGCGGCAAGGAAATGGGCGATCTTTTTCAATTCCTCTACAGAATCATTTTGTCCGGGCACAACCAGCGTCGTGACCTCGATCCAGATGTTCAATTTCTTCATCCGTTCTATACTTTTCAGTACCGGACCCAGTCTTCCCTTGCAAACCTTTCTATAATAATCATCGCGGAAGGATTTCAGGTCAACGTTTGCAGCATCAAGGTAAGGGGAGATGGTTTGGACCATTTCCTCCGTCATGTAGCCATTGGTCACAAAGACATTGAAGAGACCTTCTTTTTTGGCCAATTGACTTATTTCATAAGCATATTCAAAAAAAATGGTGGGTTCGGAGTAGGTATAAGAGATGCTTTTAGAACCCGTTTGCTTTGCCCGCCTTACCACATCCTCAGGTTTCACTTCTTCGGATTCGAGGCCCAACGCCGTTGCTTCTTTCACTTGAGAAATTTGCCAGTTCTGGCAGAAACCGCATTGGAAATTGCAGCCGATAGCCGCGATGGAAAACGATTTTGACCCAGGGAGAAAATGGTAGAGAGGTTTTTTTTCGATGGGGTCGATGTTCTGAGCGATGAGTTCTCCATAGGCATGAGTATAGAGAACGCCCCCTCTGTTTTCCCTGACGTTGCAGATGCCAAATTTTCCATTGGAGATCAGACAATGGTGGCTACACAAGAAGCAGGAAACCTTATCGTCTTTCTTCTTCTTATAAAGCATCGCTTCTTTGAGCACGGTAAATCTCCTCTTTAATGATTGAATTGTATCACATCCATTGTTCCAATCTTCTGCACCCAAGTCATAAAATACAGTACTTTTTATAATAAAATACGGGACTTACCCCATCCCTTTTTATAATGGTTTTCTTTATGATTGAAATAATATGGAAAAGAGGACCTTTGAGGCCTTAGAGGCCGCCATCAAGTTTGAAGAGGATGGGAGAACTTTTTTCTTAGCTGCTCACAAGAAAACCGAGGAGAAGTTTGGAAAATCCATTTTTCTCTCTCTGGCTGATGCGGAACTGGATCATATTTAGAGGATAAAAACGATTCACGATTCACTAAGCAAAATGGGGGAGTGGCCCGATGCCCCTTCTGTGTTCACGCCTAAGCGACCCATCAAAAACATCTTTGAAGAAGCCCTAGAGCAGATCGATCAGAATGTCAAACCCACCACGGGGGAGATGGAAGCTGTGAAGTTGGGCATTCAGTATGAAGAGAAAGGCTTGAAACTATACTCTGATCTAAGTCGCGCCGCCTCTCATGGGTTGGAGAAAAAGTTCTATACACAGCTCGGAAACGAAGAGCGAGGCCATATGCTCATTTTGAAGGACATCGAGGCCTACTATGATGATCCGGTTCACTGGTTCTCTGCTAAGGAGAGGTCTCACTGGGACGGGGCATAAAAAAGCCCTTCTATAAAAAAGGAAGGGCTTAATCATGAAAGGTGGACACTCATTATCGAATCGTAACATCCACTCCGTGGCCCCGGTCCTTGATCGGTGCGAAGATTTTGAGAAGGCCACTTTCGTACTGGGCCTCTGTTTTTTCAGGGACGATTTCATGGGCAAATTTAAAGCAGCCGGAATACTCTGCATCTTGGCCTCTGGGAGCTGAAACGCAGAAACTATTTTTTCTCATCTCGAGCGAGATATCTTTTTTGTCGACACCGGGCATTTCCATATCGATCCTGAGGCGCCCTGCTTCTAACCTCTTCCCCCAAAATTCTAAATCTTCACAGATTGGCTTGAGAGCCCCGCCAGGATTTAAGGGGAGAGGAATTGAGAGATCCTCAACATAAACGTAAGAATAAAAATGAATCCATTTTTTTGTTTCAGCTCCCCTTTATCATTTCTCCTGTTAAATTTGTAGAAGGAGAAAGGAATGAAACATAGGAAAATAAGAAAAACTGACGGAAATGAGCAAACCTATCTGCGAGTTCCTCTGGTTCCGGTCAATTGGGGACATGGGAGACCGTGGGGCGGAGCCCAATCTCCTCTCTTTTCTTTTTTTCCGGATGATCGATACAGCCTGATGGAATCCTATGGTGGAGATAAAAGAAGCTTCCCACGACAAAGATTTTGGCAAGTATTTTTGGAAAATAGGGCTACTATACTCCAAAAACCAAGGTTGAAGTTAGGATCACCATCCGTGATCGCAATCATCGGAGTGCCCATGGATGTCGGAGTGGGTTATCGCCATGGAGCGAGGTTCGGACCCCGTGCCATTCGCGAGGCCTCAGCACAATTCGGCTCAGGAGTGGAAGGAGGTTTTGATATCAGGGAGGTGGAAAAGAAAATCGTGGATTTGGGAGATATTGAGATTCATCCCTACCTCCTATCGCAAAAGTTTTTTAATGATAAGACCTTGAATGAAGTAAGAAAGTCTTATGGAGAAGAAGGGGATGTCCCACCCCTTGGGTTAGGGAATTTTGAACGAATTCAATATACCCTGGAATGGATCTTAGGAGAAAAGCCAGTGGCCGATAGGACTAAAAATGATAGAGCAGAATATGTGATTCTCCCCAAGAACAGGAATCCGACCCGCTGGAGAGGGAATGTCTTTCCGGTATTGTTGGGGGGTGATCATACCCTCACCCTGCCTTGCATCAGAGCCATGAAGAAAGCTTATGGAGGGGGAGGTCTCGGTGTAATCTGTTTCGATGCTCATCCAGATTATTTAGAAAAGCGAAGTGGCTTAGACGAAACGCATGCTTCACAAGGAAAAAGAGTTGCGGAAGAGGTGGGCCCCGAAAATCTATTTCAAGTTGGTCTTGGATATATCGAATCGGAGGAGCGTAAAAATCTTGATAGAGACGGGGTGAACTATTGGAGGATGGATTATCTTGCGAATAAGCATGCCGATGATTTTTCAGATGAACTTTGCGCAACACTAAAAGCGAAAAGGATTAGAAATATTTATATCTCTTTTGATATTGATGTCTTGGATGCCAGTATTGCACCGGGCACCGGAGTTCCAGAACCCGGAGGAATGACAACGCGATACCTCATTGATATCATCCAAAATTTAGGAGATTTTATTGAAAAACAGAGTGACTTGAAATTGGTAGGTTTGGATTTGGTCGAGGTGGCACCCGACTGGGACATCGGTAACATCACTGCCCTGGCAGCTGTAAAGATCATCTTTGAAACGCTGGGTGCTTATTTTATTCCAGAGAAGACAAAAATCAGGTCCCCAAAATCAAAATAAAATTTCATGGCGTGTCGTAGACATTGGGGACTGTAATGGATTGAAGAGTAGGTGAAGTCCTCATCTCCCTTTCTGAAGATAACTTCCTTGAAACATTGATTTTACATTTTTGTTCCAACATACAAGATTTCAAACTGAAATCATTCAGATCGATTACTTCTTATCGAAACAACCGAACAGCTCTCTATACTCTATTTATCCTTCCGGCACCATCGTAAGTTGGTTCAAGAAAATACGGATTTTTTCACCATAAAATACAATGTTTGCCTAATTTAATCCCTCCATCGATACTAAATATAATTATTTGAAACGGAGGAAGGAGACCCACCATGAAGGAGGGGAACATCCTTAAGAGTCTTTTAGACCGAATGGAGTATGTAGTTAAGAGCCTTGTGAACAGCATGGTTGTTCTTCAATCGAGAAAGGGAGACAGAATAATCTTAACCGGGGCGGAGACTCTAAAAAAAATCATTCTATCGGCAAAAGGGAGGAAATGTATGTTTAAATAAGCCTTAGAGTTTAAACAACAATTCAGAAAAAGGAGGATCGTATGAAAAAATTGTTTTATGTTATTGCGGTGTTACTTTTTATGGGAAGTATTCAGGTTTTTGCACAAGGGACTAAGCCAGTTCAAATTTCTTTGGTAAATCCCGTACAGATATTCAGGGAAGATACTTCAATTGAAGGAATTAGAATAAATTTCCTATACGGCCTTAACGCTAATTTGAAGGGCCTTGACCTTGGGCTTGGCAACGGGGTCAAAAGAAATGTTGAAGGTTTCCAATTGGGTTTTGTAAATTATGTTGAAGGCGATTTTCTTGGCCTCCAGCACAGTGCTGCGAATTTTACCAAGGCTAATTTTAATGGTTTTCAATCAGGATTTTTTAATTATGCGGGTAAGATGAAAGGATTCCAGCTGGGGTTTGTGAATTACACAGGCAGTTTGGAAGGTTTGCAAATCGGATTGGTAAATATTAATGGAGGCAAGAATCCTTTCTATATTCTGCCGATCGTAAATTTTTCTTTTAGATAAAATAACTCGATAAGATATAAACAAAACAAAAAGAGCTGTTTTTGAACCCAAGGCAACCGCTTTCAACGTGTGCTGGCCATCTTCTTTCGTAATTTGGATTTGATGAATTCGGAGCATTAATTTTTTGGTGTCTTTATAATAAATCAGCTCCTGAAGAAGATCAAAAAGGAGCATGTCGAGGGCTTCATTTTGAAGCTGAAGCTTCCGCCTTTCTACCGGCTGAATTGAATCTAAATTCTCCACCATCACGTTCATTGTGGCGTCAGAGGCTGCGATGAATGTTTCCTCCAAGTTCTTTCCCCAGGCCCTAAAAGCAATATCTGCAATGGCGATGTCTTCTAAAAATTCATATGGCATGTCTCACCTCCGCCAGATACTGCTGTGATCGAGTAGCAACACTTGATTTCTCCTGTCGCAGAGCCCACTCCTATCCTTTTACGTTGCCAATAGGAATGAATCGCACCACACGCTTACTTATTCCTGCCATCTCCGTAGCCAAAATGACGTCATCAATGTTTTTATAGGCGCCACCCGCTTCCTCTGCCAGGCCTGGCCATGAGGCAGTGCGGACATAGATTCCGCGCTCTTCCATCTCCTTTTGCAATTTTCTCCCATACCATAACTTTCTGGCCTTGGTTCG
>DATHCH010000030.1:0-12120 GCA_035319625.1 Thermodesulfobacteriota bacterium
CCTGCCTGGCCAGCTCATCCTGAGTGGTTAGCGAAGTTCTTGAAAGTGCTTGGGACGAAGATCGAGCCGTAGGGTCTGAGACCATTTTTATAAAAAACTGCATTGGGCACGGGAGAGCAAGAAGATGGATCAGGGCAATCCGCGATTGGTCAGTCTTGCATTGTTCATTCTGATGCTTACCGTAGTTCTTGGATGTTCATCGGACAAAGAATTCAGATCCGGAGTTACCTATACATGCGATGAGGGGAAAAGTTTCGAGTTAGAACTCTTTGAGAACGTTGATATCGCCTTTCTCACGGTCCCCGGAAAGAGAGTTTACCTGCATCGAATGTCTTCCGCGTCAGGGGTGAAATATAGCGACGGGAACACGACGCTTTGGATTAAAGGACAAAACGCCTCCGTCGAGATGGAGGGTCGAACCGAATTCAAAAACTGTTCAGTAAAGCCTAAATAAGGTTTGAGTTCCGACTCTTTCATCCAGGGTAAAAAGTATTGCGACTTGAAATATGAGTTGGAGGCGTGGACTGAATGGTCAGATCCAAATTATACCAGGATTACTGCGCTGGTACAAAGATAATTGAGAAACAGTGACAGGTGAATCAACATTGACCAGAATATTCTTAAGAAAATGGAAAAAGAACTCCAAGTGGTGCAACCAGAAAGAGTTCTGATATGCAATACGGTATTTTTATAATGGATTTTTTTGCCAAAAAATGGCACTGGAGTTGACGCCATTTGTCACTTTTTGTCACTTGCTGACAGGTGTAAACTTTGGCATTCTGTTCCAAGTCGAAGTATCAACGTAATAATTTCAGAAACCGTTTTATGGCACAAAAGTTGCAGACATGTTTTTATAAATTGAAGCTCTACTGCTAAAGGGCCTAAAAAAATTTCCAATGTAAGAAAGGTGGTAGACATAAGAGCTCCTTTTTTACAGGAAAAGAGGAGGTTCCGGCGATGAAGAAAGCTTGTTCAACGTTGATGGCTGCACTGGTGATGCTGGCTTTTGTCGGAGGGGTTACCGTCAAGGCCCATGCCCAGACAATTAAACTGACCTATAGTTGTTTTTTCCCCGGCAATCACACACAAGCCAAATTAGCCAGTGCCTGGTGCAAAGAGATTGAAGACCGCACAAAGGGAAGAGTCAAAGTACAGTTCTTCCCGGGGGGGACTTTGACCAAAGCCTCTGAGTGCTACGAAGGCGTTGTAAAGAGTTCTGATAAGAAGACTGATGTGAAGACTTCAGATATCGGTCAATCCGTTTTTTCCTATACCCCAGGTCGATTTCCGGTAATGGATACTGTTGGCCTTCCGTTAGGATACACCAGCGGAAAGATCGCCACAGGTGTTGTCAACGAAGTGTATCGTCACTTCAAACCTAAGGAACTCAGCGAGACCGAGGTGATGTATCTTCACGCCCATGGCCCGGGGTTCATCCATACGAGAGGGAAGGCGGTGAGAAGGTTGGAGGATATGAAAGGTCTGAAGTTACGATGCCAAGGGGTCAGCGAGTTGATCGTGAGGCAATTGGGCGGGGTCCCAAAATTCTCGACGATAACCGAAGTTTATGGAATGATTCAGAAAGGCACGGTGGCCGGTGCGACCCATCCTTACGAATCCAACGAGGGCTTCAAATTGGGTGAACTTTACAACTACGTTACAGCTGCTTATTCCGTGGCCTATACCATTCCCATGTTTGTGGTTATGAATAAGAATAAGTGGAAGGCCTTACCAGAAGACATCAAGGTTATCATTCGTGAAATTAACAACGAATGGATACCCCAGCACGGAGAGGCGTGGGATACGATTGACACGGAGGGGATGCGATTTCTCTTGAACCATGGAGGACAGATTATTGGTCTTGATTCAAACGAGGCTGCACGGTGGACGATGGCGGTTGCTCCCATCATTGAAGATTATGTGAAATTTCTAAACGAAAAGGGATTGAACGGTCAGGAAATCGTCGATTTTACGATTAAAACCCTAAATAGTATGCAATAGACTAAAGGAGATAAAACCATGACAGCAATTCGTGGAAATGAAAAGTCGGCGGCGCCAGTTACAGCCCCTCAAAAGAAGAGTTTTGGCTTGATCGGGTTGAGGGGGAAGATGTTCATCCTTTTCTTTTTGATTCCAATCAGTCTGATCATCGCTGCCAGCCTACTTTATGTTTGGCAATTGACCACACTCTCTTCTGGTCTCGCCAAAGGAAGCACAGAGACGATTATTAAGATGACCGAGGAAATGGTTGCCGAAAGGGCAAGAGAGGTTGCCTCGCAATGCAAAGTCTATCTGATCACCCACCCGGAGTTGAAAAAGGCTTTTTTTAATTATGATTTAAAATTCAAAAGAATTGTGGTGCAAAAGATAGGCGTGACAGGCTATACCGCCTTATATGAGGTGCCAGGACCGGACGGGGTCTGGCGCACATGGGCCCATTTGGATCCTAATATCATCGGTGTCGATATGACCACGCTTAAAGAATCCCTCGGAGAAAGTTTCCCCGATTTCTGGAAGATTTGTACTGGCGTAAAGGTTGGGAAGGATTTGAAGGAGTCCAGGGGGTACTACCAAAGGCGGGATGCAAAGGGGGACCTGCGAGACACGTTCACGATGAACGTCCCTGTTGAGGGAACACCGTTCGTCCTTGCGGCCACAGCCTACCCTGATGAATTTACCGAGCCGGTAAAATATATGCAAGAAGGCGCTGCCCTGTTTGCTCTCAGGACAAAAAATTTTGTTATTGGTATCCTTGTGGGCACACTGATCCTGATCGGGTTTATCGTCGCTCTGTACGCTTACAGGCTAACGGCAAAAATCAAGTACCTGACGGAAATTACCGACCGCATCAGCATTGGCGATTTGGAGGCCGAGATCACAGGCATTAAATCACGGGATGAAATTGGAGAACTAGCCAATGCCATCGTTCGAATGCAAGCAAGTATCCGTCTTGCCATCAAGCGGATGAAAGAAAGAGGGTAGGGGCAGGGTAGACCCTAACAACAGCACTCGTCAGCGCAGTCAAAGCAGGCTTCGTAACATGTGCTGCACTCTTCCGAAATTATTTCCTTTGCATCTCCATAGTCACAATGGCCCTCACGAATAGCTGATCGTGCTTTATCGTAGAACTCCTTCGAAAATCCTTCGATGCCGTGCATGGCTAACACATGTTGACCCAGCTTGCTAAGCGCTTCCTCATCGGTCTTACCACAGGCTAAAAAATCACATTGCAAACCCATGTCTTTGCAATAAAGTTCTTTGTCCATTTAAGTCCTCCTTAAAAAACCGACCTTTAAATTCCCACCCAATTTAAATATAGTCATTCTCTTTCCCTAAAACAAACTTACGACTCAAATATATGGTTTCTTTCTAAGGATGGACTATTTTCACCGGTGCTTGGGATAGGATTGCAGATTCCTTGAGGAGTTATTATTTTTTATTTTAAGGATGTAAAATTATATAGCCCATGGCGAACGAAAGCCATGGCAAAGGAGGGTGTTATGAAGAAATTAGCTTTAGGGTTTGCTTTAACGGTATTAATTTTTTGGGTAGCGGGAATCGGATATGCAGAGCCAGGAATCTCGGGAAAGACCGTTGACTACAGCGCGCAGGGAGCAGTGATGAAAGGTTACCTGGCATATGACGAGAGCATCACCGGGAAGCGACCAGGTGTGTTGGTGGTTCCTGAATGGTGGGGGCTGAATGATTACGCGCGCAAGAGGGCGCGAATGCTGGCGGAGTTAGGATACACTGCTCTCGCCGTGGACATGTATGGCGACGGCAAGGTGGTAACGACTCCTGATGATGCAGGGAAACTCTCGTCAGAGCTCATGAAGAATTTTGAGATTACCAAGGCACGATTTATGGCAGCGATGGACTTTTTGAAACAACAGCCCAGTGTCGACCCAAGTCGTATTGCGGCGATCGGCTATTGTTTCGGAGGCGGAGTTGTTTTAAATATGGCAAGGCAGGGCGTGGATCTCAGAGAGGTTGCAAGCTTCCACGGTGGTTTGACCGCAATGAAACCTGCCCAGCCTGGCAGCATCAAGGCAAAGATCCTTGTGCTCCATGGCGGGGCTGATAAGTTCATCACTCCGGAACAGATCGAAGCGTTCAAGCAAGAGATGAAATCCGCCGGCGCGGATTTTCGGTTTATCTCTTATCCCGGGGCGCTCCACAGTTTCACCAATCCCGAGGCCACTGAGTTAGGGAAGAAGTTTAATCTGCCGATTGCTTACAATGCCGACGCTGACAGAAAATCCTGGGGTGAGCTGAAAGGGTATTTAAAGAACATTTTCAAGGAATAAGAGTCGAGAATCAGGGCCTCACCAATTTGGAGAAATCGTTAGATTCCCCAAAGGGGGCGCCGCAGGCTAAAGGCTTAGAGGCTGCGATTTTGACTACGGACTGCCTGTCTGTCTTGACAGGCTTCTGCAAAAGATGTAAATTCCCCTCTAAAACAGAAAACGATAGGCTACAAGGAATTCGAAAGAAGCCTCTTATCCAGGTTCAGACGACTTCCTGCCCGGAGCAGGACAGGGTCGGAGGAGGGGAGCCAATAAGATTGGTCATGATGCGCGGTCTAAATTCAGACGAGGAGTAACTTATGCCATTTTCAAGAAAACAGATGAAGGATGCTCTGAAGCAATGGCACCTTGCGTGGGAGAACCATGATCTGGAAGGGGTCATGAAACTCTTTCACGACGAAATCGTATTCGACAACTGGACAGGTGGAAAAGCCGAGGGCAAGGAAGCTCTCAGGAAGGCATGGGCACCGTGGTTTGCGAATCACGGAGGGTTTCGATTTACAGAAGAAGAAACTTTTATTGATGATAAGGAACAAAAAGTCCTTTACCGGTGGCGGCTTGAATGGCCCTCGTCCGAAAAAGGCTGTGAAGGGAAGCGTGAACAACGAAGGGGCGTCGATGTCCTTCACTTTCAAGACGGAAAGATCATCAGAAAACTGACCTATTCAAAAACAACCGTTGAAATAGATGGAAAGAGGTTTCCTCTTCGCGTCCTTACCAGTTAGTGGTTAATATTTTCTGCCGCATAAAGCCTTCTTGAGAGAACGCTCTGCATGTGTAATAAGTTGCTCAAATTAGGAGAAAGTTACTGGCTTCCTTCCGTTATTGAAGCATAATGAGGTTCATCCCCACCGAGGAAAAACGAGATGACCCAAGATGAATTATTTCAGTTAGCTGATCTAAACTTGGCTGAATCCCACCGCGAGATTTCCAGGTGGAATCCAAATACGGATATGGCTGAGCGGGGAGATATTCTTTTTGTTTGTGGGGCGAACACCTTTCCGGCAGTAAACTTCGCCATGAGGGTTGGCAGACGACCGAAATCATCCCCTGAGAAGCTTATTTCCCAGGCGAAGGAGTTTTTCGGAAAACGGAAGCGATCTTTCACCATCATTGTCCGAACCCACATTGACAAAGATTTACTCGATCAATGTAAAGAGCTTAACCTCTACCAGATATCGAACTTGCCTGGTATGTTCATCGAGGGTTTGCTTGAAGACAAACCTTTAGCAGATGGCGTTACATTGAAGCACGTGACGAGTGAGGCGATGGTAAGTGACTTCGCTGAGGTGGTAGCGCTCGGCTACACCACGCTCGGATTGCCTCAGGAGGTAGGTAGAAGCATGTTTAGTGACCCGAGCGCTTTTCTCGTCCCCCATCTTTATGCTGTTGTGGCATATCGAGATAACAAACCCGCTTCCTGTGCTTTGGCTCTGATGAGTCATGGCATCGCAGGCATCTATTATGTAGGCACGGTTGAAGCTGTACGCGGAATGGGTTTAGCCGAGCACTGCACGCGTATGGTTGGAAACGCTGCCTTCAGGCTTGGTGCTCGCTGTGTTGTTTTGCAAGCGAGCCTATATGGTGAGCCCGTCTATAGAAGAATGGGATACAAGGAATTTACCCGCTACCCATGGTTCGTATGTTACAGCCGTTAATTTAGCATCTTTTCATAAGTGTGGAGGCCCCCTTTCTTCTGTGTTACACTCAATTCTGTAAAGATCGGTTCAACTTAGCGGGGAGGAGAATTGGATGTGAAGATTCTAAGGGTGGACATGCAAAATGAAAAGATCACGTTCGAAAATATAGAGGAGGAATGGAAGACTATTGGGGGCAGCGCATTAATTGCCAAGATTATGAACAAAGAGGTTCCTCCGGCTACGGAACCACTCGGCCCTGACAATCGCTTTATCGTTGCTGTAGGCCCTCTGGCGGGCACCGGTGCGCCACAACTTGGGCGCATATCCGTTGGCGCAAAGAGCCCCCTCACGCTGGGCATAAAAGAGGCAAACTCGGGGGGCCCGGCCGCACAAATCCTCGACCGACTTGGAATTCGCGCTATCATTGTTCAGGGCAAGCGCCAGGATGATCGATTATACTGCCTGTTTATTTCGAAGGGTGGGGCAACATTGATTCCTGCGGGTGAATACCAGCACATGAAAAATTATGAATTAGCGGGCAAGCTCCGGAAACAATATGGCGAGAAGATAGCGGTGATCTCCACCGGAATTGCCGGGGAGCGGAAATACAAAGGAGCGTCGGTCTCCTTTACGGATATCTTTGGCGATCCGTCCCGGAACGCCGCGAGGGGTGGACTCGGTGCAGTGATGGGATCGAAAGGACTCAAGGCGATTATCATTGATCCTTCCCAGGTTGGACGGGTTGATATGGCCCATCCGGAGGAATTTCAAAAGGTCGTAAAATCATGGATCCATACCCTCAAACATGATGTTAGCTGCAGCTTGTATTCCCGCTTCGGCACCCCGTTTGCTATCAACAATTCCGCCAACCAAGGAACCCTGGTATCGAATAACTACCGTTCGGGCACACCTAACAACTTTATCGCCGTGAGCGGCAATAGAATACAGGAGATTCTCTTTGAGCGCGGCGGTAAGATGCACGGCTGCATGCCCGGCTGCGTTGTAAAGTGTTCCATCATCTACCCCGACAAAGATGGGAAACGGCTCTGTTCTGCCTACGAATATGAAACGATAGCATTGCTTGGAACCAATCTGGGCATTATCGATAATGATGCCATTGCAAGGCTCAAACTCATGTGTGACGATCTTGGGGTCGATGCCATAGAAACAGGAAGCAGTCTTGGTGTCGCTGCGGATGCTGGAAAAATGTCATTTGGAGATTGGGAATCCGCTGCAAGACTTTTAGAGGAAATTGAAAAGGAAACACCGCTTGGCGTGGCCTTAGGTAACGGTGTGGTAGCTACCGCAAAGTATCTAAACGTTAGCCGTATACCGGCTTATAAAGGGCAAGCCATACCCGGCCATGATCCCAGATCGGTCAAGGGGACCGGTGTCACCTATTTCACGAGTCCCATGGGAGCGGATCACACGGCAGGACTGACTTACAGGATTCCCAAAAACAAAGACAAGCAGGCTGAGAATTCGCTTAGATCTCAGATTCAGGCAGCCACCTGCGATGCGTTTGGCTACTGTTTAAATTCTGTCCCTGGCGGCCGTGAATCCGTTTATCAATTTTTCGCAGATCTCACGAATGCGAGGTATGGGTTCCAGTTAACTCCCGCGGATATTATGGAGATTGGCAAGCAGACCCTGCGAGATCAGATCGCTTTCAATGAAAAGGCCGAATTCGGCAAAATGGATGCAAAAGCCGTTGTCTTTGTCCGGGAGGAGACCATTACTCCGACGGATCAAGTTTTTGATGTGGATGATGCAGAGATAAGAAATATCTGGAGGGGACTGGATTCGTATCAGGAAAAGCAAAAGGCTTGGGAAGTCCGCATACCCCCTCTGCCCGATATGATGTTCGGCGCGGGGGTTGCGGAAAACATGGGCCAGCGAGTCCGTCAGCTGAGGGTCAAAAAAGTATTCCTGACCACCGATCCTGTCATGTTCTCATTGGGAAGGGCTGATGAAGTTCGCAAGATTTTAGAGTCGAGTGGCATATCCACGGTTATTTTTTCGGAGGTGGAGCCTGATCCTTCCATTGAACTCATCGAGCGGGCCGGGAAGATGTACTCGGAGAATGGGTGTGATGGCATCGTGGGCCTCGGGGGTGGGAGTTCGATGGATACCGCAAAAACAGTGGGCCTCAGGGTATCCCACCCCGGTGAGATGAGAGAGTTCGAAGGGATCGTGGGAGGAGGGGGCAAGATTAAACCTGTTCTCCCGCCGATCATCTGCATTCCTACGACTTCCGGGACAGGAAGCGAGGTGAATCCTTGCGCCGTGATGACGGATAAGGAGAGAGACCTAAAAGTCGTATTAATGAATAATCACTTGATTCCCAAACTGGCGGTCATTGATCCCGTCTACTGTAAGACGATGCCAGCCGGCCTCACCGTCGAGTCGGGAATCGATGCGCTGGCTCACTGCATTGAAGGATACGTCTCATTGGCAACCCCCTATCACCCTTATTTTGAGTCCTACGCGGTTTACGGAATAAAGTTGATCGGACGAAGTCTCCCCCGGGCCTATCAGGACGGGAATGATCTTGCCGCACGGACGGATATGTGCATGTCGGCAGTCTGCGGCGGCCTGGCCTTCCTAAAGGGGTTGGGAGTTGGGCATGCCATTACCCACGTGCTCGGCGCCCACTACCATATGCCTCACGGCCGCGCAGCCATGTACGGACTTCTCTGTTTTGTGAGGGCGAATAAAGAGACTTGCAAAGAGCAGTTTACCGACATGGCGCAACTGCTGAATCGCTCCAATGATCTGGAGGCAAGCCTGCTGGAGTTGTATCGAAAGCTTGATATTGCCGTCAGTTTGAAGGCCCA
This sequence comes from Thermodesulfobacteriota bacterium, assembly GCA_035319625.1. Classification (GTDB taxonomy): domain Bacteria; phylum Desulfobacterota; class BSN033; order BSN033; family UBA1163; genus UBA1163. The sequence continues at coordinate 8,785 of DATHCH010000030.1, forward strand.
GGGTGTCCCGAAAGAAGACTTGAAGAAAATTGCCTTCTATACCTCAAGGGACGCGGTGAATATGGCCACGGATCCCACCACTCCGAGCCAGCAGAAGATCCTGGAGCTTCTTCAAGAGATTTATGAGTAGGCTATGATAAGTTCCAGATCCTAAGTAGCCTATAACAAACTCATTGTGGAGATGAAAATCATGGGAACCGATAAAAAGGGTCGTTTAGAAGGAAAAGTTGCCGTTATTACAGGGGCTGCCAGCGGGATTGGGAGGGCCACAGCAGTCCTTTTTGCAAGAGAAGGAGCCAAAGTCGTTCTGGCAGACGTGGATGAAAAAGGACTAAAGGAAACTTTGGATCTTGTTGGGAAAGCAGGTGGGGAGGCGATCACGAAAGGAACGAATGTGGCAATCGAAGAGGAAGTCAAGGGACTGATTGATTCAGCTCTCCGGACCTATTCCCAGATCGATATTCTTTGCAACAACGCAGGAATAGCGGGACAGATCGTCAATTTGGAAGAACAATCCGGAGAGGACTGGTGCAAAGTCTATGCGGTCAATGTCTTGGGTGCAGTTTTCGCCACGAAACATGTGGCTAAACATATGCAGGAACGCAAATCAGGGGCGATCGTAAATACGGCTTCAGTGGCTGGAATCCGGTCGGGGGCCGGAGGCAATGCATACAGCGCAGCCAAAGCAGCCATTATTAACTTCACGCAGACCTCAGCTTGTGACCTCGGGGGCTTCAATGTCCGGGTGAACACGGTCTGCCCCGGTCTGATCGAGACGGGCATGACCAAACCCATCTTTGACTATGCCCGTAAGGCGGGAAAGGAGGACAAATTGGGCAGCCGCTGCGAGCTGCGGCGCTATGGCTTGCCGGAGGAGGTGGCTTATGCAATTCTCTTCCTGGCCAGCGATGAGTCCAGCTATATTACGGGCCAGGTTCTTCCTGTTGACGGCGGCAATACGGCCTCGTTGAACCTGCCTGGGATGAAGGTTTGAAAGGCGGAAAGAAGAATCCATAGGTAGAAACGATCGACGAAAGACATTTCGAGGGTGACCGGGCAGTGGCAGGAGCTTTGAAGAATGAATATGCGAAAAGAGTTTTTTAGATTCGCATTAGTATTATCTATTCTTGCTGGAGCGATCCCCATCCTTTGTCACGAATGGTTTTTCGACAAGAGTGAAGTCGAAGTCACCCTTCCCGATCATTGGAAACGATTGTCCACCCAGGAAAAGTTAGACAGTCTTGACGGGCTTTTGTCAAAGAACGAAGCCTTCTTTCTGCTATCTCGGATCAAACAATTAAGGATCAGAAGCCAGTTGAGAAAAATGATTGTTGGCAAAAAAGACGAGGTATTGAAGGATGGGGTTCAGTACAGCTTTTGGTTTCGTTACGATGTCGGACGGTTGGAAGCAAGCCTTTTGGGGTTGGTGGGATTTGCCTCAGTCTGGATGATATATACCTCTATAAGAGTGGCAACTCTCTTGATCCCACGCGAACCGATTATACATTTTCCATCTCCCCGTATAAGTGGACGGGTAGAGTCTCTCCATTTCCCTGCGCGGCGCGTGCCTCTCGGTCTTGCCAGTGTTAGGATCACTCTCTTTGGTTTCCTTGTCCTTGAAGAAGGACCCAAAAGGCCGAAGAAGCCGGCAGCGGTATGGATCGATTAAAGCATGTGCTTTCCAGAATTCTATCTCACCAATTTGGTAAACTTCGCGCCTTCAATGGTTGCGCTTGCCATCAGACCCCTCTGGCCGTACATGAAAGCGACAATAGGGTCCCTAATGTTGATCGTGTCGAGGGATTTCTCTGCCCCGACGTCGATAAAGGCGACTGACCCATCCACACCCGCCTTCCAGCCGGAACTTCTCCGAAAATTATTAAGAGCCCCATCCTGCTTAAATACAAGGATCAAGTTTGCTTTCTGGGCTCCGATCTGAAAACCAACAGAGCCGGCTGCGATACTATAATATTCCACCGTCTTTCCTCCAATCCTCATAGCACCCTCGCCATACTCACCTCCTACTCCCACCCCTGCCTTTACAATGTTCGGTATAACAAGCACACCTTTGGCTGCGTTGAGGAACTCCTTGCCGCCTTTTACCTGCTGAAGAAAAAGTTCCAGAGCCGCATCGGCCTCTGAATTGATCTCCTTGGCCGTTTTCGCAGAGGAAATCGTGACAGAAAAAATTCCCGTGATAAGTGTGAGACATGCGGCGAAAACCAAAGTCCCGAAAACTCTTTTTATCGTACCCATTACTCCTTTCTTCATGGCGCGCTCCTCCTTTTTCAGAAATTTGATTTGGGGGAAATCTGCTCTTTTTGCCTACCTATTTTAACAGAATAGACACGATGGGAGACTTCGGCTAAGAATATAATCAGCTTTTGCCGAAAGTCAAGGAGAAGAGGGTTATTGGCCTTGAGCAAATTACCCTCCGGTCAGAGAGAAAAGGGAAGTGCGAAACTGTCCCCCAATAGTAGGTTGCCGCCTGCAAATGTTGCGAGTGGGAATTGCGCGCAAGCCAACCCGCGGAGCCGTTCGTCTAAATCCGAAAACACATCCAATGAAGGCGATGCATCTCCGATCAGAGACCGGGGAGGCCCATTAAAGCAAATCCATCCAAATGTCACAGAAATACATTTGGTTCGAAAATAATTTGGGACACCCTCTGTGTCCCTTATCTTGCTAAGACTTAAAATCCCTGCTATCTACCTTTTTTGTCCAAAAACTGGAACTGATCGTTAAACGTTACATTCACAACAAACCAGGTGGACCTTGGTCTATAAAAATAGAACTCCCAGGTCGTCGGAGCCTTTTCGGATTTCAAGAAATAGACCAATCGTACTACCGAACTGGCCAATTGTTCCTCATACACTATTTCATAGCCGAGCACCTTTCCGTACGACGCCAAACCCGACTGTGTCTGCTGCATGAGCAGTGTCACAACTTGGGGTCTGTCCGCCGCGATGCTCGACCCCTTGAATAGTTGATCGTAGGCTGTGCCTATGCTCCCTTGCTGCAACAAGGCAAGGAAGTTCTCCACCTTGGCTCTCGGTGATTCGGGCTCGGCCGCAAGAACAGAAGTAGAGATTAAAACCAACATGGCGATAAAGCATATTTTTTTCATATCTTCTCCTCCTTTCTTTTTGGAATCATTATACCTCATTTTAGGATGGAGTCAAAGAGATTGGCTGAATCTTTAGGCCATGGGGTAGTGTGTTTTGAGACTCGCAAGCTTGCGCCGAGGTTTGTTGTTATTTGTCCTTTTTCATCTCTATCTTCCCGGCAATAAAAAAGTCCTTGCCCGAAACAGGGGCAAGGACTGAATAGAGTCTC
>DATHCH010000031.1:0-15951 GCA_035319625.1 Thermodesulfobacteriota bacterium
TCATCCATATGCTTCACTGGGATAAAGTTGATTTTCTTTCGGACGTAGAGGGGAAGATCGATGAGGTCCTTCTTGTTCAGATAGGGAATGATGACATCCTTGATTTTGTTTCGGAGGGCGGCAAGAGCTTTTTCCTTCAAACCTCCGACCGGCAGGACTCTCCCCCTCAGCGTGATCTCCCCGGTCATCGCTACATCCTTTTTGACAGGGATGCCGGTAAGGGCGGAGAAGATGGCGACCGCCATGGTAATGCCGGCAGAAGGTCCATCCTTGGGGATGGCACCCGCGGGGACATGGATATGGATCTCTTTATTATTAAGGATATTAGGATTGATCCGATAAGACTTTCCTTTGGATCGGGCATAGGTGAGCGCGGCCTGTGCCGACTCCTTCATCACGTCTCCGAGATGACCGGTAAGGATGAGCGAGCCTTTGCCCGGAGTCGTGGAAGCTTCCACATGGAGAATTTCTCCGCCCGCCTCTGTCCACGCCAGGCCTGTGACCACACCGACTTCGTTACGTTTCTGTTCCTCATCTGGCAGGTAAGAGGGAGGCCCCAAGAGTTGGTGGAGGTTCTTTGTATTTATTTTGGTCTTCTCCTTCTCTCCTTCCGCTACTTTTCTGGCCACTTTTCTACAAATAGAAGCCAATTCCCTCTCGAGGTTGCGAAGGCCGGCCTCCTGGGTATACTGCGAGATGATCTGAAGGATGGCCTTGTCAGAAATCTCAAGCATCTTCGGACTGATCCCGTTTTCTTCCATCTGCCGGGGTAGGAGAAAGGTTTGCGCGATCTTCAGTTTCTCCAAGTCGGTGTACCCAGGAAGGTTGATCACTTCCATCCGATCTTTGAGGGCAGAGGGGATGGGGTCGGTCAGATTCCCTGTGGTGATGAACATCACGTGAGAAAGGTCGAAGGGGACATTGAGGTAGTGGTCGCTAAAGGCGTTGTTCTGTTCCGGATCGAGAACCTCTAAGAGGGCTGAGGCGGGGTCTCCACGGAAGTCGATTCCGATTTTATCCACCTCATCCATCATGAAGACCGGATTATTACTTCCGGCCTGTTTAATCGACTGGATGATCCGGCCCGGCAGGGCGCCGACATAGGTCCGTCGGTGGCCGCGAATCTCAGCCTCATCTCTTATTCCGCCCAGCGAAATTCTGACGAATTTTCTTCCCAGAGCTCTGGCGATCGACCTACCTAAGGAGGTTTTTCCGACCCCGGGAGGTCCGATAAAGCAGAGGATAGGCCCCTTCATCTTTTTTTTCAATTTATGGACACTCAGGTACTCCAGAATTCGCTCCTTTACCTTTTCCAAGTCGTAGTGGTCTTCCTCCAGGACTTTTTTGGCCTTCTGAAGGTCGAGGTTATCCGCGGTCGCTTTGGACCAGGGCATATCAATGAGCCAGTCAAGGTAAGTGCGAACCATGGAGGCCTCTGCCGCATCGGGGTGCATCTGTTCCAAGCGCTCCAGCTCGCGCCGGGCCTCCTTTTCAACCTCTCTGGGCATTTTGGCTTTCTTGATCTTCTGCTGGAGGGTCTTGATTTCGTCCGTGCGCTCATCCACCTCTCCCAGTTCGCTTCGAATGGCCCTCATCTGCTCTCGAAGAAAGTATTCCCTTTGCGTTTTGGTGATCTCATCTTTGGCCTGGGACTGAATCTTGGCCTGCATGGTGAGAACCTGGACCTCTTTTCCGAGGAGCTCGTTCAGCGTCTTAAGCCTTTCCAAGGGGTCGAGGATTTCCAAAATCTCCTGGGCTTTTTCAACGGTGAGGTCCAAGTTGGAGGCGACCAAGTCGGCCAACCTTCCTGGGTCGTCGACGCTCTCGAGGACGAACATCATATCCGGGGAGAGGAATTTGCCGTAGGAAACAATCCTCTCCAATTGTTCTCTGACATTTCTCATCAGAGCTTCTGTCTCGAGAGTGATCTGCGTGATGAAAGGATCTTTAATATTTTCAACTTTCACAAGAGGATAGGGTGCCGTCTGAAGGGTCTCTTTGATGGAGGCCTTGGAGAGGCCCTGGACAAGGATCTTGACCTTTCCGTCAGGCAGCTTGAGCATCTTCATGACGACGGCCACCGTGCCCACCCGGTAGAGATCCTTGGGAGAAGGGTCTTCTTCGGAGGGTTTTTTCTGAGCGACCAGGAAGATCAGGCGGTCTCTTGAAAGGGCTTCTTCTAAAGATTTGATCGATTTTTCCCGATTGACAAAAAGAGGAAGGACCATGTAGGGAAAAACGACGATGTCTCTGATAGGAAGCAAGGGGAGGGCTTCCGGAAGCGATAGGAGGTCTCTTTCAGGTGCTTTCTTCATATTTTTTCAAGATGGTTTCGATAAGGGTTGAGGTAGAAGCCCCTTTGACAAAAGGAAGGATGACCACTTCTCCCCCTGACCTTTCGACCACTTCCTTTCCCACGGTTTGTTCTTTTGTCCAATCCCCTCCCTTGACCAATACATCTGGCTTGAGAGAAGTGATGAGTTTCAACGGGTCTATTTCATCAAAAAGAGCGACGTAGTCCACGCATCCAAGGCCTGAAAGAATTTCCGCCCTCTCTTGTTCAAGTAGGATTGGTCTTCTACGGCCTTTCAGCTTTTGGACGGAGGAGTCGCTGTTGATCCCTACGACCAGGACGTCTCCGAGGGCTTTGGCTTTTTCAAGATAGCGGACATGACCAATGTGGAGAAGATCAAAACAGCCATTGGTGAAGACAATGCGTTTTCCCTTTGTCTTGAGGTCTGTGATGATTCTGAGAAGCTCTTTTTTTGTCTTGATCTTCTGTCTCATCCCGTGTCCTTTTTATTTTAGTATCAGATTTGAACTTCAGAGTCAACCTCAAGCTGTCCCAAGGATCTTTTCCTTCCCCTTTCGGCATAAGCTTGTTATAATCCGTCCGTCCCGTTCTTCCAGATAAGCCTGAAAGGAGAGATCGATGACCCAGAAGATCAAAACAGTGACCGTGATCGGTACTGGTCTCTTGGGCACGCAGATAGCCATGCTATCAGCATACGCTGGCTATAAAGTTAGCGTCTATGACACCAGAGACGATGCCTTCGATGAAACCTATGAGAAACTTTATGCAGACTTCAAGGCAAAAGGAATCAATCCCTTTATTCCTTGGGATCAGTGGAAAAAATGTAAGGCCGCCATAAAATTTACGACTCATCTCACCGATGCGCTTCAAGACGTGGATCTGGTTATAGAAGCGGTCACGGAAGACTTGGAGGTGAAGCGCAACGTCTTCAAACAATTGGGGGAGACGGCACCCGCTAACGCAATCTTGGCCTCGAATAGTTCTTCGCTCCCCATATCAAGAATGGAACAGAGCAGCGGCAGACCGGAGCGATGTATCAATACTCACTTTTATGGAATCCTGCAAGGGATGAACATGGCGGATCTCATGGCGGGAACGAAGACCCTGCCTGAAGTGATGGAAGCAGGTGAAGAATGGATTCGTTCACTGGGGTGTATTCCACTGAGGGTAAAAAAGGAAATCCTTGGTTTCTGTTTCAACAGCGTCTGGCGGGCGATCAAAAAACAATGTCTCTATATGTGGGCCAATGATTTTGTCGATTTCCGTGACATTGATCGGGCTTGGCGCATCTTCACAGGAATGAAGACAGGCCCCTTCGGCCGGATGGATTCCGTTGGTCTCGATACCGTCTATAACATCGAAACGGTCTATTACAACGAATCAAAGGATCCCAAGGATAAGCCGCCCGAGGCGCTAATGGAAAAGATAAAGAAAGGGGAATTGGGGATAAAGACTGGGAAGGGATTTTATACCTATCCAAATCCCGAGTTTCTTAACCCTGACTTTCTAAACCCCAAAGAATAAATGGTTTGTTTCTTCATTCCCGCCCCGTATTTGATACGGGGTGGAAGTGATTGATAGAAGCATAGAAGACTCTTATGACAGGTGCCAAGAGTAGAATGAAAGGAGCTAAACAAGATGAAGGGTAAGGCCATTATTACCGCGGCCATTACGGGAAGCATTCACACTCCGACCATGTCGCCTTATCTTCCCATAACGCCTAAAGAGATTGCCGATGAAGCGGTCCGGGCATACGAAGCCGGGGCGACCGTTTGCCACATTCATGCCCGCGATCCCAAAACAGGTATGCCTTCCGCCGATCCTAACCTTTTCAAAGAGATTATCATGAGCATCAAGAGCCGCTGCAACGTGGTCATCTGCATAAGCACAGGTGGCGGAGGAAACATAGAGCAGCGTGTCGTTACGGTGAAGCTATTTAGACCAGAGCTCGCTTCATTGAATGCCGGCTCCATCAATTTTGCCCTATTCCCATTGCTTTCGCGTTACAAAGAGTGGAAATTTGAATGGGAAAAAGAGCGCCTGGCAAATAGTGAAGATTCCATCTTTTCGAATACGTTCAAGTCAATGAGGGAATACTGCGCGATATTTAACGAGGCTGGGACAAAGCCGGAGCTTGAAGCTTACGATGCGGGCATGGTGAACAACGTTGCCTTCATGATTGAGGCTGGCTACGTTAAAAAGCCTATTTACCTCCAATTCGTCATGGGAGTTCTGGGAGGAATCAGCCCCAGCCCGGAAAGTCTTCTATTCCTTGTTGACCATGCCCGCAGGGAGATCGGCGATTTCGTATTCTCGGTTTGCGTTGCGGGTCGCGCCCAGTTCCCGATATGCACTCAATCATTGCTCATCGGCGGAAACTGCCGGGTCGGACTCGAAGACAACCTCTATTTAGAGAAAGGTGTGATGGCAAAAAGCAATGCCGAACAGGTGACGAAAATGATTCGGATTGCCAAAGAATTTGGCATTGAGGCGGCGACCCCTGACGAGGCAAGGAGAATTCTGGGGCTGAAAGGGATAGACAAGGTAAATTACTAAAATAGCTTTTGATCGCCCAATTCACCGCCCTTCCCAATAACGATCCCATTCCTGTTGATGTTCCCCCTCACCCCGCCCTCTCCCCACAGGGAGAGGGAAAGGGTGAGGGCGCATCATGACTGAGGGGGGCTTCTGCTTTAAACTTGACAAGCTTATTGGATTCATTTAGTTTTTAAAAAATGGATCGCCGGCTCATCCTGGCCTCTAAGTCTCCTCGTCGATATGAATTGTTAAAACAAGTGGGCCTTGATTTCGAGGTGGCCCCAAGCAGGGTGATAGAGGATTTCGTTCGAACGGAATCACCTCAAGACCATGTCACTCGATTGGCTGAAGCCAAAGCAAGAGATGTAGCCCGTAAATATCCAGGCCACTGGGTTGTTGCTGCGGATACCGTTGTTTGCATTGGCGGCTCCATTTTAGGCAAACCGCAGAACGACGAAGAAGCAAGAGAAATGCTGCAGCGCTTAAGCGGTCAAGAACATTGGGTATTCACCGGTTTTTTTGTATGTCATTTGGAAAATGGGAAGAGCGATAAAGAGGCAGTCCAAACGGCGGTGAGAATGAAGCGTCTAACGGCTGCCGAGATCGAATGGTATATAAAGACAGGGGAACCCTTTGACAAAGCGGGAGGATACGCCATTCAAGAGATCGGTTCTTTTATGATCGAATCGATCCGCGGGTCCTATACCAATGTCGTCGGCCTTCCCCTCTGTGAGTTGATTCAGATGCTCCTTCGCCTGGGAGCGATTACGATTTCGGAATTCGGAATGCGGGTTGCGGAATGAGCACAATCGATAGCAGGAGGAAGTTGTCGTTGCAATGACCCCGCACTTGATGCGGCGAAGCGAAGCAATCCCGCGAGATTGCTCCTGCTTCGCCCTGAACACCATGCAGTGCAGGGCTTCGCTCGCAATGACAGACGATTAATATAATAACCAACTCAATTTTACGATTTGAATGGTATGTCCTCCATTAAGGAAAATCTTTTAAGGGTGATGGAGAGAATAGAAAGGGCCGCTCGAAAAGCCGGGCGAGACGCGGACGAGGTCAAATTAGTTGCCGTCTCCAAGACCGTTGAGGTTGGTCGAATCAAGGAGGCCATTGAAGCGGGCGTTTCTATCCTGGGCGAGAATTATATCCAGGAGGCGCAAAAAAAGATTGAAGAGATTAGAAGGCCCGTTTCCTGGCACTTCATCGGCCACCTTCAATCGAATAAGGCGAAATATGCTATTCGCCTCTTCGATATGATACACTCTTTAGACAGCCATGCCCTGGCTGAGGAGCTGAACCGGAGGGCAGAACAAGCGGATCGTGTGGTCAAGGTGATGATCGAAGTAAATCTTTCCAAAGAAGCGACGAAATTCGGGACGGATGAGGAGATGGTGTTCAACCTCGCCGGGAGGATTCAAACCCTTCACCATCTCTCCTTAGAGGGACTGATGACCATGCCTCCCTATTTTGATTCACCAGAAAGGAGCCGTCCTTATTATATTGCCCTCCGAGAATTAGAGGAGAGAATGATCAAGGAGCGGATTCCGATGAAAGGGCTCTCCATGGGAATGTCGAATGACTTCGAGGTCGCGATAGAGGAAGGGGCCACCTTTGTTCGGGTGGGGACAGCAATCTTCGGACCACGAAAGGAAGTTCGGAGTTGAGAGTTCGGAGTTTGGAGTTCGCAAATAGCAAATCTCGTCAGCCTTCCCTCTCCCCTCAGGGAGGGGCAGGGTGAGGGGTGCTCATTGGAGATTTGAATTTTGAATGTGTTTGGGATTTGAAATTTGTAATTTTAGATGAGGCTAAAAGGTGAGAGCAAACGGAATTAAAATTCTATTATTGGCTATGCTGGTGGCGGCGGTCGGTTGTGCCAAGAAGGGTCCTCCTGTGCCGTGGGAATCGATCGTTCCCATGAGAATTGTGGACCTCCAAGCCGTCTCCAGGGAAGGTCGTCTCCCTTTGGAATGGAGAACCCCGAAGGAAAATACAGATAAAACCCCGCTTACAGATTTGGTAAGCTTTCAAATTTTGAGATCCGAAGGAATTCTCGTAGGCGAGGAATGTAAAGGGTGCGGAGGAAAGCCGAAGGTTGTCTACGAGATGAAGGTGACCCCGGAAAATTTCGTTCCGGGTAAGAAAATGTCGATTTTTTTCGAGAATCAAGAGCCAAGAAGGGTCTATGTCTATGAGGTTGTTTCGGTGAATCAAGGAGGGTACCCGAGCTCTCCCTCGAACCCGGTCACTGTTTACTGGGATCATCCTCCTGCTTCACCAACCATCGTGAGGGCGGAGCGCGGAGATAAGAAAGTGGATCTCTTTTGGGAACCCGTCGAGGGGGCCACGGCCTATAACGTTTACAGGAGGTTAGAAGGAGAAGAGGGGTTTCCCCTTAACCCATTGAACAGGGAGCCGCTAACCGTAACCCGGTATACCGACCTGAACGTGAATAACGATATTAAATATATCTATTCTGTGAGGGCGGTGAGGAGAGTGGTCAAGACCGACGTAGAGGGAAAGGGATCTCCTGGTTTAGCCGTAACCCCGATCAAGCTTGCTCCACCGAGTGCCCCTGTCGGGCTGGTAGCATTTCCTCTCAAGGAGGGGATAGAGTTAAATTGGAGGAGGAATCCGGAGGCCGACATTCTCGGGTATAACGTCTATCGCAGGAAACTCGGGGAGAAAGAATTTCAAAGGTTGAATGAGACTCCCGTGCCGAACGACGCTTATCTCGATACCGGCGTTGTTTTGCGGCAAGAATACGAATATGCGGTCACAGCCGTGGATAACTCTCCACGAAGAAATGAGAGCGCCCGCTCCGAAGAAGTGGGGGTGAAGTATCTGTACTGAAGTTCGGAGTCTTGAGTTAAAATTAAAAAACTCCAAAACATGAGAGTGTAAAATCTCTGAACTCCCCGCCTGCCAAAGAACTTGTTCGGCGGGCAGGCGAACTAAGTCACTCCGAACTGTTCAGGAGGCTCGATGCACTTTTTTGAGTACAAGGATCATCAGCTTTATTGTGAGGGGATTCCCATTCAGCAAATCGCTGAGAAAGTGGGCACCCCTTTCTATCTCTACAGCTACCAGACCTTGGTCAGACATTTCACCGTTTTCGATGAGGCCTTCAGAGGGATTCTTCATCTCATTTGTTATTCGGCCAAGGCCAATTCCAATCTGGCTCTTCTCCGTCTCTTCGTCAACTTGGGCGGAGGAGTGGATGTGGTCTCCGGGGGCGAACTCTATAGGGCCCTCAAAGGTGGAGCAGACCCGCAAAAAATTGTCTATTCTGGAGTAGGGAAGAGGGAAGATGAAATTGAATATGCCTTGGAAACGGGCATCCTCATGTTCAATGTGGAGTCTCCTCAAGAGCTCCAGGTGATCAATGAAGTAGCAGGCCGAATTGGGAAAAAGGCGTCGGTCGCCATTCGTGTCAACCCGGATATCGATCCAAGGACACACCCTTATATTTCAACCGGCTTGAAACAGAGTAAATTTGGGATTGACATCCTTCGTGCGCCAATGGCCTACCGTCTTGCTTCGCGGTTGCCGAATCTAAAGGTTGTCGGCATTGATTGTCATATCGGGTCCCAATTGATCGAGGTAGAGCCCATCATCGAGGCGTTGAGGAGACTTAAACAATTGGTTGAGAATTTGAGAAAGAAGGGGATAGAGGTTCAATACTTGGATTTGGGAGGTGGCCTAGGGATCACCTATGAGGATGAAGAACCGCCTGACCCGGTGGAGTACGCTTCCACCATCCTTGAAGAGATTCGTGGATTCGGCTGTACGCTCATTTTGGAGCCAGGCCGCGTTATCGTCGGGAACGCAGGGGTTTTGGTGTCGAAGGTTCTCTATACGAAAGAGAACGAAGACAAGAGGTTCGTGATCGTAGATGCAGGCATGAACGATCTCGTCCGGCCCAGTTTTTACGGGTCCTACCATCAAATCCTCCCCGTAAAAGAGGAGGCCCGGGAGGAAATCGTAGCCGATGTGGTAGGTCCTATCTGCGAGTCGAGCGACTTTTTTGCAAAGGGACGAAAGATCCCGGATCTCCGTGCCGGTGAGCTGATTGCCGTGATGAGCGCGGGAGCCTATGGGTTTTCCATGTCCAGCAACTATAATGCAAGGCCCGGGATCGCTGAGATCCTAGTTCGGGACGACCAGATGTTTGTCATACGCCGTCGAGAGGGCTATGACGATTTGATCCGGGGAGAAGAGATCCCGGAGTTCCTCAAGAGCAATTCCAAATTACAAAGTTCAAATGTCAAATGAATGTCACCTTGAAGCATGCCCTGAATCAAGTAATGTCATCCTGAATTTATTTCAGGATCAGGGTCTTCGATTTCAGGGTCTGGCTTTGCCTTCTCCCTAACCCTCCCCCCTTGAGGGGGAGGGAAGGGTGGGGGATCTCGAACCGGAGGCGCAATGAGAGTTCCTTTCATGAAGATGAGCGGAAGCGGCAACGACTTCATCCTCATCGACCATCGGGAGCCTTTCCTGAAAGAGGATCGCCTGAAAGACTTTATCCAAAAGGTCTGTCGGAGGAGAGTTTCTGTCGGGGCAGACGGTCTTATCCTGATCGAGCGATCCGGGAAGGCCGATTTCAAATGGCGTTTCTACAATGCGGACGGAAGCGAGGCGGAAATGTGCGGGAACGGAGGGCGCTGTGCAGCGCGTTTTGCCTATTTAAAAGGGATTGCAGGTCCCTCCCTGAAATTTGAGACATTAGCCGGAATTCTCTCTGCACAGGTGGACGGGAAAAGAGTGAAGCTTGAAATGACAAAACCGTTCGGTCTCAAGCTCGACGAGACGCTTCTTGTTGATGAAGAAAAAGAAGGTTTTTCGTTCATTAATACAGGCGTACCCCATGTTGTGCTTTTCAGGAAAGACCTTGAGAAATTAGATATCGTCAAAATCGGCAGGGCGATTCGGCGTCATTCCGATTTTGCACCTGCTGGAACCAATGTGAATTTTGTCAGGGTAGAGAAGGGGGCTTCATTGTCCGTCCGCACGTATGAGCGGGGCGTAGAGGATGAGACCCTGGCCTGCGGCACCGGCGTGGTGGCGTCGGCATTGATTGCTGCCTTCAAGGGACTGGTAAAATCTCCGGTTTCGATCAAGACCAGGGGAGGGGAGGTGTTGACAGTCCATTTCGAGATCGAAGGCAAGGAAATAAAAAAAGTTTTTTTTGAAGGAGATGTTCACATTATCTATGAAGCCGAGATGTGGGAGGAGGCGTATCAAGGCCAATAATAATTGATTCAAAATGAAGAGGTCATAATGAATAAAAAGTATGTTTTACTAACCATCTTTCTAATTATTTTCTTACTTCTATTTTCTTCCATGGGAATACCTGGAAATTCCCAATCGGACCAATTTTTAAAGGGAAGGGAGAACCTGGACTTTGGCAATTTTGACGAAGCAATACGATGTTTTAAGAAAGCAATTGAGATAGACCCTAAGGCTTTTGATTCTTACTACTATTTGGGTTTAGCCTATGCAAGAAGAGGGGATCTCCACGAAGCTTTTATTTGCTTTACTAAAGCAATTGATATTAACCCAAAATACATAGAGGCCTACAGGAGTAGAGGAGAAGTTCAAATAGCGCTGGTCAATTATAAGGGCGCAATCGAAAATTTTGATGAAGTCATCAGGCTGAATCCGAAAAATCCGACAAGTTACCTTGCTCGATGCACAGCAAATTTTATGGATCGCAACTATAATCAGGCAATAAAGGATTGTAGTAAAAGTATAGAACTGAACCCAGATCTAGTTGTGCTTCACTTAGCATATCTTCAACGTGGTGCAGCCTATGCTCAACTTAATGACTATGACCAAGCAATGAAGGATTATAATAAGGTACTTGAAATTCTTCCAAACTTTGCAGAGGCATTCGTAGTGCGGAGTGACCTGTTCAGCAAGCTTGGTAACTATGATCAATCATTGAAGGATTTCAATAAAGCCGTAGAATTAGTGCCGAAAGATGCAAGCGCATATAATGCAATTGCATGGTTTCTTGCTACCTGTAAGGATTCAAAATATAGGGATGGGAAGAAAGCGGTTCAATATGCTAAAAAAGCTGTATTGTTATCCGGAGATATCAAAAGAAATGTTAATACAAAGGCCACTATTTACAACACCCTTGCAGCGTCGTATGCAGAAGTTGGCGATTTCAATCAGGCGGTTTTGATGGAATCAAAAGCTTTAGATTTATATAAGCCGGCTAATGCAGGGGATAGACTAAGGACCGCTATAAAGAATTGATAGAAGCTTATAAAAACAAGCAAACGTATGTTCAATGGGAAGATAAGATGAAATAGGGATCATAATGGGTTCGAGCCTTTAATCTTGAACTTGGCTTTAAATAGAATGTGACTCGGCGGGGTGAAGGAGGCGTATCAATGAAAGAGATTAAAGCGATTGTCGTTGGTGCGGCGGGGAAAATGGGAAGCCGAATCATTCATATCATTCACGAAACCCCTTCCATTTCCCTCTACCGCGCTGTCGAGAGACCCGATCATCCGTCTATCGGGAAAGATATCGGAGAGGTCATCGGATTGGGGAAGATGAATATCCCGTTGGAGGGGAGTCTGGGAAAGGCTGGAGGAGATGTAATCATCAACTTTGCCAATCCTAAAAGCTCCATCGAGAGTTTGGAGGTTGCTAAAGGAACAGGTTCGGCCATAGTGATCGGCACCACTGGCTTGGGCCCGGAGCAGTTGGAGCGGATCAAGGATCTTGTGAAAAGCGTCAGGTGTGTCTTCTCGCCCAATATGAGTGTGGGGGTCAATGTCATGTTCAAGGTCGTCCAGGAGGTCGCTCAGGTCTTGGGCCCAGATTATGACATAGAGATTTTTGAGGCGCACCACCGTCTCAAAAAAGATTCGCCCAGTGGTACGGCGGTTAAATTGGGAGAGTTGGTGGCTAAGGCAGTGGGACGAGATTTTGGTAAGGTAGGAATCTATGGCAGGAAGGGGATGGTGGGCGAGAGAACAAGAGAAGAGATCGGAATGCAGGTGATCAGGGCAGGAGATATTGTGGGAGAACACACCGTGCTCTTCGGGGGGATTGGTGAACGATTAGAGATTATCCACCGCGCACACAGCCGGGATAACTTTGCCCGTGGAGCCATCCGGGCAGCCCTCTGGGTGGTCAACCAGCCCAACGGGCTTTACGACATGCAGGATGTATTGGGGTTGAAAAAATAGGAAAAACTCCAAATTCGAAGCACGAAATTCGAAACAAACACGAATGCCCAAAGTACGAATGTCCTAAACAAAAAGTTCGGAATTTTTGAAATTTGAATTTGGGATTTGTTTCGGATTTCGATATTTGGATTTCGGATTTCATCCAATAGCTAATTTTTGAGGGGCAACGGTAAAAATGAAGATCGTAAGATACGCGGAAGGGGCAATAACAAAATGGGGAGTGATCGAGGGAGAGGCCGTCCGTGAAATGGATGGAGATCCATTCGGGCATTTCCACCTGACCTCCAAGACAAAAAAGATGGAGGAGGTGAAACTTCTGGCCCCCTGTCTTCCTTCAAAAATCGTCGCCTTGGGTTTGAACTACCGAGACCATGCGGAAGAGATGAAAATAGTTCTCCCCAAAGAACCCCTTCTCTTTCTCAAACCTTCCACGTCTGTGATTGGTCCAGAAGAGGCCATCGTCTACCCGAAGATGTCTGCAAGGGTAGATTACGAAGCGGAGTTGGCTGTGGTCATTGGGAAAGTGGCGAAAAGCGTTTCGGAGGAAAGGGCGGGTGAATATATCCTCGGATACACGTGCCTGAACGACGTGACCGCCAGGGATTTGCAGCCTAAGGATGGTCAGTGGACGAGGGCAAAGGGCTTTGATACCTTCGCTCCTATCGGTCCCTGGATTGCGACGGACATTGATCCTCATCATTTAGACGTTGCAAGTTATCTGAACGGAGAGAGGCGTCAGCACTCCAATACGAAGAACCTCATCTTCGACCCTCGCGAATTAGTAAGTTTCATCTCACGGGTGATGATGCTTCTGCCGGGGGATGTGATTGCCACAGGCACGCCCTCCGGAATTGGCCCGATGGCCGTTGGTGATAAGGTCGATGTGGTGATCGAAGGGGTCGGTATTTTAAGCAACGACGTGGTTGCCGAGGAATGATGAGGAGATTGGAAATGAGCAGAAAAAAATCGATTGGACTCTATCATCGGGCGTGGGAGATCATCCCGGGTGGGGTGAATAGCCCGGTCAGGGCCTTCAAGGCCGTCGGCGTTCCACCTGCGTTTATCGAGCGGGCGAAGGGATCGAAGATTTTCGATGTGGACCGTAATGAATATATTGATTATGTGGGCTCTTGGGGACCGATGATCCTCGGCCACGCCCACCCCAGGGTTGTGGCAGCGCTTAAAAAAGCGATCTCAAAGGGAACGAGTTACGGTGCCCCCACTCCTCTTGAAGTGGAACTTGCGATTAAAGTGAAGAATGCCTTCCCGTCCATGGAATTGGTGAGAATGGTAAGCTCTGGCACCGAAGCAGTGATGAGCGCGATTCGATTGGCACGAGGTCATACGGGAAGGGTGAAAATTATTAAGTTTGAAGGATGCTACCATGGCCACGGTGATAGTCTGCTGGTCAAGGCAGGCTCCGGTGCGACCACCTTCGGTATCCCCGATAGCCTGGGTATTCCAGAGGATCTGGCAAAACATACGCTGACCGCCCTCTATAATGACCCGGAGAGTGTGAAAGCCCTGGTCGATCAATATCCAGATCAGATCGCCTGTATTATTGTGGAACCCATTGCAGGAAATATGGGAGTCGTCCTACCTGAAAGAGGATTTTTACAGGGGTTGAGAAAGATTTGCAACGAGAAAGGAATCCTTCTCATTTTTGATGAAGTGATTACCGGATTCCGGGTGGCCTTTGGAGGTGCCCAAGAGCTCTACAAAATCGAAGCCGATATGACTTGCCTCGGAAAGATTATCGGGGGCGGCCTTCCGGTAGGGGCCTATGGTGGGAAGAGAGAGATCATGGAGCAGGTGTCTCCCCTTGGAGGAGTCTATCAAGCCGGGACACTTTCTGGGAATCCTCTGGCCATGACCGCAGGAATCGAGACTCTGGGGCTTTTAAGGTCAAAAAAGGTTTATCAGGAGTTGGATGAGAAGACTTCCTATTTGACAGAAAATATTTCTGAGCGGGCGGAGATAAACGGGATTCCCGTTTGCATTAACGGAGCCACAGGGCTGTTCACCCTCTTTTTTACGGAGGGGCCGGTCAAGGACTACCGCACGGCCAAGATGAGCGATACCAAACGATTTGCCCAGTTCTTTGTCGAGATGATGGAGCAGGGGATTTATCTTCCTCCCTCCCAATTCGAAGCCTGGTTCGTTTCTTTGGCCCATACGCAGAAGGATCTGGATAGAACGATCGAAGCTTGTGATAATGCCTTCAGGAGAATTTAGGTACCGAGAGGATCAAATGATTGAAGGAGGACTTGCATTGTGGATGACGATCTGAGAAAAAGGACTCAAGAGACGGCCAGTCGCCTGTTCGGCAAATGGATCAAGATGGATCCGCCGTACCTGACGTGGAAGGAATTTGACAGGGACCTTGCTAACGATTTCTCCCTGTTCATCACCGGCAAGCTCTATTCGAGGACGGTCTTAACCCTCCCCGAGAGGCAGATGGTCGCCTGTGCCATGCTGGCGGCGCTCCGGGCAACGGATGAATTAAAACTCCATGTGAATGCAGCCTTGAATGTTGGCTGCGACCCCAAAAAACTTGCCGAGGTCTTTTTCCAATTAGCCCCCTATGCGGGAATGCCGGCTGTGAACGAGGCCCTCCATGTTTACAGAGACGTCCTGAAGGAAAGAGGGGAGTGGCCCATCAAGTAGAAGGTCTTCAAAGGCAGTCATTGCGAGAAGCACAGCGACGTAGCAATCTTATGGGAT
Source organism: Thermodesulfobacteriota bacterium (assembly GCA_035319625.1). Lineage (GTDB taxonomy): Bacteria > Desulfobacterota > BSN033 > BSN033 > UBA1163 > UBA1163. The sequence goes on from DATHCH010000031.1 coordinate 14,794, forward strand.
TGCTTCACTCTGTCCGCAATGACGCCTCGCTATGGCAGCTTATTTACGATGTTCAGTATAATTGAATTTTTCACTTTCAATTTGACCCCAAGCCCCTTGCCGTATTCAAATATTGGAGAATTGACCCCATATGGAGGCACGAGGCACGAGGGACGTCCATAAAATTATAAGTTGACATTTTGGGTTGGGATGACTCAAAGAAGGGTAGGATCTTATATTTTTATGGACGTCCCCTTTGTTTTACGGGAGTAGGATGGAATTAGGGGGTTAGGGAGAGAGTTTGGCGGTGAGGTCAGGATGAGCGAGGTAGTGCTGTTGGGTTACTCGAGCGGGCAGGGTCGGACCTGCAATTATACAATCCAAACCGAACCAACTTTTTCCTTTCGAAGCCATCCGTGGGAAAATGATGTTGCTCTGCGAGCAAATGCTTGTCATTATCCCTGCGAACGGGAACGAGGACCATGATTTGTGGGTAATTAAGATCTTATGACTTGAACCGAAGAGGAGGAGAAAAAGTAATCTATATCCGTCCGTTATTGTCTATGAATACGAGAACCGCCCCGAATTACAACGATAAGAGCTAGCCGCCAACTCTCTCAAGTTCTTCCTTCAACCTCTTTACCTCTTTCCTCAATTGCTTCAATTCCTTTTCAATCTTTGGGGTGACGGCCATTTTATCCAAAGCATCCGAAAGAATCTTTGCAGAGTATTCTGGATTCCCAGATCGCAAAACCCTTTCCCTTACTCGTTTTACGGGTTCTCCGGTTTGTTTTGCATCTAGCAATATTCTTTCACCAAGCTCCCTCTGTAGAGTCACCCGTTTGGACCAAGGAAGATCAAATTCTCCTGAACTCGCTATAAGGCGATAGGCATACCTGCTATTAGATCCTCCCAACAATGCAAGGCTTTTCATTCAGTTTTGGAAACTTATGCCGCATTGCCGCTAGCACAAGGCACTCAGTCATGTCTGAAATGTACTGAATGGATTGGTGTGAAGGCAAAAGGATGGTGGTTAAAACGAGCAAGACAGACAAATACTATCAAATATTAGGGCTCACCCCAGAAGCATCGGAAGAAGAAATCAAGCAAGCTTATAGAGACTTGGTCAACGTCTGGCACCCTGACCGCTTCCCTTATAATCAACGGCTGAAAAAGAAA
>DATHCH010000032.1:0-12522 GCA_035319625.1 Thermodesulfobacteriota bacterium
AATTAGCGAAGGATATTCTTGAAAGAAACCATGGGATGATGATAGAAACCCACGGGGAAAAATCGGAGACTCTCATTACTCTGAGATTCCCCATGGAGAGAAGAAAAGTAGTCTATTATGAACCGATTGCCCTATGAAATAGTGTAGGCGTTTAGTAATAGGAAACCCTGAGAGTCTAATGCTTCTTCTCAGTGGCCGATACAATTTTGGAGGAGATGCTCGCAATTAATGAAGTTCGTACTGATAGGGAGACCGGATCTTAAGCAAAGCAAAGAAGGTTTAAAATAGCATCGACTGAGGGTGACACGAGAAGATGATATCCAGTAAGCATGAATTTTATGAAAGCAGAGGAAGTTCACATTACAATTTTTTCGGTTTAGTCCACCTGAAAGACTAATCCATGGACAAATAAATCGAAATATCTATATTTGTGCTGGCAGGGCTGACGTGGAGTGTTGTCGGCTTGACGTTCTGCCGATTAGCTTATCATTGGCCTGTTGTCATTCAGTCGAGGTGGATTGTACCTATAGAACTGGTGGATATTATCCTCGCTCTGATCGCCCACAAATTTTGCTTCTCTTGGATTGCCCACAAGAATATAGCAAGGCTTTCCCTAATAACCGAGAAAACTTGCATCTTCGCCTTTCAGAGGTGGAAAAGTTATTTTATGACCGTGCTGATGACTATCCTCGGGATCGTGTCACAGAATTTGTCTGTACCTAGCCATTGTTTACACAGCGATCTGTGGTGCCCTATTTTCGGCAAGCCTCCAATATCATAGTTTTCTTTGGCGAATCGTCGTGCAGAGAAGTTCGTGCCCACCACCGGGGAAAATCACTGATTAGAGATTGGAAGCTCCGGACCTCAATAATTCGAACTTTTTAGCATTTGAAATGTAACCCCCATCTCTTGCTGGTATCTGCTCCGAAGCTTTCCGAGGACAGAAACCATCACTTCCGCGAACAAAAAAGCCTGGACCTTTCCCCTGAAACCTACTCGAAACGCTTGAAGGCCGCCACTTCCGCCTTGAGCCAGTCGATCCAGCTCTCGATTCCTGCACCGGTTTTACAGGACACCTCCAGGATAATGATACGGGGGTTAAGCGCCAGGACCCGCTTCCGCAATACCGCTATATCAAAATCGCTGAGGGACAGATAATCGATTTTATTGACCAGCAGAAGATCGCATACGGAGAACATGAGGGGATACTTAAGTGGCTTGTCGTCCCCCTCGGGAACGCTCAGGATCATCACGTTTTTGTAGGCTCCCGTATCGAATTCGGCAGGGCAGACCAGGTTTCCCACATTTTCGATGATGACCAGATCCAACTCGCTCACGTCCATAGCGTCAATGCCTTGGGTGACCATGGCTGCGTCGAGATGGCAGAATCCCCCTGTTCTGAGCTGGATGGCCCGTATTCCCCGGGCAGCAACCTTTTCCGCATCAACGGTCGACTCAATATCAGCTTCGATCACGCCAAGCCTTAAGTCACCTCCCAGGCCTTCGATCGTTTGGAGAATGAGGCTGGTCTTGCCTGAACCGGGCGAGGACATGAGATTCAAAAGCATCGTCTTTGTCTTCCGGAGACGTTCCCGGACCTCCCCTGCCTGTTTGATGTTGTCGGAAAGGATCTCCTCCTTCACTTCTATGAGTCTGATCTCCTCCACTACAGCACCTCCATCTCTTTGACCGTATATTCTCTTCCTGAAAGGATCGTGCCGTCCTTTTCACCGCAGGCAGGACAGACAAGATCGCCCATTCTTGCGATATCGGTTTCATAGGATGCGGAACAGCCATTACACCGCATCATGACAGGCGTCCTTTCGATTTTGAGCTTTGCCCCCTCCGCTACCGTGCCCCTGCTAAGGTAATCGAAATAGCGCTGAATCCAATCGTCTTCGAGGTCGCTGAGCTTGCCGACCTGCAGGTGAATGGCTATCACCTTCTGGACTCTATTCCCTTCAGCATGTTTCAGTACAATCTTCAGAATACTCTCGGTGATGGGAAGCTCGTGCACGCCTCTGTCCCCTCAAATCGATTCGGCTGTCTTATGCCATCTTAATACCATTACGAGGATATTTCAAAGCCTCACCATATCATCAGCAGTAATGCCCCACTGAACCATGGATCATATCTTCCGATCGGGCAGGAATGTCTCTGAAAATCTCATCAAGCGGATGATCCGAAGTTCTAATTGGCAAAGCCAACTTCTTTTCGTGATAGTACAGTCCCTTCACCCTTCGAGACATTCCTGTAGTTAAGGGACAAGCTGAGTATCCGCTATAAGATTTTCTCCGACCCCGCGTGGCGCGGGACCCGATCTCGGCGAGTTTTCACGGTAGTATGAGGCATTACGTACAAGCCTCGGTTTGCCCTTGACACACAGGTTTTTATTTTTGATACTTAGCTAAAATACGAAAGGAAGGAGGAGCACATAAGAAATGGCGGACAGGATACTTTGTCGGCAGCTGGCGGAGGCGGTTGGTGCGGTGGAATCTCCTTTGATTCAGAAGATTTTTGAGGCCCTAGTCAAGGATGATGAGGCGAAGGTCTTGCTTGCGGCGGCGCCGTCGGCAACAGCAGAGGAACTCGGCCAGAAAACGGGACTCCCTCCGGGAACGATCAAGACCATGATGGAATCCTTGTTTAACAGGGGGCTTATATTCAAAACGAAAAAGAGCGAGCAGATGAAGTACTATCGCGTGAAAAGCGTTCCTCAGATGCACGATGCCACCACCCTTACCCCTGGAATATCGAGGGAGGTCCTGGATCTCTGGAAAACCTATATGGAGAAGGAATGGCCGAAACACGGACAAAAAATTATGGATTTTCTTCCCGGTTCCCTCATGCGTGTGATTCCGGTAAACGAAAGCATCGAGCCGGGATCGCGGATACTCGCCTATGAAGATGTGATTAAGATCATCGAGAATGCCAAAACCCTGTCCGTCACGAAATGTTCCTGTCGCGTGATCGACGGCGCCTGCGGGAAACCGTTGGAAGTCTGCATGCAGGTGGATCGCGCGGCCGAATACAACTTGGAGAGGGGCACTGGAAGAGCTTTGTCCAAAGCAGAGGCCATCGACATGCTGAAAATGTGCGAGGAAAAAGGGCTTGTTCATGTCGCCGACAATCGCCAGGTCGCGGGCCATGTCATCTGTAATTGCTGCAGCGACTGCTGTATGAACTGGTCCATCATGACGGGTCCGAAAAAATGGGTCGCTCCCAGCCGCTTCGAAGCCATAGTGGATCCCGATTTGTGTACGGGTTGTGAGACCTGCCTGGATCGTTGCTTCTTCGACGCCATTGCGGTGAAGAACGATCTGGCTGCAGTGGATCCGGGAAAATGCATGGGCTGTGGCGTCTGCGCCGTCTCCTGTCCCACAGAGGCGCTGCGTCTCAAAGAAGTCCGAGCTGCGGATTTCGTTCCAGCCTAACTCCCCTAAGAACATGTCAACCAGCAATGTTCGGCTGTGAACCAACCCATCATTCAAGCGGAAGAGATTGAACTTGCTGTAAGCCGGTGGGCAATCCGTTGAGTGAGCTATCTCATTGGACCGGCAGGGCAATGAAGATTTGTAGGGGAACGCCGGAAGATGACCCACGAGAGCTTAGAATCTACGGAGACCCCATCCCCTTCCTTTCACGGAAGGGATAACGGGGGTACCCTGAGCGGAAACATCTCCTGCACAATGTCTGAAACATGGATCCTTCAGAAAGAGACTAGATGAGGTCAAGAGAGATTTTCAAACTCGACGGAAAAATCGTACTCGTCACGGGAAGTGCTCGAGGGCTTGGCAAAGAGATTGCTCTAAGCTTCGCGCAAAACGGTTGTTCGTTAGTTCTGGTTGATAGGATATACCCAACGGAGACGGCGAAGGAAATTGAAAAATTGGGATCCCCTCATACCTCCGTTCAGGCTAATGTTTCCGACGAGGCAGAGGTTAGAAACGTGGTCAAGGAAGCTATTTCTCAGTTTAAGAAAGTGGATATATTGGTTAATAACGCTGGGATTTCTCAATTAAGCTATACACCAACAGAGGATACACCGGTTGAAGAATGGGATGAAATTATGCGGGTGAATCTGCGAGGGACCTTTCTTTGTTGTAAATACGTTGGAAAGCAGATGATCGCTGACGGAGGGGGAAGCATCATTAACATTTCAACAACGGCTGGGATCAACGGTGTTCCTCGTGCTCCGGCCTACTGTGCCTCGAAGGCGGGGATCATCCTTTTGACAAAGAGCTTAGCTCTCGAATGGGCCAAACACGACATTCGGGTGAATGCGATTGCTCCTCACTACTTGGAAACCGGCTTGACAGAAGGATTGAGAGCCTCGCCCAAGGTCTACAGTGGCCTTATCAAGCAAATACCGATGAATCGGTTTGGAAAGCCAGAAGAGATTATCGGAACTGTCCTGTTTTTGTCTTCTCCGGCTTCAAGCTACATGACAGGGGCGGTCATTGTTGTCGATGGGGGATTTACAGCACAGTAGGCTGCATCAATCATATCCTCAAGCACTTGCGCTTCGGCGATCGTCCTCTCCTCCCCCAAGGGGACATTTCTATTTTGCCAACACCAAGGATTTTCTTTCTCTTGACAGGTGCCCCGGAATGGGTAACACCTCTTGCAGCGGATGGTAAGAGAACTTGAAAAGATCGGGAAGGAAAGAAAGAAATAAGGGGAAAAAAATGGAAATGGTCCATTTGGGTTCGTCCCAAACATGATCCAGATACATTGAAAAGAAAGGAGATGAACATGGCCATTGCTTCGAATATCCGTCCGAGTGACGACCCCGTTGAAGTCGCCAAAAAACTCGTTGGCCAAACGTGGACCCGTCTGATGAGAGAGCTGCTCGGTTACTTCGATATACCGGCCAAGATCATCGATCACGTGTTCGGCAATCTCTACGCGCGCGACGTACTGACGCAGAGGGAGCGGGAACTCTGCGCTGTGGCTGCATTGTGTGTTTTGAACCGTGCGAATGAATTGAAGAGCCACATCATTGCCGCAATCCGTACCGGCGCCACCAAAGCGGAGGTGGCTGAGGTGATCCTCCAGATGTCCACATACGGTGGCATGCCTGTTTGCCTTGAGGGGCTGGAGATCGCCAGACAGGTCTTTGAAAAGAGCGCGACGATGACGCCAAACACCAAATAGGACTCCTCAACCATGGATACTTTTTTCCACCCCGATTCGATCGCAGTGATCGGAGCCAGCAACCGTAATATAGGGAACTTTGTAGTCGGAAATCTGCTTCTCGGATTCCAAGGAGCAGTTTATCCGATAAATCCCAACTACAAGGAAATTGAAGGTTTGCCCTGTTTCTCCTCTCTGGAAGACATCCCTCACCCTATCGACCTGGCAATCGTCCTGGTACCTGCTTCGTCCGTCCCCTCTGTATTGGAGGCATGCGCCGTGAAAGGCATCCGAAGGGTGATCATCGAAAGCGCAGGGTTCGCTGAGACCGGCGAGGAGGGCTTGGCATTGCAGGATCAGTGCGTCGCTATCGGAAAACAAAACGGCATGCGAATCTGGGGGCCGAACTGCATGGGCCTCGTTGATATTCATCGAACGCACTTCTTCACTTTCATGCATCCAGGTGTGCGTGAGGAAGGCCTGCTTCCGGGCCGGATCTCTCTGATCGTTCAGAGCGGAATGATGTCAGCCATTTTTCTTGCAGAGCTGGGCCGAAGGGGTATTGGTATTGCGAAGGCCTGTTCCATCGGGAATAGAGCGGATGTGGACGAGTGTGATATCCTGGAGTACCTGCTGAAGGACCCCGACACAGAGGTGATCGCCTTGTATTTAGAGTCCATTCCCCGCGGCAGGCTCTTTGCTCAAATAGCGGGAAGCTCGGCCAAACCCATCGTCCTGTTGAAAGGAGGCAGAAGTAAAGCCGGGGCGCTGGCGGCCAAGAGCCATACGTACAGCCTTTCAGGAAATTCTCGTCTGTTAAATAGCGTTTTAGAAATGGAAGGAGTCACCCTGGCCGACAGCATCTATCAAATGATGGATCTGGCAAATACCCTGGCCCTGATCCCCCATGTCAATCCACCCTGTCGCACAGCCGTCCTTAGCCTGAGCGGCGGGGCAGGCGTTCTCGCCTGCGATGCGCTCGAAAGCCATGGCGTTCCAGTAGCGCAGCTCTCAGAACAGACGCAAAAAGCGGTCGGCGAGGTCTTTCCTGTCTGGATGCCTGTCGCGAATCCCATAGACCTCTTCGCTTCGGTGGGATTACACGGCCGGGATGTCGTCTTCGATCATACCATTTCTGCCGTGCTGGAAGACGCCAATACCGATGTGCTCCTCATCCATTTTGTAGCGGGGCTGGATGAAAGGATTCTGGATCTTGATGCCTTGAAGAAAAAAGCGGACCGTTCTGAAAAGGCGGTCTTTTTCTGGCTGATGGGGCGCCGGGAAGGATGCGAGCGATTCCGTCAGAAGGCCCGGACCCTCGGCATACCCGTGTATGATGATGTCCCCAGGATAGCCGAGTGTTTGGTGGCGGCATCTCGTTTCAGAGCGCATAAACTCAGCTTGAGGACTGTTCATGTGAACGCTGTACCGCCCTCACCGGACTTTCCTGAAAAACCGCCCTTCCCTTCCGGTGAAAAAATATGGGATGAATTTGACAGCAAAAAATTCCTTTCGGGCTGGGGGATTCCGGTGGTGGAAGAAAGACTGGTCCGAAGCCTCAGCGGGGCGTGGAAGGCTGCCCGGCAAATGGGCTTGTCCGTTGTTTTAAAGGGACTGATGCCCGGCGAGGTGCACAAGACCGAACATGGGCTGGTACATTTGGGAATCATGGACAAAACCCTTTTGGAGTCGGCGTATCATGTTGTTCGTGAAAAAGTCGGCCCTCGTGGCAGAATCCTGATCCAGAAAGAGGTCAAAGCAGACTATGAACTGATCGCCGGCTTCATCCGGGACAATCAATTCGGGCCCTGCGTGATGTTCGGCCTGGGAGGAATCTTTTCAGAACTTGAGCCCGATGTGGTGTTTGCCATGGCACCCCTGGACAGGCAGTGGGCGTTGAAACTCATCGGCCGGATTCGCGGCAAGCGCCTCTTGCAAGGCTTCCGGGAGATGGCGCCTCTCGAGAAAGATACCGTGGTAGATATCCTTGTCAGATTGGGCAATGCCGGCATTGCCTATCCACGGATCGAGCAGATCGATATCAATCCTTTAGTGGTCAGTAAAGGAATTCCACTGGCGGTGGATGCCAACGTCATACTGAAGGAGTAGTAGCCAGATGGCGGAATGCCGAAGGCCAGGTACATGCCTAAGGCAGTCATGGCCGGCAATAAGAAACAAAGCAGCTGATGGTGAGAATCGTTGGTATCCTTTGCAAATGTATTGAACACAAGAATTCAACTCGCAAATCAGTAACAAGGGATGGTCAAAAATTTGTCACCGATGTGACAAAATAACGAGTTTTGCTTCAACAAAAGCAGTGAATGTTTAAAAAACCATTTAAAAAGTAATGAGCTACAATGGCTCCTTGTCCTGGCATCTAAAATGCATTAAACTCTGCTTTCGGGTAGAAGCAAGAAGAGCTGGAGCTTAAGGAAGTCATTGAGTGTCAGCAGTGACAGTTTGATTTCCTCATAGCTGGTTCTTTCATTTAACAACTACACCAAAGGAGGGATCATCTTATGAAGCGAGTCTCGTTACTTATGGTTTGTCTGTTTTTTGTCGTTGGCATGGCAGTGGTCGGTAGGGCCCAGGTGAGCGTCAGCATAAACGTTCCCCCTCCCCCGCCTCTGGCATTTCCAGCACCGCCCGATGTCGTGGTGGTTCCCAGCGAAGAAAGCGATGTCTATTTGGTCCCGAACACGCCAGGTCTTTATTTTTTCGACGGCCTCTGGTATCGCTTCTTTGAGAATCACTGGTTCAGCTCTACCATCTACAAGGGACCCTGGGGTTTTGTCGAGACGCCTCTTATCCCCGCGGCTGTCGGGGTTATCCCACCTGACTATATCCTCGGACTGCCGCCAGGGTACCATCATATACACTACGGTGAGTTCCGTGGCCACTGGAGGGATTGGGGTCGTAATCACTACTGGAACAGACAGCCTTGGTACAGAGACCACGCCCTGCATCATTGGGGTGGGAGAGAGTTTCATAGCTCCACCGGATTTCATCATGCGGATGTCCACCATGGCGGAGATGTTCATCATGGCGGAGATCTCCATCATGGCAAAGAGCCCATTGGCGCAAAAGACACAAAAACGAAAGTAGGGTCTACTGAAAAGACTACAGGAACAGGGACAAAAACAGTGACAGGAACGAAAACAGTAACAGGAACAAAGACAGTGACAGGGACAAAAACAGCAACAGGAACGAAAACAGTAACAGGAACAAAAACGATGACAGGAACGAAAACGACCACAGGAACGAAAACAGTAACAGGGACCAATGCAGGAACCGGGGTGAAAACGGGAACACCTAAGGTCTCAGGAGGCACAGGGCATGGCGCTGTGAAGACAGGTGGTACAGGGTCTAAAGTCACTCATTCCGAAAAGCAGAAGTAACTTTTTTCATATTTAAACATTAGCCGAAAAAACTTTTCTGTCCTTGCCCTGACTCAGGGCAAGGACTTTTTCTTACTGGGCCAAAGAAACAATCTATCGGATATGCGATAGTGGGGCTGTATTGCAGGCAGCCAGCTTCTGCGTTATAGTGTTTTTGTAATCTTCGATTCTTTTTTGATTGACTTTGGACTCAATTTTTCGTATCCTCAACCTACTCCAAACGAGTTTTTTCATCATTCGGGATCAGGCGGAAAGGAGCACACTATGAAGAAAGGTATATGTTTCATTCCTATGGTATTGTTCTTATTTTTTGCAACGCTTTCCTTTGCTGCACCGAACATGGAGGATGGCCTCTGGGAGATCACAAGCATGATGGACATGCCTGGCATGCCTGCAAGATCCTTCACCCATAGCAGCTGTTTAACCAAGGAAAAAGCAGTACCTCAAACGTCGCAGTCAGACTGCACGATCAAGGATGTGAAGAACCTGGGGAACACCTTTACCTGGACCGTGGTCTGCCGGGAGGGCGCGACCATGAGCAAAGGTAAGGTCACCTATGCAGGCACCACGATGGATGGTGTTATCGAAACGACCACGAACGGAAAGACCATGACGATGAGGATTAAAGGAAAGCGGATCGGCCCCTGCAAATAGGCGGAAGAAAATTTCGAAACCTGCACAACTTTTCCGTTCTTCGCCACCCTAAAATTGAGACCTTGGAGGTGGCGAAGAACAAACCCTTTTCTCTACCCTTCCTTTCTGAAAGTTCGAGTTGGCCAGTTTCCATAAAATAGGTATATTGCAACCAGCAATATTCTTATAGGATATTCGATGACCAAAGGAAAACAAATAACCCTATCAACATTATCTCCGCTCGCATTACTTCTCTTAATCCTTTAAGTTATGAAGCCTTGCCGTCTTCCAATCTAAAATCAACCGTCCTTAATGTAGATTGATCTCCAGACTTTGTACGTCGAAGAGGTAGTCCCAATTCTTAATTCTTTAATCCGGAAACTTATGTTTGACATAGAAATCTCAGAGGTATATTCTTTTAATCGGGAAGTGCCCGAACACGGGAGACACCCGAGAAACAAGGGAGAGTCTAAATCAAAAAGAAGGATGGCTATTTATGAAGTTGCTAAGAACCCCTAATGAAAGATTTAAAGGACTGCCTGGTTATCCCTTCAAGCCACATTATGCTGAAGTCGAAGGGATAAGAATTCATTACGTTGGCGAAGGCCGTAATGACCGCGAGACAGTATTAATGATGCACGGCGAACCCTCATGGTCGTATCTCTACAGAAAAATGATACCGATCATGGTCAAGTCCGGATACCGCGCCATTGCTCCGGACCTGGTTGGATTCGGAAAATCGGATAAACCTGCGGAGATGAGTGACTATTCATATCAAAAACATGTCAGCTGGATGACTGGATTGATTAAATCACTTGATTTGAAAAATATGACGCTGGTATGCCAGGACTGGGGCGGTTTGATCGGGCTGCGCATTGCCGCCGAAAATGAAGAACGATTTAAGCGGATATGCATCTCAAACACGGGTTTGCCAGCCGGAAAAGGGAAGCCGTCAGAGGCTTTTCTCGCGTGGCGTGAATATTCTCAAAAATCACCCGATTTCAATATTGGTGAAATCGTTAACAGGGCCTGCGTGAATAAACTCGTACCGGAAGTGATTGCTGCCTATGATGCCCCCTTCCCCGATGATTCATATAAGGCCGGCGCAAGAATTTTCCCTACGCTGGTTCCTATATCGCCCGATGATCCGGCTGTCCCGGCGAATCTAAAAGCGTGGGAAGTTTTTTCCCGGTGGCAGAAACTTTTCCTCACCGCTTTTAGCGCTTCAGATCCCATCACGAAAGGCGGTGACGCCTATTTCCAAAAAACCATACCCGGAGCAAAGGGAATGAAGCACACAACGATCATGAACGCCGGCCATTTCGTTCAGGAAGATAAGGGTGGGGAATGGGCTCAAATCATCGTGGAATTTATCCGGGAGAATTAAGCTCAGAGACAGGGGAGGCGTTGGTTCTAAAGCTTTTTAAGATACTCCTTCAAATCACCCGTTTCTGCGAGTATTGGATGGAGTCAATGTCTATTCTTAGGTGGAAACTCATGTTTGACACAACAATCCGAGAGGTGTATTCTGTGAACCAGGAAGTGCCCGAACACGCGGAGACCCCGAAAAAAAATCGGAAAAATTCAATACATCTGAAGATGTGGTGGCTCTGTTTCCCCCCCTGAAAAACCTACATACCAAGTGGAAACCATCCCGACGACTCCTTCCCGAAGTCAACAACCCGACTTTTTCATAAGCATGCTTGATTCCAATCGGTAATCATCGGTGGTCGATTTCCCTTAACCTACTATTCCCTTTTTTGTATATTCAACCCATTCCAAAACAAGTTCTTATCATTCCGTTATTGACCCCGTTTTTGCACCGACCAGGGAAGATCCGGAGAGCAAGTCGGTCATAGAGGACAATGGTGTTATGCTGGCGGTAGATCCTCTTAATCCTCCCTTGCATACCCAAAAGACAAAAGGAGAGGTTCTTAAAGGATACCATAATGTCTTTGAAGGAAGATCCATCAGTTGGCTCGGGATGTAGGAGGGACCTACCATGGAATCGAAGATATCGAGTCGGCGGTGAAATGTGCTTCTAAGAAGATTTAAAGGGAGAGTCTGGAAAAGGATTCTTTTTTCCCCTTCTCTCTAAAATGGTCCCAGTATAAAGTTACACTGTTTTCATATTCCATGAATGGTGATTTTTTGGTAAAAAATTAGGTAAGGAGCGTATGATGAGATTCTTTTTAATCCTCTTCATCATTTTTATTCCTCCACTTCTTTTGCTGAATTCCGGACGGTTACAATCAACGTAAATATGCGAAGATCCCTTCTTTCGACAGATTGTTTGGAATGTCATGGAAGTAAGATAAACGGGATGAAATATGCAAACTCTGTCCATGGTCCCAATGCCTGTACCAGCTGTCATGTCGATATTATAGATTTAGAAAAGCATGCGCAACAAATCTACATAGCCGAAAAGGTAGATTGCAGTCCTTGCCATGAGGCCGAAGCAAAGGAATACCAGGAAAACGTGCACCGTATTAAGAATCACTACGACTGTACCGAATGCCACTCTAGCATCCATTGCTTGAAAAAATGGGATGGAAGCAAAGTAGCGATCATCAATAAATGTACTTCCTGCCACAGCATGAAGGATTATGTAGAAAGTGGCCATGATAAAGCAATCCTGAACGGCAACCAGGATTCTGCAGTCTGTTCAGATTGTCATGGCCTACATAATACGAAACTTTTCCGTGTGTTGGGAAGGGGATATTCCGCAGAGGCAAGGGAGTTTTATACGAGAGCATGCATCAGGTGTCATGGCGATAAAGAGCTTATGAAAAAGAATAATCTCACGACCATTGCGGTTAGCACCTATCAAGAGACTCTTCATGGAACGATAAGAAAATTGGGTGGTCCTGCCGCAGGTTGTGCTGATTGTCACGGCGCCCACAATATCCTCCCTGAACAGGATCCCAAATCTTCAATCAACCCGAGAAACCTTACGAAGGTATGCTCAAAGTGCCATCAAGGGGTCAATCTCAACTTTATAAAATATATCGCCCATCCTGATTTAAGCAACAGGGAAAAATATCCTCTCTTGTTTTGGACAAGAATTTTCATGGTCATTCTCCTTTTGAGTATCCTCGTTTTTTACTGGGGTCATACTCTTCTGTGGTGGCGAAAAGCCTATTGGGAGAAACAGAGGCAGTTGAGGGAAGGACATCTCATATCAGAGAAACTTATCCATATTGAAAACCCCGGGGAGACCTATATCCGCTTTAAACTTAGGGACAGGCTTTTCCACCTGATTTGTATCTTTGCCTTCTTCGGACTCGCTTCCACAGGCCTCCCTATCAAATTCCCCGATGCCGGTTGGTCAAAGTTCATGGTGCATTTTATTGGT
>DATHCH010000033.1:0-9134 GCA_035319625.1 Thermodesulfobacteriota bacterium
CCCGGCTATGGCGCACTACATTGGGGCCCCCGCCCCCGTGGATGTTTACACTAGCTGGACATGCCCGCAGCATGACTTCTCGCTCCTGCAGGTCGGTCCGGACGGTCACGAGGCCGGTGTGGACGCTCCGTTGTTCACGCCAGGGTATCCATTTTAGTGGCGATGCCTCTTTGTCGTTTGTGAGATGCTGCGCACGGTATTCGGGTTTGAGAACGGCCCTGTGCTTGATTTTGCGGAAACGGATGGTTGGGTATGTCCTAAATGGGAGGGATGGCAACTCGGACAGTAGAATCGAGAATCTGGCACGGGTGGTTGTAGATGTAATATCGCGAACAAATTTAAACCGAGAAATATAACTCAACAATCGAGGCAGGGTCGGAAACGGCCCTGCTTTTTTTTATCGCTGCTTTCTACCCGTAATCGTCAACTCCCAGGTCATCTTCGTATTGAAGATTCGTTGGTGTACTCGTTGGTCAATAGGTAGTTTGACGGGGTCTGTCAGATTAAGGACGCGAAGAGGGGACGTTGGTTCTAAAACAACTTCACAAGTGAAGAGGAAGAACTGAATAATCGCGCTTGTGTTTTCATTCTCCTCTCGCGAAGTCGATGAATCCTCTTTCTACATCTGTCCCAGTGAGCTCAGCGCGATCTCTGATTTGCACTGTGCTTCTTAGGTCTTTTCGGTAGCCTCAGGCATTTTCTCGAGTTTTACTTTTGAAATTCTCTGCCCGATCATCTCAACAATTTTTATTCGCTTCCCTTCAATCTCAACCATATCACCGGCTTGGGGAATTTTTTGCAGAGCTGTCATCAAGAAACCGCCCACGGTCTCATATTCAGGAGATTCCGGAAGCTGGATATGATGGTCCTCCTTTAAATCCCTGAGGCTGATGGATGCGTCAATCAGCAGGGTCCCATCCGAGAGCTGAATCACAGGGCTCTCAATATCGTGCTCGTCTCTGATCTCTCCGACAATCTCTTCCACCAGATCCTCCATGGTGACCAGCCCCGCCACCCCGCCGTACTCATCCACCACCAATGCCATGTGAATTCTTCTCCTCTGCATCTCCCTTAAGAGAAGACTGATTTTCATCGTCTCCGGGATAAAATAAGGAGGCTTGGCGATCTTTCGCATATCAACCTGTCCTGTTTTTGCAAACGTCGTGAGGAAGTCTTTTGCATAAAGGATTCCCCTGATGTCGTTCAGCTCTCTTCCAAAGACCGGATATCGTGAGAATTGTTCTTCGTCGATGATGGAAAGAACCTCCTGGGGTGACCGATCGATTTGGACCGCCACCATCTGTGTATCGGGGACCATCACTTCTTTGACCGACATGTCGGTAAATTCAAATACGCTTTGGAGGATTTTTTCCTCTGTGGGTTCGAAGACCCCGTGTTTACCTCCTTCTTTTATTAAGATCCTCACCTCTTCCTCGGTGATATAGGCCCGTTCCGTAAAGGGTTCTCTTCCAAAAGGCCTGAGTACGAGAGAGGTACTAAGGGTGAGCAGCCTGACAAAGATGGAGTTGATTTTTGAAAAGGAATCGATGGCTCTCGCCGTCCAGAGGCCAACGGTTTCAGGGTGCATCAAAGCAATGGACTTGGGGACCAGCTCTCCAAAGATCACAGTAAAATACGTAATCACTACGACCACAATTCCAATGGATGCGGGTTCAGCAGCCAGGGAAATGGCTTTGATGGGGACCGCCTGAAGGACAGGTTTGATGACCTTGACAGCTGCCGCGCCACCGACGGCAGAGGCGAGAACGCCCACACCCGTGATTCCAATCTGAATGGTGGCGAGAAAACGGTCCGGTTCTTCTTTGAGTTTTAGGAAAATCTTTGCGCTTTTCTTCCCGGTTTCAGCCAGCTGTTTGATATGGCTCTTCCTCGCCGTCACCACGGCGATTTCTGTCCCGGCCAGGTAGCCGTTTAAAAGGATGAGAATGGCAATTAGAATGGCGTCAAAAAAAAGGTATTGCATTTTACACCCCCCTATTCCGCGAAATCTCTCCCCTCCCGAAGGGAGGGTCGCCCGCGCTCCATCTGAGGAGAGATGTCAACTTCCTTTACAACGGTGAGGATGGCGATATAAAAAATTAGACGCTAAAAAGAACTTCAAAACTTGATTCCTTTAAGTCTTTCGATCGCCTCTTTCAACCTTTTCTCATCTACGGTGAGGGCCATTCGGAAGTAGCCTTCTCCTTCCTCTCCGAAGCCATTTCCGGGAGTAGTGACGATTCCTCCCTGCTCGAGCAAGAGGGTGGCGAATTGGGTGGAGGTATATCCTCTCGGTACTCGAATCCAGAGATAGAACGTGGCCTTCGGACGATCCACTTCCAGCCCTATTTCTTCAAGACCCCTTACCATCACATCCCTTCGCCTCTCATAAGTGTTGACGATTTCCGGAAGCGGGGTATCAAGATGATTAAGTGCCTCGGTTCCTGCCTCCTGGATCGCTTGAAAGAGACCGGAATCGATATTGGTCTTCACCCTTCCCAATCCGGAGAGTATCTCAGAACGCCCCACCGCAAATCCGATTCTCCAACCCGTCATATTAAAGGTTTTTGAGAGGCTATGAAATTCGACTCCCACTTCTCTGGCCCCTTCCACTTCCAAGAAACTGACGGGGCGGTAACCATCGAAAGCGATCTCTGAATAAGCTGCATCGTGGCAAACAAAGATCTGGTGGCGCTGGGCAAAGGCTACGACCCCTTCAAAGAAAGCTCTCTCGGCGATGGCAGAGGTGGGATTGTTCGGATAGTTAATGAATAAAAGTTTTGCTTTCTTTGCTACCGCGCCGGGAATTTCGGAGAAGATCGGCAGAAAGCCATTCTCTTTGCGGAGGGGCAGAAAAAAAGGAGCACCTCCCGCAAAGAGGGTCGCGACACGGTAAACAGGGTAGCCGGGGCTGGGGACCAGGACGATATCCCCCGGGTTGACAAAAGCCAAGGGGATGTGGGCAATTCCTTCTTTGGAGCCGATCAAGGAGAGAACCTCTGTCCTCGGGTTAAGCTTGATGCCGAACCTCCTTTCGTACCATTCGGCGACGGCCGTCCTGAATTCAATCATCCCCTCGTAGGAAGGGTACCGGTGGTTCCCCGGATTTTCCGCCGCTTTTTTTAGTCGTTCGATAATCGGTTTGGGAGTCGGCAGGTCCGGATCTCCAATCCCCAGGTCGATGAGATCCATTCCCTTTCTCCTCATCCCCTCTTTCTTCTTATCTATTTCTGCGAAGAGGTAAGGGGGAATCTGATCAATCCTTTTTGCCATCTCGATTCGCATCTTTTTTTCTTTCTCTGTCTGTAATTTTCGCTGAATAACGGACACGTGCCACGCTTGCGCGCCGAAGCGCTAAAGCGCGCAGGCACGGACGCGCCTGCGTGTCGAAACGCCTATTCGCACGAAGCTTCGCTCCGGAAGCCTTGGAGAGGCGACGAGGTCAGAGGATAGGCACTCCGGCATCTAGTCCCTGAACCTAACATGTTACAGGGCATGGCCGGTCACGATTTCTATTTTCATCTTAAGGACTTTCCGTTCGAAATTCAAGATAAAAGATGCTCTATAAAGAGCCTCCTTACCCTGATGAGTCCAAACAAAAAATGATTTTTATATTGACATCCTAAGTCCTTCCAATCATAATAGGGAGGCTGTTGATACCTTTCCGTATGAAGAAGACAATCTTTCTAAAATGGATCACGGTGCCCATCGCCCTGTCCTTTCTTTTTGGATGTGGTGGAAAAGGGAAAGATGTCAGGAAAATTGAGGGAGATCCTGAAATCCTTTATAAGCGGGGATTGTATAAATTCAATAAGAGAGACTATTCCGATGCCCTGAAGAAATTCGAAGAATTGAAGTCGAGTTTTCCCGATAGCCCTCCCTATACCCTTTGGGCGGAGCTGAAGGTGGGCGATTGTCATTTTTTGAAGGAGGATTATGTAGAGGCGATTGCGGTTTATGAGGAGTTTAAGAAGACGCATCCCAGCCATGAAGAGATCCCGTATGTTCAGTTTCAAATTGGGATGTCTTATTTCAATCAGATGCACACCCTTGATCGGGATCAGACTTCCACAAAGAAGGCTCTCTCCAGCTTTGAATATCTCGTCGCCAACTATTCCCCCAGTCTTTTCACCGAGAAGGCGAAGGAAAAAATTGGCGTCTGCAAAAAAATGTTGGCTGACCATGAATTCTATATCGGTGTGTTCTATTACCAAAAGGAAAGATACCGAGCAGCCGCTTCGCGGTTTGAGGGGTTATTAGAGAAATTTCCAAAAGACCCTGATGGAGATAAAACGCTTTACTTCTTAGGCAAGAGTTATCTTGAATTCGACCAATGGGAGAAGGCTGAAGCAGCCTTTCGGAAGATTGTCATTGAATATCCCAAAAGCCCCCACCATGCAGAAGCCAAGGCCATTCTTGAGAAAACTGTGAAGGAAAGTAAGGTCTCTCTTCGTAAGACCAAAACCAAACAGACCGAGAAGGAAAATGAGCGGGCTGGGATGGAACTCGACAGGCTTGCCTTAGTCAAATTCGAAGAGGAAGGGAAAAGGCCTGTTTCCTTGAAGGAGGAGAAAAGGGCTGAGTTGAGAATGGAAGAGGAGAGATTGACTCCGCCTCCTCCCGCAAGCAAGTCGATTAACGAAACTCCTCCTAAAAAAGAAGCTAAGAAACCTGCTCTGCCCGTGGCAATCGAACCGATTCAAGAGGATCGAACCCAAGCCATCCCTCCCTCTATAGAGGCGAAGAAGCCTGCTCTCCCTGCGGTGGTCGAACCCGTTCAAGAGGATCAAATCCAAGCCCCTCCCCTCTCTATAGAGGCGAAGAAGCCTGCACTCCCCGTGGCAATCGGACCGAGTCAAGAGGATCGAACCCAAGCCATTCCTCTCTCGATGGAAGCGAAAAAGGCAGAACCCCTCCCAACACGAGAGGCGGCGAAGGAAGATCCGATACCTCCCTCTTCCTTTAAAACAGCATCTAAGGTAGAGGTGAAACCCATTGAGGAAAAACGGATAAGCGCATTACCGAACTCCCCGACAGCTTCCCAGGAGAAGGAAAAGGCCAAGAAAGGGACTCCTCCTGAGGATAAGGAAAGCAAGCTTG
Source organism: Thermodesulfobacteriota bacterium (assembly GCA_035319625.1). Classification (GTDB taxonomy): domain Bacteria; phylum Desulfobacterota; class BSN033; order BSN033; family UBA1163; genus UBA1163. The sequence continues at coordinate 5,101 of DATHCH010000033.1, forward strand.
TGGACAAGAGCCAGCCCATCGATATCACCTCCGACAAGGTGGAGGCCTACTGGAAGGAGAATTTGATCATCTTCAGAGGGAATGTCATTGCTCGACAGAAGGATATGGTGATCTATGCTGATTCTTTGGAGGCCGTGACCATTGAAGAGGGGAAGGGGATCGAACGGGTGACTGCCGGGGGAAATGTGAAGATCCAACAGGGGCTTCGAGTTGCCAATTGTCAGAAGGCGATTTTTTACAACCTTGACCAAAAAGTGGTTTTGACAGGCGACCCGAAAGTTTCGGAAGGGGAGAATATCGTTTCAGGGGATGAGATCATCGTTGATATCGATAAGAATCGTGTCGAGGTAAAAGGAGGATCGAGTGGGAGAGGAAAGGCGACGATTCAACCCGGAGAATTCGAAAAGCTGAAATGAGAAGAAGTTCCCTCTTTTTTGTCCTCTTTTTCCTTTTCGTCTTAGCCTGCCAGGTTTCCGAAGAAGAAAAAATCGATCACATTTTGAATCGAAGGCAAGAGGCCTTACAGAAAAAAGACCTTTCCCTTTACCTCTCCTGCATCTCCAAGGCCTATCAAGATAAGGAGGAAGACTTCAACCGGCTTCAAAAGCGGATCGAGGGATATTTCGAAACCTTCGATCGAATTTCCTACTCCTGTTGGGACCGATCCTTCCAAATCGATCGGGAAACCGCAATCGTCACCCAGCAATTCTATTTGGAGGTAGAGAAAGCAGAAAAGAAAAATCACTATTCCGGCAAAGAAATCCTCTTTTTGAAGAAAGAGGGGAAGGATTGGACGATCATCAAGGGACTGTAATTAAGATGGGGGAAAGGGACAACGAGGTACGAGACGCGGAGAGACGATCACCGTGTCGTGTTATCGCTTCGACTTCGCGTGATTTTTGAAGCACGCGGGAATTTGACAACTCGGAGAAAAGTGAATAAAATGAAGTATTTGTAGTTATTCGGATTTAAGCATGTTTGAAAATCTTTCAGCCAAGTTAGATTCCATTTTTAAGAAACTGAGGGGCCATGGAAAGCTGACGGAGCAAAATATCCAAGAGGCCCTAAAAGAGGTGAGGATTGCCCTCTTGGAGGCCGATGTCAATTTCAAGGTCGTGAAGGACTTTATTCAGCAAGTCCAGGCAAGGGCGGTTGGTCAGGAAGTGATGGATAGCCTTACACCCGCCCAGCAGTTGATTAAAATTGTGAAGGAAGAGATAACCTCCCTGATGGGTGGCGAAGAGCAGAAGATTCATCTTTCGGGAAGCCCTCCTGTTCCGATCATGCTGGTAGGTCTCCACGGCTGCGGAAAAACGACTACGGCAGGTAAACTGGCGCGGTATTTTCAGGAAAAAAAGAAGCGACCTTACCTGGTTCCCGCTGATGTCTACCGACCCGCAGCGATTGAGCAATTGCAGAGATTAGGGGAAGAGTTAAAAGTGAATTTCTATCGTCCCGAGGCCTCCCAAACGCCCATGGAGATCTGTTTGAAAGCAAGGGATTCCGCCTTGAAGGGGGGCTATGATGTGATGCTTATCGATACTGCCGGGAGGCTTCATATCGATGAGGCGTTGATGCTGGAACTCCGGGAGATCAAAACCCAGATCAAGCCCAACGAGGTGCTCTTGGTGGCCGATGCCATGACCGGCCAGGACGCGGTCAATATTGCGAAAAACTTCAATGACCGACTGGGGATTGACGGAGTGATCCTCACCAAAATGGATGGGGACGCACGGGGAGGAGCCGCCCTTTCCATTAGATCGGTGACACAGAAACCCATTAAATTTGTCGGGGTCGGAGAGAAATTGGATGCCCTCGAAGCCTTCCATCCCGACCGAATGGCTTCACGAATACTGGGGATGGGAGATGTCCTCACCCTGATTGAGAAGGCAGAAACCGCTTTCGATGAGAAGAAGGCGGAGGAGTTGGAGAAGAAGATCCGGAGAGATTCCTTTACCCTGGAGGATTTCCGTGACCAAATTCAACAGGTTCGAAAGATGGGGTCGTTGGAATCGATTTTGGGGATGATCCCGGGATTACCCAAAAAGATGAAAGGGCTGGGAGGCCTCGATTTCGATGAGAAGGAATTGGTGAAGGTCGAGGCCATTGTCAATTCCATGACGCCGAAAGAGCGGGCCAATTATCAGATCGTCAATGGAAGCCGGAGATTGAGGATCGCTCGAGGAAGCGGAACGAGCGTTCAAGACGTCAACCGGCTGCTTAAGCAATATGCCCAGGCTCGAAAGATGATGAAGCAATTTACGAAAATGGGAGAAAAAGGATTCGGAAGAGGAAGAGCACCCATTTTTTCGTAACAGCATAGTGATGCCCCCTCACCCTCCCCCTCTCCCCCGTGGGGAGAGGAATGAGGTGAGGGGCAGAATTGGTTTGGTCATTCGAGATTGGAGTTTGGAGCTTATTTGGGATTTGGTTCCGCCTTGGCGGGATTGTGATTTGGAGTTTCAGCGAAGGAGGTGGTGAAAAACGATATGGCTGCATCGATGAGATTGATGAGGTTTGGCGGGAAGAAAAGCCCCTATTACCGAATTGTCGTTTCGGATCGCCGTTTTGCCAGGGCCGGCAAATTCATTGACCAGGTGGGAACCTACGATCCCAAGAAAAATCCAGTGGAGGTTCGGTTCAAGGAAGAAAAGACGATCCAGTGGCTGAGAAAGGGAGCTCAGCCTACCTCGACCGTTCGTCAACTGTTGATACGATCCGGAATCTCAAAGAAGTCGGTGGAAGGGAAGACTGAATAAGCCGCCTCTTTCCAAACCTTGCTGATCACGAACCTTGTCAAGGACTGCGAAAAGTGGAGGTGGGGTTATGAACGCAAAAGAGCTCGTTGAGTACATCGCCAAGGCGTTGGTTGATTATCCAGATCAGGTCAAGGTCTCTGAAGTCGAAGGTGAAAAAACTTCCGTCATTGAACTCTCCGTGGCCAAGGAAGATTTGGGGAAGGTGATCGGAAAGCAGGGAAGGACGGCCAGGGCCCTCCGGGTCATCTTAGGAGCGGCCTCGGCGAATTTGGGGAAGCGTTCTGTGTTAGAGATCATCGAATAATAGTCTATGGAGAAAAATCTTTTCCCCATCGGCAGGGTGATGAAGCCCCATGGGGTCAAAGGGAAAGTGAAGGTAGACTATTTTGGAGAAGACCTCCACCGCTCCTCTTTCTATCGTGAGATCTTCATCGAGGACGAAAAGGGTAAACCTGAGTCTTACGAAGTCTTAGAGACAGTTCCCCAACCACCGCGTCTTATCCTCCGATTAAAAGGGATTGAAAAGGTCGAGGAGACAAAGCCTTTGATAGGGAAGGAGATACTCGTTGAGAAAGACGCGCTTCTCAAATTGGGGGAAGGAGAATATTATTGGATCGATATCTTGGGAATGAGGGTCGAGACCCGGGAGGGCAAAGGGATTGGAAAGGTCAAGGAGATCCTTCCAACGGGAGCCAATGACGTCTACGTTGTCGAAGGAAAAAGGGGAGAAATCTTATTGCCGGCGACCGAGGAGGTGATCCAGAGTATAGACCTTGGAAGAAGAGTGATCAAGGTCATCCGGATGGAGGGTTTGTGGGAGGACGAAGATGAGGTTTGATATTGTTACTCTCTTTCCCAGGATGTTTTCCTCTCCTCTGGAGGAAAGCATTTTAGGCAAGGCCGTCGAGAAAGGACTCATCCAGGTCCAAACGATTAACATCCGGGATTTTTCGCTGGACAAGCATCTGGTGGTGGACGATACCCCTTATGGAGGAGGTCAGGGTATGGTGATGAAAGTGGAGCCCATTGCCCGGGCCATCGAATCGGTCAAGTCTCAAAATCCATCTGCGTGGACAGTATACTTGACTCCCCAGGGGAACCCCTTCAACCAGGATTTGGCTCGCAGGCTTTCCGCTCAGCCCCATCTCATCCTTCTCTGCGGGCGATATGAGGGCGTGGATGAGAGGGCCAGAGAGTTCTTTATCGATGAAGAGATTTCAATTGGGGACTATGTCTTGACAGGAGGGGAGTTGGCGGCCATGGTCCTCATCGACG
>DATHCH010000034.1:0-26402 GCA_035319625.1 Thermodesulfobacteriota bacterium
AAGAAGGTGATACCATGACGCAAAAAATAGAAGCCCAAAAGGGTGTCGTCACGAAGGAAATGAAGAGGGTCGCCAGAGAAGAGAAGGTTTCTCCGGAACGGCTCCGGGAAAATATTGTTTCTGGCCGGGTGGTTATCCCAGCCAATCCAAACCATCGCGGGGTGAGGCCCATAGGCATCGGGGAAGGGCTCCGGATCAAGGTGAATACGAACCTCGGGACTTCTTCTGACAACGTCGATTTAGAAGAGGAGCTGAAAAAACTTGAGGTTTCGATTCAAGCTGGGACCGATACAGTGATGGACCTAAGCACAGGTGGAGAGATCGATGCCATCCGCAAGGAGATCATTCGTCATTCTCCTATCCCTGTGGGGACCGTTCCTATTTACGAAGCGGCTATCGAGGCGGTTAAAAAGAGGGAGGCTCTTGCCAAAATGAGGGTTGAAGATCTCTTCGAAGTCATTGAGCGTCAGGCGGAAGAAGGCGTTGATTTTATAACGGTCCATTGTGGTGTGACCCGGAGTGCTGTGGAGAGGCTGCGGAGGGCTCGTCGGCTTTTGGGAGTGGTCAGCCGGGGTGGCTCTTTCCTCATTGAATGGATGATTTACAATGGCAGGGAGAACCCGCTCTACGAACATTATGACCGACTCTTAGAAATTGCGAAAAAGTATGATGTGACGCTGAGCTTGGGAGACGGGTTGAGGCCAGGCTGCCTGGCGGATGCCACAGATCGGCCTCAAGTGGAGGAGATGATTGTTCTCGGAGAATTGACGGAAAGGGCACGGGCGGAGGGAGTTCAGGTCATGATCGAAGGACCCGGCCATGTCCCGCTCGATCAGATTGAAGCCAATGTTCTTTTGGAAAAGAGGTTGTGCAAGGGAGCTCCTTTTTACGTACTCGGACCATTGGTAACCGATGTCTCTCCCGGATATGACCACATCAGCTGCGCCATTGGTGGCGCCATTGCAGGCAAAGCAGGAGCAGATTTCTTATGTTATGTGACACCTTCGGAGCATCTCAAGTTGCCCTCCATCGAAGATGTCCGGGAAGGGGTAATTGCTACCAGAATTGCGGGCCATGCTGCGGATATTGCACGAGGAAACAAGATAGCCCTTGAAAGGGATATTGCTATGTCAAAGGCTCGAATTGCTTTTGACTGGGAGAAACAGATAGAACTTTCACTTGACCCGGAGAAGGCAAAGCGCTATCATGAGGAAGGCAAATCTGGAGAAAAAGACGTCTGTACCATGTGCGGCGAGTTTTGTGCCATTAAAAGGCTGAAGGATTTTTTTAATGAGGCTTAATAGGCCGTTGCGCCCCGAACCATGTGAGGTTCGGGGCTGCCGTGCACCCTGCGTGGTACATGGCGGATGGACGAATGCGGAATAGGGTTTTAAATCTAAAACCTGTCCCTGACAGGTTCAGGAGCAAATCTAAAATCTAAAGAAGGGGGGAAAGATTATGGCGAAGAAGATTAAGAAGGCCAAAGCTAAGGTGAAGAAGGTCAAAACCAAGCCCAAAAAGGTGGTAAGATCGGGAGGTGCGAGAAAACCCAAAAAGAATGAGGTGGCCCTGCTGAAACAACAGATGGCAAAGTTAAGAAGGGAATCGAATGCGAAGGAAGCCGAAATGAATCGGTTAAGGGAGGAAGTTGAGTATAAAAATAGACAATTAGCCTCTAAAGATGTGGATATGGAGACGTATAAGAAGGCTACCGAAGAGAAGATTTTTCAGCTTGAGGCAGAGGTGAAGGAGTTGGAAGGGAAAATCGGCGGATCCTCCTTCACTTTGTAAGTAAACCCCGCACCCCGTGCAAGGGCAAAAGGCTTTCCTTAAGGCACATATTTTTTAACGCACCCTTAGCTCCATGTTCTTCAGAACGAGGCTTTACGTGGTGTAGGGTGAATGATTTGTAGCTACGCACTCTTCGTTTCCTTCGAGGGGTAAGGAAGAGTGGGCGCATTCAGGCCTGATAGCCGTCAGTGGAAAAATACTCCAGCCTTGTGGGCAGAAGCGATCATCTTTTTTCGTCGCTTTTCTTTCTTCGAAAATCTTCACTTTCAAAAATTCTGAAAAAGATATATATTCCAAAGCGTAATGGGTAATTCAAACACCTGCTGATCCTGGCAGGGTCAGCTCTATTCTTCGGTTATGATGTGGTATAAGATTGTTAAAAATAATGTCGAGCCTACCGGAGGAGAAGCCTATGGGTTCTCAACGCGTGTATTACTTAGATGCGTCGGTCTTATTTAAGCTCGCAGTAAAGGAGAGCGGTAGCGAGGCGATCGAAAAGTACATGACGGGGGAACCTACAGGGACGTTCTATGCCACGTCGCTCTGCTTTGCGGAGGCCCTTGGCGCACTAAAGTCAAGGTATTCGCACAAGGGGATCGATCAAGAGACATACTTCAAGGCAGGCGATATCTTAAGGGGTTACATAGGCGACCGCATTGAGCTCGCGGATATGGACATCTCGGATAGTGAGATATTCTGGGAAGTCGAAAAAACAGCCAAGCGCTACGGTCTCGACGTCGTCGATGCTTACCAAATCGTCACAATCAAAAAGGATTATTTCTCCAGGTTCCCAGAGGCCCAACCAACCCTGGTGACGGCAGATCCGGGGCTGGCGGAGGCTGCCCAAAAGGAAGGCTTTAGAGTGTGGGATTGTCTCAAGGAGCAGGCGCCTTAGCGCACGGTAGGTCTAATAAGCTCATCGAGTTCACTCCCTGAGTCTTGCCATTCTCGATTTATTGCTCCAGAACCTCCCTTACTTTTTTGGTCAGTCCGTTCACGGTAAAGGGCTTCTGGATGTAATTGACTCCTTGCACCAATACGCCGTGCATAACAATCGCATTGTCGGTATAGCCCGACATATAGAGCACCTTCATTTCTGGGTGGGAGGGTTCCGAACGTTTGGCCACCTCATGACCGCTCATCCCCGGCATCACGACGTCGGTCAACATCAGATGGATTGGGTCCTTATGCCGCTCGCAGACAAGTAAGGCTTCATCTCCGTCACGGGCCGACAAAACTTTATATCCCTGTCTCTCCAGAACACGAACGGCCAATTTCCGCACTTCCTCTTCATCTTCCACCAGCAGAATCGTCTCGCTTCCCCGAAGAAGCTCATCGCCCAGGAGTTTCTCTCTCGGTTGCTCCAGGGGCTCATCCACCCTCGGGAGGTAGATCTTAAAGGTCGATCCGTTACCTGGTTCACTATAGACCCAGATGTTGCCACCGCTCTGTTTTACAATTCCATAGACTGTAGACAAGCCCAGTCCCGTCCCTTTGTCCTTCTCTTTAGTTGAAAAAAAGGGCTCAAACAGTCGCTCCCTGACCTCCGGAGTCATCCCCGCCCCTGTATCACTTACCGCAATCATGACATAACGACCGGACGTCACTGCGACATGAGCGCGCGCATATGCCTCGTCCAACTCCACATTGGCCGTTTCAATGGTCAGTTTCCCTCCTTTGGGCATTGCATCCTTGGCATTCACGACAAGGTTCATGATGGCTTGCTCGATCCACCCGAGATCGGTTTTCACCCTTCCCAAATCTTCTGCCAATACCATGGTCAACTCAATGTCCTCACCAATGAGCCGGCGAAGCATATTGTGGAGGTTTGCCAAAGTGGTGTTGAGGTCTAACACCCTCATCTCCAGGATTTGACGGCGGCTGAAGGCCAGAAGTTGTCGGACAAGGTCCGCGGCTCTATCGGTGGCTTTGTCGATCTGCTCGATGCTTCCTTTTAAGGGGCTATCTTCTTTGAGTTCGATCAGGGAGAGTTGGCTGTACCCTTTAATGATCGTAAGAAGATTGTTGAAATCATGCGCAATGCCGCCCGCCAGCCGACCAATGGCTTCCATTTTCTGAGACTGGCGAAGTTGTTCTCGAAGAGCTTCACTTTCCTCCTCTGCCCGCTTGCGGTCGGTGACGTCGGTCATGACACCACGCAAACCAACAACACGAGTTTCTCTAAAGAAGGGCCGGCTGGACGTGCGCACCCAGCGGACAACGCCTGATTTTGTCAGGATCCGGTACTCATTTGGCTCGGCATGGCCCGAAACATCTTGCTGAAACTTCTCCAGCACAAATGGTATGTCTTCCTTATAGACGAACTCGGAGAAAGGTCGGCCGATGATCTCTGAGGTAGTGTATCCGCCGAGAGATTCTATAGTAGGGGCGATATAGGTTACTGTGCCATGTTCGTCAGTGGCATAGAGGATATCGTTTATATTTTCTACCAAGTCACGATACTTCTCTTCGGACTCTCGCAGCGCTTCCTCCGCTTTCTTCCGCTCGGTGATGTCACGGATGATGCCCCGGTATGTGGTGATGGCGCCCTGTTCGTCTTTCACCGCGGTTAAAGAGCAGTAGGTAAGCATCTCTTCGCCGTTTTTTTTCTTGACGACGACCTCATATTCGGCGGTACCCTGTGCATTGACCATTGCAAGTATCCGCTTTCTATCCGGTGGATACGCGTAGACATCCCGCTCCAGATCAAGACTCAAGATTTCATCTTTTCTGTCATAACCGAACATCATGATGCCCTTCTTGTTCATGTCGAGGATTTTTCCTCTGGGGGATGTGATAAAGAGGCCGTCGAAGGACTCTTCAAAGAGCGTCCGGTATTTTTCCTCGCTCTCACGCAGCGCCTCCTCAGCCCGCTTGCGGTCGGTGATGCCGGTGGCGACGTGAATGACCCGTACGAGTTTCCCTGTGTCATCAAGCAGAGGAGTGCATGAGACTAAATATGTTCCATTCAATGTTTCCATTTCCGTCTCGATGGCTTCTAACTGACCTGAGGAAATCATCGTCTCCATTGGGCATGTTTCAGGAGGTTCATCCGTTCCATGAAAGACTTCATAGCATTTCTTACCCAGGAGTTCCGCTTCTGATTTGCCTAATGCCTTCAGGGTCGCACGGTTGACGGCTATCACACCGTACTGGGGGTCGAGGATTATTGTAGGTTGGCCGATGGCCTGGAAAATACCTTCCCACTCCTGTTGCATACGTAGAAGGTTCATCTCCGCCCGCTTCCGCTCGGTAATGTCGCGGATGATGCCCCGGTATGTGGTGATGGCGCCCTGTTCGTCTTTCACCGCGGTTAAAGAGCAGTAGGTAAGCATCTCTTCGCCGTTCTTTTTCTTGACGACGACCTCATATTCGGCGGTACCCTGTGCATTGACCATTGCAAGTATCCGCTTTCTATCCGGTGGATACGCGTAGACATCCCGCTCCAGATCAAGACTCAAGATTTCATCTTTTGTGTCATAACCGAACATCATGATGCCCTTCTTGTTCATGTCGAGGATTTTTCCTCTGGGGGATGTGATAAAGAGGCCGTCGAAGGACTCTTCAAAGAGCGTCCGGTATTTTTCCTCGCTCTCGCGCAATGCCTCCTCCGCCCGTTTGCGGTCGGTGATGTCCCATGAAAGGTCACCCAGTTGTGATACGATCTCTATGTCGCTTTCGTTATAGTTTGTAGATTTGTTACCTACACCAGTGATCGCCTTGATCAGGTTACCTCTGAGAATCGGGACAACGACTTCTCTAACGACCAGTGCGTGACCCTCAGGCATCCCTTTGCGATGAGGTAAAGAGACATAATCGTTGTGAATTACGGGACGACGTTCATACACACAATCCACCCATACACCCGCTTGGGCAATATCATAATGGCTGCCTTTTCCCGCAGCCGTGCACATGGTCTTTAGGGTATTCGTTGACCAATTCTGCAACGAGAGCGTTTTTTGATCTGCTTCGAGAAAATGATAAAAACCGATTGTACTTCCGGTCAGGGCTTCGATTTCATCCAATGTTGCGGTCAGCAATTCATCCATCGAGTGCGAGCTAGCAAATTCTAACAGACGAAGGCGCGCCTGCATGATATTCTCAACCCGCTTACGCTCGGTAAGGTCGTGGCCGACAGCCAGAACACTGACTATTTTTCCATTCTGGCCGTATTCCGGCACTATTACATACTCCAGAAAAAGTGTCACTCCACGGGCATTCACCCAGGTAAACTCTATTGCCTGAGGAGTTCCTGTCTCCAGCACTTTCCGGAGTCTTGCCATATACTCGTCGACAGTAGGTTTGGGGACCTTGGGAATATCAGCCGCAGGCACATTAATGACGTCCCCGGCAGACAGACCGCTGGCTTTTTCCCACGCGGGGTTCACATAAATCCGGCGCAGGTCTGGGTCGTAACGGACAAGCAGATCGGGGATATTCTCCAGCAGGGTACAGTACTCCTGCTCCCGTACAGCCAGTGCCTGTTCCATCTGCTTGCGTTCGGTGATGTCGCGGAAAATGACCAAATTAGCGGGTTGCCCTTCCCAGACTGTTTTTGCGGCGGTTAACTCTATGGGTAAGCTCTTCCCGTCTTTGCGGATGATGATGGTCTCATACTGGGGCGGGGCAGGCTCCCCCGCGAGTCTTTTTCTGTATTTTCCCATTATCTTCTCTAACTCATCGGGGTGTACCAAGTCCTTAATACTGCTTTTTAGCAATTCGGCCACGCTGTAACCAGTTATTTCACCGGCCCGCCTGTTGGCGTAGGCCTGGATTCCCTCGCCCACGGTTATCAAGATGCCATCATTAGCGTTCTCGGCGAGAGCCTTAAAGGTTTCTTCGCTCTCCCGCAGTGTTTCTTCTGACCGCTTACGGTTAGTTTTTGCCTTTTTAAGTTTAACGAGCTGATTGCGTAAAACCTCCAATTCCTCAATGAGTTGTTTTTTTGTCTTGTATTGATCTTTCATCCTGGCACCCTCACAGATTGGTTCGGAGTCTGGAGTATTACCCATCTCCTAATTTTGTAGGTAATAAAAAAGCCCTCATAGTTCGAACCCCCCCTGCCAACCGCAGGCAAGTTGGAGCTATGAGAGCCCAATTTTGTTGGACGATCAGGGCTTTTCATTACCTTTCCCCACCGTTAAAGGATTAATAGCCCCTACTCCAATATCACCTCTTGTTTGAGCATTATATACTACTCCTGGTCGTTGTCAAATTATTGTTAGATTTGGAATAAAAAGGGAATTCAAGGCGGATTCGGCAGGGGATGGGGTTCCCCACCGAATGAGCCAGCTGAATTTTGAGTAAAATAGATTCCGTCGAGGAATCCATTTTAGATAGAAGTGGTTGACAAGAGTCTATTTTTCATTAATATTTTTTCGAGAAGAGGGCGACTTAAAAAGAGTTGCCAGAATAGGGGTACCTATGAAACAGCTCGCTTGCGTCTTTATGGTTCTCATCATGGTACTTGGTTTGGGTGTGGCCTACATGCCAGCGGCTTCGCCTGCAAAGCCGAAATCATCTTTCGTATACGAAGATAAGATTGGTGTGGTGAAGATCAAGCCTGGCGAACCCATCCACATCGCATGCTGGCTCGCCGTGGCCGGGTCGGAAGCCTCGTTGGGCATAGATTCCAAGCGGGGTGTGGAGATTGCCATTGAAGATAAAGGCGGTAGACTCCTTGGCTTTCCCATTAAACTGACCGTTGAAGACACGGGCTGTAACCCCGAAGGAGGCCAGGCTGCTGCGACCAAAATCGCTTCGGACCCCACCGTCGTGGCAGCGATTGGCTCGACTTGCTCGAGCGAGGCCCGCCCGGGCGCGCCAATCCTTTGGAAAGCCGGAATCGTGACGGTTTCACCCTCCAATACCGCACCGGAACTGACCTCTCCGAAGCGCGGGCCGGAATATGCGGGTTATCTGCGCACCGCACACAATGATAAGGTACAAGGAGCTGTCGCCGCCGAGTTCGCCCGTAAGAAAATAGCAATTAAAAGGGCGGCGACCATTCACGACGGCAGCCCCTATTCCGAACAACTACAGGCGGTCTTCGTCACGACCTTCAAGAGATTGGGTGGAAGCATCACTTCTCAAGAAGCTGTTGCTCCTACCGACACGGATATGCGGCCGGTGCTGACCAAGATTGCGACAGGCAGACCCGAGTTCATCTACTACCCGGTCTTTATCGCTGTAGGGGGGCATATCACACGCCAGGTGAAAGAGGTAGCTGGATTGGAGAGGGTTTATTTAATGGGTGCCGATGGCATGTTCTCTCCGGATTTTTACAAGGCTGCGGGTGAGGCAGCGATTGGCATGTTTCACTCAAGCCCTGACTTCTCCGCTTTTGCCGGGGGCTACAGAAGCTTCTTGGAAAAACACCAGAAAAAATACGGCGAAAAACCACTTTCTGTTTTCCATGCCCATGCCTATGATGCAGCTATGATCATTTTTGCAGCGATTGAAAAGGTGGCCAAGAAAGCCCCAGACGGTACACTCTACATCGGTCGCCAGGCCCTCCGGGATGCTCTCTACGCTACCAAGGGCTTTAAAGGATTGACGGGGACGCTCACCTGCGACACCTATGGTGACTGTGCGGATCCGAGAATCGCGGTCTATCAGACGACTGCGGACAATGTGAAGAAGTTGGTGATGCCGGATAAACCCTTCTGGAAACCCTACTGATCCTCCATAACAGGCTCGTCACCCTCGAAGGATGAAAATTGATTTTCACCTATACCCCCCCTTCGGCGGAGGAGGGCGAGAGTGGTTCTTTCGATCATGTCCCCCTCACCTCAATCCCCTTCGATAAACTCAGGGCCATGAGCCTTGTCTAATGGCTCTCCCTCCGAGGGGAGAGGAGGCACCGGGTGGAGTTCTTTTAAACAGCCAGGATGAGCCGGCCCAAAGACTCGTCCCTCCAAATCAAAGCCGCAATAAAGAAGTTAATCTGTTCTTGACCATTTGTCTAAAGTAATGGCAAAATGCGATTTGTGAGTCGCTCTGAAAGGATAAGGATTCTTATGCGGCAACGATGGAAAGAATCTATTAAGCTCACAGATATTCTCATGTGGCTAATTGGGGGGGCCATTTTAGCCTTGATTGTTTCGGGGTCCATCGCCACTTTGGCCGCAGGCCGATATACTTCCCGGCACTGGTTCGATTTCATCATCTTCGGTTTAGCTCAAGGGAGCATCTACGCCCTCATCGCCATGGGTTACACCATGGTCTACGGCACTCTACGGATGATCAATTTTGCCCACGGAGAGGTCTTCATGAGCGGTCCTTACACCGCTTATTTTGTCGCAGCTTCTCTCAACAACTCGGGTTTCCTCGATCGTCAGCCCGTCGTCAGCCTTCTCATCGTTTTCATCGTTTCTATGGCCACGTCAACTCTCATCGCCGTTCTTCTCGAACGCGTTGCCTACCGCCCGCTACGGGCTGCGCCCCGCCTAGTTCCCCTCATCACGGCGATCGGGGCCTCTTTCTTTTTGCAATACACCTTTCGGGGGCTTTACGGCTCGGGTTTTCAAGCATACCCCACGGTGAGAATACTGGAAGGCCCGATGGTCATCGGTGGATTCCGGATCTTAAAGTTTCAAGCTGTTGTGATCGGGGCTGCGGCAGTTCTCATGATGAGCCTCTACACCTTTATTCAGCGCACCCGAGTGGGTAAGGCGATACGCGCGGTGTCGGAAGATAAGGAGGTCGCGACGCTGATGGGCATCAACATCGACCGGATGATTGTGACGACATTCGTCATCGGGGGGATGGCAGCCGGAGCTGCCGGGGTCCTCTACGCGTTAATGTTCAAGCAGGTGAACTTTTTCATGGGCTTTGTTCCAGGGATCAAGGCCTTTACGGCAGCGGTGTTGGGAGGCATCGGCAATATTCCTGGTGCCATGCTGGGAGGAATTTTTCTTGGGCTCGTCGAATCGGTGGGACCCAGCCTCTTTCTCGATGGTCTGGGCATTGTGGCACCTTACCAACTGAAAGACGCCATTGCTTTTACCATGCTCGTCCTCGTGCTGATTTTTCGACCCACAGGCATCCTCGGCGAGCGGTTGGCTGTGAAAAAGGCTTAAAGTAGATATCGCATTAGAAAGGCAGTTGGGTATGCTTCTCGACCTTTATCAAGGGGTTCTTTATTATGTTTTATGGGTAACATGCGATGTCACATAAGGTAGCCTCTGCAAAGTGTTTGGAGATGCAGTAGTAAAACGCCATGAGGTTCCGCCCTGCCTTCGCCGGAGCGGCTTCGCGCAGGCAGGTGTAGAGTTCTTTCAGCGCACCCAATTGCCTTTTAGAATGTTTAACTGGTGACTTAATAGAGGGGGTTACTTTAGGAGTATGAAAAAAAGCAGCTCCTTGTGGCGACAGGGAATTAAAATTGGACTGATCGGAGGGACCATAGGAGTCCTGTTGGCACTCGTCGGAATGGTGGAGGCCTTTACCCAACTATATATTATCAGCGATGCCATTTCAATGGGGCAAACCCTGTTGCTCGCAGTCGCGATGGTTGCAGGATACCTGGCTGCAAAACGGGCAAATCGGTCCGAACCCTTATGGGTTTTGGTCAACAGCCTCGTCTCGGGTTTGATCGTTGGCGGACTGATGTCATTACTGGTTGCCGTGGGAAATATGGTAAGACTGAGGGCTGTCTTCATCAACGCATCGCCGGATCTTTTTAAACTGCTCACTTTTAATCAGGGGATAGGGACTGGCATTCTCCTGCTTCTTATTTTTGGAACTCTGAGTAGCTCACTTTCAGGTCTGCTCTTTCTTTGTCCTTCGCTCCTTCGTCGGGTATTGATCAGGTCCTTGGGCGGTGTGGCGATGGCTGGTTTGCTGCAAGATTTGCTCCGGGCCATCTTTGCTCCTTGGGGAATGATCGCGGAGATCAATCAGTGGTTTTTTCCTGTAAACGGACTCACCGCTCAGGGTGCGGTATCGTTGTTCACTCTCATCTCCGCCACTTCTTACTTTTGGATGAAAAGTGGAAACACGATGAAAACAAGCCTGCAGCGTCTGCCTCCTACAAGCCAGCGTGTGCTAAGGATAACGAGTTCCTTTTTTCTCGTCGTTATCTTGCTTGCCCTGCCGCAGATTCTTGGTCTCTTTCTAAGTGAAGTATTGACCATTGTTGGTCTGTTTGTTCTGCTCGGCTTGGGCCTCAATATCGTCGTTGGGTTCGCTGGCCTCTTGGACCTCGGTTACGTGGCCTTCTTTGCCATCGGCGCCTACACGGTTGCCGTATTGACGTCGCCTGAGCTGGGTTTCTTGAATCTGACATTTTGGGAAGCTCTCCCCTTTGCGGTCATCACCGGAGTGGTATCTGGCATTCTTTTGGGAATACCCGTCCTCAAGATGCGTGGCGATTACCTCGCCATCGCAACCCTTGGCTTTGGCGAAATCATTCGCATTCTCGTCCTCTCCGACTTCCTGCGGCCATGGCTGGGCGGAGCACAGGGTATTGCTAAAATACCAAAACCCTCTATTGGAAGCATAGAATTCGCCACTCCCCAGCAAATCTACTATCTCATTCTTGCCGGGTGCTTGCTTGCCGGCTTTATCTCCTGGCGTCTGAGAGATTCCCGGTTGGGGCGCGCCTGGATGGCAGTCCGCGAAGATGAGGACGTGGCCCAGGCCATGGGAATCAATCTTGTCGCCGCCAAGCTGCTTGCTTTTGCCACCGGCGCCGGCTTCTCTGCGTTGAGCGGCGCCATCTTCGCCAGCAAACTCGGATCGGTCTATCCCCACAGTTTTAGCGTGATGATTTCTATTAACATCCTCTGTCTCATCATTGTGGGAGGCATGGGAAGCATTCCTGGGGTGATCGTGGGAGCCATCGCTCTTGTGGGACTCCCGGAGTTGCTTCGGGAGTTTGCGGAGTATCGTCTTCTTGTTTATGGGGCTGCTCTCGTGGCAATGATGATTCTCCGGCCCGAGGGCCTCTGGCCAGAGGCCAAACGGCGTCAGGAGTTGCACAGGGAGGAAGCCCCTGAGATCGAATCGGCATGAGGCGCTGCCTCCGGTAAGTAGAAAGATCTTATGGCTATTCTCACGGCACGAAAAGCTACGAAACGCTTCGGCGGATTGGTTGCGCTGGATGCGTTGGATCTGGAGGTCCGAGAGCATGCGATCCACAGCGTCATCGGACCCAATGGTGCAGGCAAGACGACGTTCTTCAACTGTGTCACGGGATTTTACCGGCCTGAAGCTGGAGAGATTCTCTTGGACAGCCATTCGCTCGTAGGCCTCTTGCCTGATCAAATCGTTCGGCTTGGGATTTCCCGAACCTATCAGAATATTCGCCTCTTCCCCAATCTGACAGCGAAGGAGAATGTCTTGGTGGGCCTTCATGGTCATCTAAAGGCGGGATTCCTCGGCATTGTCTTGGGATGGCCTGCCACCCGGCAAGAGGAGAGAGAGGCTTCAGAGGAGGCGCAGAATCTCCTCCAGTTTGTCAACCTTTCTGCGAAAGGTGATTTTCTGGCAAAGAACCTTCCCTATGGCGACCAGCGGCGGCTGGAAATTGCCCGAGCTCTCGCCAACCGGCCAGGACTACTTCTCCTCGATGAACCCACTGCTGGAATGAATCCGCGGGAGACCCAAGAGATGATGGATTTTATTCGCCATCTCCGGGATGAATTGGGCATCACCATCCTTCTCATCGAACATCAGATGAAGGTGGTGATGGGTATCTCAGAGATCGTGACGGTATTAGACTATGGGGAGAAGATCGCTGAGGGCACTCCGGCCGACATTCAGAATAACCCGCGGGTCATTGAGGCGTACTTAGGGCGAAGGATCGAGGTCCAAGCTCGAAGCGCCAGTGGGTAGAAGAGTGTTAGCGACATGCCGATGCTTGAAGTCGAAAACATCCATACTTACTACGGACAGATCCACGCCCTTAAAGAGGTTTCGCTTTCCGTTGAAAAAGGGGAGATCGTCACTCTGATCGGAGCGAATGGAGCGGGCAAGAGCACCTTGCTCAAGACAATCAGTGGTCTGTTGCGGCCACGTCTCGGGTCGATCCGCTTCGACGCTGAAGACCTTACCCGCTATCTCGCCCATGAGATTGTGGTCAAAGGGATCGTGCAGGTTCCCGAAGGACGGCACGTGTTCGGACAGCTTACCGTGATGGAGAATCTGGAAATGGGCGCCTTCAGCTGCAAAGATCCCAAGTTGATCCGGACGAACCTCCAAAGGACCTTCACGCTCTTCCCAAAGCTGAAAGTGCGCAGTAAACAGGTGGCGGGTACGCTTAGTGGTGGGGAGCAGCAAATGCTGGCTATTGGTCGGGCTCTGATGGCGAACCCACGGCTTCTCTTAATGGATGAACCCTCCATGGGTTTGGCGCCGGTGCTGGTCGATAGTATCTTCGAAACGATCCAGCAACTGAATACCGATGGCACAACGATCCTTCTGGTTGAACAGAACGCGCGGATGGCACTCCAAATTGCCAATCACGGCTACGTGCTGCAAAGCGGTTCTGTGGTGCTCAGTGACACAGCGGAGAATTTACGCGTGAACGAGATGGTACGGAAAGCCTATATGGGTGAGATGTAGAAGCTAATGGGGGATTATTGGCTTTTATTTGATGTTTCCCGGAAGTTGGGATTTTAGAATCTTAGGGGTTTTTGCCAGGCCTCTTTAAGATCGTAAATGTTGGCCTTAATGATCTTTTTACCATCAAGGCCGACGACGCGGAAGATTTCATCATCTGAAACCACGCCAATTTTTCCATAAGTCGCATCGCCAAGAAGTGTTTCAAAGGCTTTCTTCTTTGACGGATGCAGCGTCACCACGAAACGGCTCTGAGATTCAGAGAAGAGTATGAGGTCATTCCGGCTCGATCCGGAATAGGGAACCTTCTTGAGCTCGATCTCCATTCCAAAACCACCTGCGAAAGCGATCTCTGCCAGAGCCACCCCCAGCCCTCCATCCGAGCAGTCATGACAGGATCGAACCAACCCTCTCTGTATGGCTGTGTATAATTTTTTGTAAAGGAGTCTGGCTTTCTTTGCGTCCACCCTTGGCCCCTGATTTCCGATGAACCCTTTCGAGGCATAATACTCCGATCCCCCTAATTCTTCGAATGTCTCGCCTAAGACATAAACCAGATCACCCGGCCTTTTGGCATCCATGGTGATCGCCTTTCTGACATCATCGATCTTGCCCAGCGCTGAGATAAGAACCGTGGGAGGGATGGAGATTTTCGTCCCGCCGATGAAGGTGTCGTTTTTCATGCTGTCTTTCCCTGAGATAAGGGGAACGCCGAAGGCTTTACAATAGTCGTAGAGGGCTTGGTTGGCCCGAACGAGTTGGGCAAGTTTGTATTCTCCATCCGGGGTCTTCTCGGATTGGACGGGATCCGGCCAGCAGAAATTATCCAACCCTGCAATCCGATCAGGGTTTCCTCCGACGGCGACATTATTTCGGATGGCTTCATCCACGGCACAAGCCACCATGTCGTAAGCGTCAAGATCGCCGTATCGGGGACAGATTCCATTGGAGACGACGATGCCTTCAAAGGAGCTGAGAATCGGTCTCCATACCGCTGCATCACTCGGTCCATCATTGAAGCGACCCACCAGGGGTTTGATGACGCTCCCTCCCTGAACCTCATGGTCGTATTGCCGGATCATCGATTCTTTACTGCAGATATTGAGACGGGAGAGCATTTCCTTCAGGGAGGAAGTCAGATTCTTGGGCTCTGGGAAATCAGGTTCTTCGTGGACGGGCCTCGTCCATTTCGCCCGAAGTTCCATCTTAGGCAGGCCCGAATGAAGAAAATCCATATCCAGGTAGGCCACTGTTTTTCCCTGATAGAGGACATGAAATTTCTTCGTATCGGTAAAGGAGCCCAAGGCCGTCGCCTCCACATCCATCTTCTTCGCTAATTGAAGAAAGACATCGATCTTCGAGGGCGGGACGGCCAGCGTCATTCTTTCCTGGGCCTCAGAGAGGAGGATCTCCCAGGGATGAAGGCCGTGATACTTGAGGGGAGCTCGATCAAGATGGAGCTCACAGCCGATCTTCCTTGCCATTTCACCCACGGAAGAAGAGAGACCGCCTGCGCCGTTATCCGTGATCGAGTTATAAAGTCCCTGGTCTCGAGCCAGAAGCAGAAAATCGGTCATCTTCTTCTGAGTGATGGGGTCGCCTATTTGAACTGCCGTGACAGGAGAATCCTCCCGGAGTTCTTCCGAGGAAAAGGTCGCCCCATGAATCCCGTCTTTGCCGATCCGACCTCCGGTCATCACAATGAGATCACGCGGCTCTGCCTTTTTCAAATGGGAGGGTTTGCCCAATATCTCCTTGGGCATGATCCCGGCAGTTCCACAATAGACCAAAGGTTTTCCGACGTACCGGTCATCAAAGACCACTCCTCCATTAATGGTTGGGATTCCGCTTTTGTTGCCTCCATGCTCCACACCTTCCCTCACCCCTTCATAGACCCGTTTTGGATGGAAGAGACGCGGGGGAAGGGGTTTGGAGTAAAAAGGGGAAGCGAAGCAGAAGACGTCCACGTTAAAGATCAGTTTCGCACCCTTTCCCGTTCCAAAGGGATCACGGTTCACTCCAACAATCCCAGTGAGCGCTCCTCCGTAGGGATCCAGGGCAGAAGGGGTGTTGTGCGTTTCTACTTTGAAGACCAAATTATGATTTTTATTGAATCGAATGACGCCTGCATTGTCATCAAAGACCGAAACACAAAAGTCCCCGTTTCCAAGGAAAGAACGAATTTCTTCGGTGGTCTTCTTGATGTACGCCTTAAAAAGGCTGTCGATCACCTTATGATTTCCATCTCCATCGAGATAGTCAACGCGGGCGTTGAAGATCTTATGTTTACAGTGCTCAGACCAGGTCTGGGCAATCGCCTCCAGCTCAACATCGGTCATCCTTTTCCCCAAGCCCAATTTCTTGCGGCCCTCCATCACGCCCGGGTTCCTTGAGTAATTTTGAATGGTCTCCATCTCCCTGAGATCGAGAGCGAGAAGCCGCTCTTGGCTCAGCTGAAGAAGGGCTCGATCCGTGACCTCCAGATCAATCTCTTCGACTCTTCCCCCTTCCTCTCCTCTGACTTTCGGAACCTTGGGCTCCACCTTTCCACCCCGTTCATCGGCCTTCCGGATTTCAAACCGCTGAATGAGGGAATTTCCCAAGAGGTCGGTGCAAATCCTTTCTACCTCTTCCCGCGTCAAATTCCCTTCAAAGAGATATTCCGTGGAGGTATATGCTTTTTCTTCTTCATTTAATTTCCTTCCGAGCCTCCACTCAATGGCTTCCTTGGCCGTCTTTCCTACGTTATCTGTCACACCGGGTTTAAATCCCACCTCCACCAGCCAGTCGAAGTCTTTGGCCAGAGTTTGATCAATCCGATATTCTTGTATGACGGGATCGACGAAGGGGCCCGCAGCGACCCTCTCCAACTCTTCTTCCGAAAGTTCCATATCGAGGGTGAAAACGGAAATGGTTCTGACCGATTTTACAGACAAACCGAGGTTATTTTGAACTCTTTTGCTGACCTTTTCTCCCAGGGGGTCTCGAATCCCTTTCTTCAATCCAATCTCAATGCGATGTGCCACAGGAGCCTCCATAGCGAAAACGACAAATGCCAAAGCTCGTACGAAATGATGAACCGAAGGTGCTTAAATGTCAAACCAACTTCAAATTCTTTGGACTTTGACATTCATTTGGTCTTTGGATTTTGACATTTGACATTGATATACTTTTTTGCCGCCTCCAATCCTCTCCGGAGATGAGCTTCTTCGTGGGGTTCGATGGTATAAAGAGGATTCAGTTTGTATTGTGAAAGGAGTGCAAAGAATTGGTTAAAATCGAATCCTCCTTCCCCTACGGGGAGATGTTCGTCCATCTCTTTGTGATTATCGTGGAGGTGGACCTCACTCAAATACCTTCCCAAAGCCACCATCCAAACGGAAAGAGGGGTTTTGCTGAAGACGTTGTGGTGGCCCGTGTCGAAACAGAATCGAAAGTGAGGTGAATCGATCTCCTCCAAAAGATTTTTGATGGGTTCGGGAGTTTCTTCAAAAACATTTTCAATGGCAAGGGTCAAACCCATTTCCTCTGCCTCCTTGACCAGGGGTCTCCAGGTTTTAAGACTGCTGTCGAGCCAAAGCTTGACATTGCCATCGAATTTCCATCTCTCGTATCCTGGATGAAAGACGATCATCTTGGGTTTGAAGAAATAAGCCAATTTGATCGTTTTCAAAAGTCGATCACGGGTCACCTCTTTGACTTTTCGATCCACTCCTCCAGGGCTTAAGTCCATGAACGGACCATGGAGGGTGGTTTCCATTTGGTTTTCTTGGAGCGTTCGTGACAGGTGTTGAGCATCTTTTTTACGGCAGGCATCCAAATCTTCCGCACTGAAATAAATTTCAGGATGGACTTGGTTCTTGATCGCAAAATCGATGCGAGAAAGCAGCATGGAGTAAGGCACATTCACGTGGATGACAGTCATGCTTAAGATCTCCGGGTTCTTCAATCTCCTGACATTTTCTCGGTCTTTTTTGTTCTTTTGGTCTATCTGGTTTTTTTATCCTGTTTCTTATTGCAGCCAGATAGATCGGACAGACCAAATAAGTCAAAAATCCTAACAAAATAATTTATAGCATGCCGTATGACTAAACTCAATTCTTTTCCTGTTTCTTCGCCGTTGGGATAGATAATAACCCTCACCCTCCCTTTTGCTTTGGGAGACTGTATCATAATCGTAATGAAGGGTAGATACGGGCGGAACCGAAGTGGTTTCTCGCTAATTACGACACGGTCTCTGGGGGGAGTGGGGAAGGGGGCATTGCAATAAGAAGAAAAATTGTGGTATAAATTTAAAAGAGGATTTATGTTTAATATCGGATTCGCGGAACTGTTGATCATCGTGGCCATCGCCTTGATCGTCTTCGGTCCTAATAAACTGCCAGAACTGGCGAGGGCTTTCGGGAAAGCCATGAGGGAGTTTAAGAAGGCGACCGAAGAGATTAAAGAAAGTTTTGAGGCGGAGACGAGAGATTTAGAGCAATTTAAACAGACCCTTGTAGACAAAAGTCTTTTAACCAATTTAGCCGAAGAGCTTTCTCATGAATCGCCTACCACAGAAGAGACATCTGCACATCCGGAGTCCTCTCTGCCTCCGGAGACACCTGCCGTTGAAGGGGCTTCCGTCCAAGCCGAGCGGAAAGAGGTAAAAGAGGAAAAGAAGGAGGAACCCGAGGAGGCCAAAGAAGGAATTCCTTCCCATGGATGAAAAAAAACTCCCCCTCACTGCTCACCTTCAGGAATTGAGGAAGCGGCTCATTTTTTCATTTATGGCGATAGGGGTGGGTTTCATTCTCTGCTATGCCTTCGCCGATCATATCTTCAACATCCTTGCCGCCCCGCTGACAAACGAATTGATGCCCAAGGGGGGATCGCTCATTTTTACCAGCGTAGCCGAAGCCTTCTTCACATACATGAAGATCGCGCTTATTGCCGGGATCATCGTGACCTCGCCTTTTATCCTGTACCAAATCTGGGCCTTTGTCGCCCCGGGTCTTTATCAAAAAGAAAAAAGATATGTGGTCCCCTTTGTGCTCGGCAGCTCACTCTTTTTTGTCTTAGGGATTCTCTTCGGATATTATGTTGCGATCCCCATCGGTTTTAAGTTTCTTTTGGGTTACGCCACGGACATCATTAAACCCATGCCGAGCATGAAAGAATACCTCTCTTTCAGCCTCAAGTTTTTGCTGGCCTGTGGTCTCGTTTTTGAGTTTCCCGTGGCTTTAGTCCTTCTGTCGAAGATCGGAATCATTGATGCGAAGATGTTGGCCAGGCAGAGGAAATACGCCCTCCTCCTTATCTTCATCTTCGCGGCGGTGGTTACCCCGTCTCCTGACCTGATCTCTCAAGTGCTCATGGCCGTTCCTCTGGTAGGACTCTATGAGGTGAGCATCCTGCTTTCCAAGATTTTTGGGAAAAGACCTGCACCGGCTTCTTCTGAAGGTGATTGAACTAAGACAGAATCCCCTGTTTCGAGTTAATCAGTCATGGCCGAGTCCTCTTACAAAATTACCCGATGGCCCGAGAAAGAGAGACCCAGGGAACGGCTTCTTCAACACGGCCCCCAGCCCCTCGCCGAAGCAGAGCTCTTGGGCATTTTGCTCGGAAAGGGGACGAGGAAGAAGACAGCCGTCGATTTAGCAAGGGAGCTGTTAGACCGGTACCAGTCCCTTCAGAAGCTCTTTTCTCGTTCCCCTTCGGAGTTGATGGAGGTTAAAGGGATTGGATCTGCCAAGGCCGCTACGCTCTCTGCCGCTTTTGAGCTGGTGAGAAGGTTTCAATCCCAGAAAGAAGGCTCCAAGGTCTCTTTCAAGCGATCTGCGGACGTGGCAAGCCACTATTTGCCGTTGATGAGAGATCTCAGGAAAGAGGTCTTCAAAGTCATTCTCCTCAACAGAGCGAATCGTTTGATTAAAGACGTGACGATCTCAGAAGGGACACTCGAGGCGAGCATCGTCCATCCGAGGGATGTCTTTCGTGAAGCGCTCTTGGAACCTGCCGCAGGGGTTATTCTGATCCACAATCACCCGAGTGGAAATCCGAGCCCCAGCGAAGAGGATCTTCGAATCACCAAACAGTTGACGGAAGCGGGCCGGCTTCTTGGGATCAAAGTTTATGATCATATCATCTTGGCAGGCGAGAGTTATCGAAGCCTGGCCGATGAAGGACTGATTTAAGAATAGAAAGGGTTCGAGAGGTCAAGCGGTCAAGGGGTCAAATGAAAATCCTTGAAAAATAAATACTCGAACCCATTAACCCTGGAATCCTGGAACCCTTTTCTTACATATGGCGCGTGTTCTGGTCACGGATGGGCACTTTAGAAAATCATTGGCTGTGGTTCGATCCCTTGGTCGGAAAGGGATTCCTGTCGCTGTCGGAGAACGGACATGCCTGAATACTTCCTTCTTTTCGAGGTATTGCACCAGGCGTCTCGTCTATCCTTCACCACAGCAATCCCCAAATCAATTTATCGAATTTCTTCTGAGGGAGATTAAAAAAAAACAGTACGATTGCCTCTTCCCCATGGAAGAGGAAACGCTGCTTTCGTTGGCAAAATATCATTCTAAAATCTCTGCATATACTTACCTCCTCATTCCTGATTTAAAAAAGATTGAATTCGTACGGGACAAAGGAAATCTTATACGGTTTGCAGAGGCCCACGGGATCCCAACGCCCAAAACATTCTACGTCCTTCCTACTTCTTCATCCCCCTCTATTCCAATTCCAGCGGTCATTAAGCCGCGGATCAGTTCCGGCGCCTTTGGCATTGTCTATGTAAAGAAGAGGGAGGATCTCAGCTCTTCTTATCAAAACGTCCATAAACGATATCCTTTTCCGCTAATTCAGGAGTGGATTCCTGATGGAGGGGGGACCTTTGGGGTGTCCGCCCTGCTTGATGAGGCTTCGAATGTTAAGGCGGCCTTCGTTCATAAGAAGTTGAGGATGTATCCGATTCAAGGAGGTCCCAGCACATTGGCGGAAGGGGTAGAACACCCTCAGATCATGGAGTTAGGCCTTTCCCTCCTCAAATCGTTAAATTGGGTCGGCGTGGGCATGGTCGAATTCAAAGTCGATCCAAGAGACGGGATTCCGAAATTGATGGAGGTGAATCCCCGCTTTTGGGGCTCATTGCAACTGGCCATTGTTTCCGGAGTTGATTTCCCCTCTCTTATTTTGAAGATGGCCAGGAAGGAATATTTTGAGCCTGTTCTTCGCTATGCCGTTGGAAAACGTTTTCGTTGGCTTCTCTTGGGGGATATCCTTCATTTTCTTAACCATCCGCAACGTTTCAGCCTTCATCCTTCTTTCTTCAACTTTTTTGATCCGAATATTTGCTATGATGTGTTTTCAAAAGATGATCCTCTTCCGCTGTTAGGGTCGGTTGCAACCTTTTTCACCTTCCTCTACGATGCGGAGATGAAACGATTCTTAGAGAAAAGATGATTTAATGCCAAATGTTAAAGTTCAAGGCTCAAAGGAAATCCAAAGGCCAAACGATCCCAAAAGTTTTAATATTTTGTCATTTGTCATTCATTTGACATTTGAAATTCGTCATTTGAAACTTAGATCTTCAGATCTATTTCACATGCCTGAAGCAGGCATCGTCCTTGAAGAAAACGGGGAAACGGTAGGGGTCCATCTTGGATAAAATCTGTATCCTCATCCCTGCTTATAACGCTCAGGGCACTCTTGGCTCGGTCCTAAAAAAGATCGAGCCCCTTAAGAGTGATATCATCGTCGTCGATGACGGATCTTCGGATGAGACGAAGCGGTTGGCTTTGGAAAATGGAGTGCAACTCCTGGAGCATTCCCTTAACCTTGGAAAGGGGGCTGCCCTTCGGACAGGTTTCCAATATATCCTCGAAAGAGACTACCGGGTGGTGATCACTCTGGATGCCGACGGCCAACATGATCCCGGGGAAATCCCGTCCCTTCTCAGGATTTTTCAAAGCGTGAAACCCGACATCCTCATCGCCTCCCGGGCAATGCAGTTTGATAGGATGACCTTCCTTCGCCGCTTCTGGAATCGTTTAGGGGTGAGGGCTGTTTCACGACTCTGCCACTCGGACATTACGGACAGTCAATCCGGGTTTCGACTCATTCGGCCGGAGGTGTTAAGGGCAGTCGAGCTCTCGACATCCCGATTTGAGACGGAATTGGAACTCCTTATTAAAGCTTGCAAAAAGGGGTTCAGTGTGTTATCTGTTCCTATTAATACGCCCAGAATTGACGGAACCGGCTCCAGCCATTTCAGGCCAGTGGCCGATACCTGGATCGTCTGCATGCTTTTTCTTCGGGGTCTGTTCTGGTGAGGAGGAAGATGGGTTTTTATCAACGAGCGAAGCGATATTCCATAGAAAAATTCACGACGAGCGCTCTTTCCCTCCTGGCCAGCGCCTCCACAGAAAGTTTGATCCGTCTAACCTATCTTGCCGAGAAAATTCCCAAGAAGGAATCCTACCGAGAGAAGATTCGATGGATTCGCACTCTGTTCCAGACCAATCATCCCGGTCTGTCGATTGCACGAAGAGTGCTCAACGAGACCCATCCCCACCATCGGAAAAAGCTCATCTCCAACTTCATCGTTAACCAGCTTCTGGTAGGCACCAACCGGAGAAAGGCTTTTGAGGCGGAGAGAGGATTTTATCCGCCGGATGCTATGCTGATCAGCCCGACGATGCGGTGCAATCTGAAGTGCTACGGGTGTTATTCAGGGGTCTATTCCCAGGAAGATCTTCCTTATGAGGTGCTGGATCGGCTCATGGGGGAATGTAAAGAGATGGGTATCCATCTGGTCATGATGACGGGCGGAGAACCCTTCTTGAGACAGGATCTTTTCGACCTCTTCGAAAAGCATGATGATATGATGTTTCAGGTCTATACCAATGCCACCTTGATCGACGAGAAGATGATCGATCGATTCGTGGCTCTGGGAAATGTCTCTCCCGCAATCAGCCTCGAAGGGCTCAGGGAAGAAACCGATGGGAGAAGGGGACCCGGCCAGTTCGATCGAGCCCTGCGGGTGATGGATCGACTCAAAGAAGCCGGGATCTTTTTTGCCGTCTCCACGACACAGACTTCCCGAAATCACGATGTCCTGACGAGCGATGTCTTTGTCGATTTTCTGGTGGAGAGAGGATGCATCCTTCACTGGAACTTCCATTACGTCCCCATCGGGAGAAGCCCCGATCTTTCTCTCATGGTGACTCCTGAGCAGAGGTGCCGGGCAAGGGAACGGCTGGCCTATTTTCGGGCCACCAAACCGATGCTTTTCGTCGACTTCTGGAATGACGGATGTCTCACTCAGGGATGCATTGCCGCGGGGAGGAAATATTTTCACGTCAATGCCCAGGGGGATATGGAGCCCTGCATCTTTTGCCATTTTGCTTCTGACAATATCAAAGAGAAGTCTCTCATGGAAGCGCTCAATTCTCCACTGTTCAGGGAGATGCGATCCCATCAGCCTCTTTCAGATAATTACTTTCGACCCTGTCTTCTGATCGACCACCCGGAGCAGGGAAGGAAGTTTGCGCTTCAGCACGCGAAATACTTTACCCATGAAGGGGCAGAGCAGTTTTTTACGGATTTTGCACAGGCCATCGACAGTTACGCCAAAGCTTACGGAGAGATTGCGGAAGCCGCCTGGAAAGAAAAGATGGAGGGTCCAACCCCCGAGCCCCTTTCAGCAAGGAAAAAGGTAGTGGGTAGACATGGATGAAGGTAACCTTTCCACACCTGGGTTCGATGCACATCTTCTGCAAGGCGATCGCAGAGACCGCCGGCATTCCTTACATCCTTCCTCCTGAAACCAGTCGCAAGACCCTGACCCTGGGTGTCCTTCACTCGAATGAGTGTATCTGCCTTCCTTTTAAAATCATCCTGGGAAATTTTATCGAAGCCCTTCAGATGGGGGCGGATACCATTGTGATGG
This sequence comes from Thermodesulfobacteriota bacterium, assembly GCA_035319625.1. GTDB lineage: Bacteria > Desulfobacterota > BSN033 > BSN033 > UBA1163 > UBA1163. Next base: position 23,288 of record DATHCH010000034.1, read on the forward strand.
TTGGCAGCGGGCCTCCTTGCCGTCTCGGACTCTATGATCTTGTTCAAAAAGTGATCCTCGAAGATATGGGCCTTCATTATCGATGGCTGACGATTCCGCCTCGATTTAGCTGGAAGGCCCTCTGGAAGAATCACGAGGAGACGAAAGAGCTGAGAAAAGAATTGAGTGCCAAAAACGTCCTCTTGTTCCCTTACGGGCTCTGGATGGGATGGAAAAAGATGATGGCCTGCGAAGCCTTAGAACGATTAGCAATGAAGGTCAGACCGATGGAAATCAAGAAAGGAGAGACTCAAAAACGACTGAAGAAGGCCCTCTCCTGGGTGGATGAGGCCAAGACTCCGAAGGCCCTTGAAGAGGCCATTCGAAACGGAAAGGCCTTTCTTCAGGAAATGGAGCATGATCATTCCCGCATCCCGTTTCGGGTCGCCGTTGTGGGCGAGCTTTATACGGTCATGGACCCCCATATCAATCGAGGAGTGGAGCAAAAACTGGGGGAACTGGGCGTCGAAGTAACACGCACCTCCTGGTTCTCCACTCATATTCTGAGGAGTCTTCGCAAAAATAAGGCGGATCGGGCTTCGGAACGCGTTCGGTTCTTCGAAGCTTCAAAGGCTTACTTGGGTTACGATGTCGGCGCAGAATGCAATATCTCGATCGGCGAGGCCATCCTGAGATCCGAAGAAGGATATGACGGGGTCGTCCATCTCATGCCTTTTGCCTGTATGCCGGAGACCACGGCCTCTGGAATTCTGACAAAGGTCGGGAGGGACCGAGACATTCCCATCCTGACGCTCATCCTGGACGAGCAAGAGATCGAAGGCCGTATTCAGACACTTCTCGAGGCCTTTGTGGAGATGCTGGAATGGAAGAAAAAGGCCGCATAGGCATTCCGAGAGCCCTGATGTTTTATCGCTACCTTCCTCTCTGGCGCCCTTTTTTTGAAAGGCTGGGCTGGAGGGTGATGATTTCCGACGGGACAAGACAGAAGGAGAAGATCATCTATTTCGAAGACAGTTGCCTTCCGATGAAACTTCTGGTCACGCATGCGGTTCAATTGAAAGACAAGGTGGATCATCTTTTTGTCCCTCGATTAGTCAGTATTCATCGAGCCTACATCATGTGTCCTAAGTTTCGAGGAGCCCCGGACATCGTGCGGCTTGCCACGGGAGGAAATGTTTCCATCATTGACGAGACCGTCGATCTTCGAGAAAGAGGGACTTCCCTGCTTCAGTCTTTTTTGAAGATCGGGGAAAAGCTCGGCGCCTCAAGGCAAGAGAGCAAGAGGGTCTTTCGAGAGGCGCAGAAGTCTTTCTCCAAATTTCAAAAAGACTGGGCAGACCGAATCAACCGGCTCCCTACGGGTCAGGTCTTCGAAATGGATGTTCCAATGTCGCCCGTGAGAAAAAAAGCTCTGTTCCGTATCGCTTTCATCGGCCATCCTTACAATCTCTTTGACACCGATATCAACAAAGATCTCCTCGCCCTGGCGAAAAGTTTGCAAATGGAGATCGTTACCTCTGATCTTCTTTCCGAAAAGGAGATCGACCGAGAAGTCTCTGACCTCTCCAAAGAGATTTACTGGTCGTCCGGGAGAGAAATTGTAGGGTCACTGTTTCACTTTTTATCCGGTGGAGTGGATGGGGTAGTCTTCCTTACCTCCTTCAAGTGTGGTATCGATGCCCTCCTTCAAGAATTTATCAAGAGGAGGTTGAAAGTTCAAAGAGGGGCCTCCGTCCCCCTGCTCATTCTTTCCCTAGACGAACATACAGGAAGGGAAGGATTGGCCACCCGGCTGGAGGCGTTCCGGGATGTCGTCGAACAGAGAAAAGCAGATAATATTTAGGTTGAGGTTAAGGTTTAGCACTCCTTAACCTCAACCTCAGCCTTAACCTGAGCCTTAAAGCTCTGGGTTACTTTGTGAGATTTAGGGAATGAGCAATTACTTAGGCATTGATGTCGGTTCCATTACTACCAAGTTGGTAGCGCTTGGCGGAAACGACCAGGTTTTGGCCAAGTCCTATATTCGCAATAGCGGCCGGCCCATCGAGGCCATCCAGCAGGGGATGGAGAGAATCCTGACTCAGCTTGGGGAAACCATTTCTATTGACGGAGTGGCGACCACTGGCAGTGCCAGGCATTTGGCTGCTTACTTGGTAGGCGCCGATCTTATCAAGAATGAGATCACTGCCCATGCCGTTTCCGTGATAGATTTTCTGCCGGAGGCCAAGACGATCATCGAGATCGGCGGCCAGGACTCCAAGGTCATCGTCCTAAGAAACGGCGTCGTCGTCGACTTTGCCATGAATACCGTCTGCGCAGCAGGCACAGGATCTTTTTTGGATCAACAAGCAGCCAGACTCGGGATTTCCATCAAAGCCTTTGGGGATCTCGCGCTCAAGGCCGATCACCCTGTTCGGATCGCAGGCCGATGCACGGTCTTTGCCGAGACTGATATGATTCATAAGCAACAGATCGGACATTCTGTTGAGGATATCGTGGCTGGCCTCTGCGACTCCCTGGTGAAGAACTATTTGAATAATGTCTGCCGGGGGAAAGAAATCCTTTCTCCCATTGTCTTCCAAGGTGGTGTCGCAGCGAATCGAGGTATCCAGAGAGCCCTCGAGAGAGAATTGGAAGTCTCTCTCGTTATCCCGGAACATTTTGACGTCATGGGTGCCATCGGGGCTGCAAAATTGGTGAAGAGGGCCAAACCCTCCAAAACCCAATTTAGAGGATTTGACCTTCCTCGAAAATCGTGTTCCACACGGGGGTTTGATTGTGAAGAATGCGGAAATCAGTGTGAAGTGATCCAGCTTCTGGTGGATCATGAAGTAGTGGCCTGCTGGGGCGACCTGTGCGAGCGCTATCGCCAAGCCGAGAGTCATTAACCGCGAATTGCACATTTCAAATTGCAAATTGAAAAATCTGAAATTTGAAATTTAAAATTTGAAATTCAATGAACATCCTATTGATCAACCCTGCTCCTACGGGGACCTTGAAAGCAACAGGGGTTCTCTTTCCCCCTCTGGGCCTTCTCTACGTTGCGGCGTATGCGGAGAAAGAGGGCTATCCGGTCGTGGTCAGGGACCTGGCTGTTCGAAGGAAGAAGGAAGAG
>DATHCH010000035.1:0-8027 GCA_035319625.1 Thermodesulfobacteriota bacterium
ATCATGACGTCTTTCAGGTTAAACCGGATGAGAGGAATACATCGACGGCACAAAGGAGTGATGACGGCAACTCCCTTCACTCCTGAAGGAATCGCCTTTGACATCGTTTCAAGATCTACCATTTCAAACAGGAAGTACGGCTCGACTACATGCAAGCCTTTCTTTTCGGAACACATCCCCGCCCATCCGCCTGGTTCTGTTCCGCCGATATGGTCGTATACATCCGCTCCCCATTCCTCTTCCAGCCGAAGGCGTGACGGCTCAGGCACCGGCTCACCCGCGGAGATCATCTTCTTAATGCGTAGGTCTCGCTTGGGGTCAATTCCCATCTCCTTCGCCACCTCAATCATGTGAAGGCCATAGGTGGGAGTGTTCATCAATGCCGTCGCCTGAACATCTTTCATCTTCTGGATGCGAGCTTTTGTTTCCAGTCCCCCCCCTGGAACAACTTCGCAGCCCAACTTCTCAGCGGCATAGTGCCCTTGCCAGAAGGCAATATAGACGTTATAGACAAAGGGCAGAAAAACCCGGTCCGTCGAACGAAATCCCGCCGCATAAAGGATGTGACACCAAATCTCCACAACTAACTGCCAGCTTTCGTATGTGTCCGGGAAAAAGACAGGTTTTCCAGTGGTCCCAGAAGTTTGATGAAAGATAGATAATCTCTCAGGAGGCACAGCTAACAGGTCACCGTAAAGAGGAATGCCCTTGTCTTCCTGAGCTGCTCGGAGCTCATCTTTCTCCGTCATGGGGACCTTTGCGACATCTTCAAGCGTCCGAATATCCTCCGGCTCAATCCCATGGAGTTTCTTCTTGTAAAACGGTGAACCCTCCTTCGCCCATCGGAGTGTTTCTCTGAACCGCTTTAACTCGATCTCCGTCAGCCTCTCCCGTGGCAACGTCTCGACGACCGGATTCCAATATTTCTTATTTTCTTCCATATCGGCCCTTTCATCCTTTCTGTCTAAGCTTTGCGAATCGAACAGAGTTGGGACTTCATTTGCGGATAGCCCATGATGGGCTCCCGGCAATGGACATCCGTCAAAAGATTCACGTTTGCCTGTCCCGACCACCCGTGGGGAACGCTCACCACTCCTTCCGTCATGTCCTCTGTTACCAGCGCTCTGACGACGATCCTCCCGCGATTCGACTCCACTACCATGGAATCCCCATCCTTAATTCCGTATTTTTCCGCTGTCTTAGGATAGATCTCCGCAAACGGTTCCGGTCTCCTCTCCCTGAGACCCTTGATGTTTCGATGTTGGGTATGCGTATAGTAGAGGATCCGAGCTCCCGTTGTAAGAACAAGAGGGTACTTCTGATACTGCTGACGGTCTCCCAAAGGACTCTGATCCGGTTCCCGATAGGTAGGGAGTGGATCGAAACCCTCTTTCGCAAAGGTTTCGGAATAGATCTCTATCTTTTTTGAGGGAGTGGGAAAACCCTTCACCTCGAACCCGCCCATCCCATATTTCTTCTCCGAATAGTAGCACCCCGCTACCTTCTCTTCCTTTAGCTCTTTATACTTCAGGCCTGTCGGTTGCAACTCAAGTGCTACCACTTCCTCATCGGTTTGCCAAGGGAAAAATTCTCCCAAACCCGCCTTCTCTGACAGCCCTTTCCAGAACATAAACTCTGATTTGCTCTCGTAGAGGGGCTCAATCGCCTTCTTTCTCACCATAAGGTACGGCAGTCCGTGACAAACATTGTAACTGTACGCCAATCCGTTCTTTTCGAGATGGGAACATCCGGGAAGCACATAGTGGGCCAGTTCAGCAGTTTCCGTCATGAATAAATCAAGGACCACCAAAAGTTCGAGCTTCTTGAGCGCTTCTCTAAAGGCGTTCGAATCCGGCAAACTCACAACCGGATTGCCTCCTGTCACGATCAAGGCCTTGATCACATTGGGAACGCTGTCCGGAAAACAGACCACCTGCCCGTAGGGGCTCTTTCTGCCCCAAAAGTCGTAGAAGAGGGCGTAGTCGTTGGCACCGATGGGTGTCCCTTCTGTAGGAATCCCCAGGCTTGTTAGTGAAAGTCTGGGGCCGATCACCCAGCCCCCGGGATTATTGATGTTTCCGGTAATGGTTTGAAGGATGGCGAAGGCACGGCTGTTTTGCGTCCCGTTGGCTGTCTGATCCTGAGTATTGGTGCCCTGAAAAATACTCGCGCTTTCAGCGGTCGCATAGACGCGAGCCAGCTTCCTGATGTCTTTAGCCGGAACCCATGTGATCTTCTCTGCCCATTCCGGTGTGTAGGGCTCAATATGGGATACCAGCCTGTCAAATCCGTGGGTCCAGCGCTCCACGAAGTCCCTGTCATACAGATTCTCTTTGATGATCACATGGATTAAAGCAAGGGCAAGGGCGCCGTCCGTCCCCGGACGAATGGGCAGATACATCTCTGCTTTTTTGGCCAGGGAGGTCTTCTTCGGGTCGATCACCACAAGCTCCGATCCTTTCTCCAGATTTTCTCGAATCGCCAAGTGCAGCGGGAAATCGGACTGTTCGGGATTATGACCCCACAGGATATACAATCTGGTATCCATGTCTTCTACGGGGTATTTTCCAAAAGTCATCTGTCTCGCCCGGATGCGCATGCGATAGCAAATCCCCTCTACGGAGACGAAATTAGGACTGCCAAAAGCTCCTTTAAACCGCTGGGCCAATTCCATCATCTCAAGGTTTTCTACGCCGATGGAGCCGCTGAAAATGCTCAGCATCTCCGGTCCGAATTCCTTCTTTAAATGTTGCAGCTTATTGGCAATTTCCGTCAGGGCGACGTCCCAGGAAATTCTCTTCCATTCACCGTTGACTTTCTTCAAAGGGTATCGAAGGCGGTCGGGATGATAGACCAACTCTGCGGCTCTCGCTCCTTTTGGACAAAGTCGCCCCCTGTTCAAAGGATGATCTTTAAGCCCTGCCACTTTTGTGATCCTACCTTCTTCAACTAAAACGTTCATCCCGCAACTGTGGTAGCAGATGGTACAGTCCGTAGCAATCCATTTCGACCTTGGACTTTCCATTTTTTGCCCTCCGTGGCAAAACGATCTCCTGGCTCTCCCGCCTACGCTCCACAAGTTTAACACAATTATAAGTCTTTTCCGCTTGAAAACAAGACCGAATAATCATAACTGAGTACTTCCTCTTTTACCAATCCCTGGATCTTACCCTTCTATCTTCCACCCAATAATACTTGACAACATTCTCTCGAGTAAATAATAATAACTCAGATTCCGTAACTTTTTTTCTCTTAATACTGTCAGGAGGTTGAAAAATGAAAAAAATGTCGGTCATTTTTTGCATGGCATTTCTTCCAACTTTTTTTGCAGGCACTCTTTTCGCACAAGACGTCAAACTGAGCATTCCCCTTCCCCTGACGGGGACGAACGCAAAATTTGGCGAAATAGAAAAGAGGTCATATGAGATCGCCGCGGAAGAAATCAACGCCAAGGGCGGATTAAAAGGCAGAAAGATTGTTCTGGAGTTCGAAGACTCTCAGGGTAAACCGGAGGTATCAAGGTCTATCGCTGAAAAGCTGATTGACGTGAAGAAACAGTCTGTGATCTTCGGGGAATACAGTTCTTCGTGCTCAAAGGCCATCGCTGCCGTCGCAGAAGAGAGGAAAACTCCTTACCTGGTGGTGACCGGCGCCACGGACGACATCACGCAACAGAACTACAAGTATGTGTTTCGTTTGAACCCCACGAACGCGTACTACGCAAGCGGACTGATGTCTTTTTTTAAAGAAGTCGTCAAACCCACGTCCATTGCCATTCTGTACGAAAGCTCCGATTTCGGCACCTCCGGTGCGGAGGACATGGTCAAACAGGCAGAAAAATTTCCGATGAGAGTCTTGGCGAAAGAGCAATACGAAAAAGGAGCGGTTGATTTTAAACCGATCCTCTCCAAAGTCAAAGCAGAAAAACCGGATGTGATCTACATGGTCTCTTACGTGATGGACGCCTCTTTACTGATGCGGCAGATCAAAGAGCTCAGGATTGAGGCAAAGCTTTATGCGGGCGGGGCGGCGGGTTTTGCCATTCCCGAATTTATCCAAAATGCAAAGGAGGCGGCGGAATACGTGGTCACAGCCACCCTCTGGAGTCCTCAGGTCGTTTACCCGGGGGCCAGAGAGTTTGCTGAAAAATACAAGAAACTCTACAGGGACTACCCTTCCTATCATGGTGCGGAGGCATATTCGGCCCTTTATATCGTCAAGGATGTTCTGACCAGGGCAAAGTCCTGGACACCCGACGGCATTCGCGCGACCATGAAGGCCACGAATATAATGACTGCCTTCGGCCCGATTAGATTCGAGGATAAAGCAGGCTACACGAATCAGAATTTCATGGATACCTTGGTGCTGCAGGTGATCCATGGCCAGTTCGAAACCATCTGGCCCCAGAAATATGCTACCCAGAAGTATGTCTATCCGATTCCAAGATGGAGGGATAGGAAGTAGAATTCTTAAATCCAAATTTCAAATTCCAAATATCAAATGAAGCTCAAATGACTGAATGCCAAAATATTTTTGTTCGGACGTTACCATTTCCATTTTGAGCTTTCCATTTTCCTTTGAACTTTGAGCTTTGACATTTGGTATTGTTCCACTGCATATGGCGGCCCAGGTTGAGCTTTTCTTACAGACCTTGATCTCCGGCTTTTTGCTCGGCGGCCTCTACGCTCTCATCGGCTTAGGGATGGCCCTGATCATGGGCGTGATGAGGATCATCAACCTTGCCCATGGCGATCTCATGATGGTGGCCATGTACGTCGCGTACTGGCTTTTTACGCTCTTCCATCTCGACCCCTATCTCTCCATCTTCGTGGCAACGCCTCTCCTCTTTTTCCTCGGGGTCGGGCTTCAAAAATTTCTGATCAATCCGGTGATGAAGGTGGAATCCATCCTGCCTCATAATCAGGTGATCCTCACCGTGGGCATCGGGATGGTCCTTGCCAATCTAGCAACGGTCTTTTTTACGTCCAACTATCGTTCCACCCCCGTCAGCTATGCGTCAAAGGCATGGTATCTAACCGACTTCTGGAAAGACGCCCCGATTGAGCTCTCTCTTTCCGCACCTTGGTCCTTGTCTTTCTTAACAGCGGTGGTCATCACCGTTGCGCTTTGGTTTCTTCTTACCAAAACCGACACGGGCAAGTCCATCAGAGCAACGGCGCAGGATACCGACGCCGCGCTCCTGATGGGGGTCAATGTGGGGGTAATGAGAGTCGTTACGTTTGGCATTGGCGCAGCCCTGGTCGGAGGAGCCGGATGTCTCTTCATCCCAATCTACTATCTCTATCCCTCGTTGGGGAAACAATTCACCAATGTCGGATTTGTGATCACCGTCCTTGGTGGAATGGGATCTACCGAAGGAGCGATTATTGGGGGGGTCATTCTTGGGATCTTTGAATCCATGACGGCTACATATCTTGGTATGGGGTGGGCCCCCGCGGGCAGGTTCCTGATATTCGTGGCCGCCTTGATCTTCCTTCCGGGTGGAGTGGCTTCCCTATTGCGAAAGCAGAGGCTGGGGAAATGAAGAAGCTCATGCCACCGATCGTCTTTTTGGTTCTCTGCTTTTTGCCTATGATTGGGCTGAGTTCTTATGTCATGCACATCCTCGTGCTGGTCATCATGTGGTCTATCATTGGAATGGGGTGGAATCTGCTTGGAGGATACTGCGGCCAAGTATCTTTCGGCCATGCGGCATTCTTTGGCATGGGCGCTTATTCGTCCGGTCTCCTCTACCACCATCTCGGGATATCTGGATGGTGGGGGCTTCTGGTCAGCGTCCCTGTCCTCGCAATCACGTCCTTGGTGATCGGGTTTATCTGCTTAAGGCTGAGGGGAGCTTACTTTGCCCTTGCCACACTCGCCCTGGGAGAAGTCTTGAGGGTGACCGCGGAAAATCTTGTGAAATTCACACAAGGGGACCTCGGCATATTGATCAAACAGAGGACATGGGTTGAGAAGACATGGTACTTTTACGTCATACTATTGCTTGCTGCAGGCTCTTTCTTTCTGATAAAGAAAGTGATGACGTCCAAGCTCGGATATTATTTTGTGGCCATTCGGGAGGATCAAGACGCCGCAAACTCGCTGGGGATAAACACAACCTTTTATAAAACCATCGCCCTCTGCCTGAGCGGGGTCCTCACGGGAATAGCGGGTGCCTTTTACATGAATTATATGGGATACATCGATCCAACGACCGTTTTCCCTCTTTATGATATATCCATCGTGGCCGTCATGGTGGTGATGGTCGGAGGGGTGGCCACTTACTGGGGGCCTGTGATTGGAGCCCTGATCATGGTCTTTCTGGCTGAGGTCATCAGATCCATGCCAAAAATCGGTGCTGCCCATCAAACCCTCTTCGGAATCCTTTTAATCTTTATCATCATCTTTTTGCCCAATGGGATCGTCGGAGATTTCCGGAAGATCACAGGACTCTTCAAACCCCGAGGGGCGTTAAAATGAGTTTGCTCCACATTCAACGTATCTCAAAGCGATTCGGTGGACTCGCGGCCCTCACGGACGTATCTTATTCTGTCGAGAAAGGGGAGATCCTCGGTCTGATCGGTCCGAATGGTGCGGGCAAAACGACTCTCTTCAACGTGGTGAACGGATTCTACCCACCCACGAAAGGGGACGTTTTTTTTAAGGGAGAAAAAATCTCTCATTTGCAGCCCTATCAGATATGCAAGCGGGGAGTCGGAAGGACCTTTCAGGTCGTCAGACCTTTACAAAGAATGACAGTGCTTGACAATGTCATCGCCTCGGCCTTTCTCCGGGCAAACGACAAGGCAGAGGCTGAGAGAATAGCTCTCAACGTCCTCGAGTTTACCGGGCTTTATGAGGACCGAAGTCTCATGTCCAAGAGCCTTCCGCTGGGTAAGAGAAAAAAACTCGAGATAGCAAGAGCTCTTGCCACACAACCCGAAATGCTTCTTCTCGACGAGTCCTTTGCCGGACTGAATCCCTCCGAGCAGAATGAGCTGATCAATATCATTAGAAAAGTGAAAGCCAAAGGGATAACAATCATGATCATAGAACATCACATGAAGGTGATCATGTCCCTTTCTGACCGGGTGGTCGTCCTGAACTACGGTGAAAAAATAGTAGAAGGAACTCCTCAAGAGATAGGGAATAATCCTCTGGTGATTGAAGCGTATCTTGGAGAGGCAGAACGTGCTTCAAATTAAAAATATCGACGTCCTTTACGGTGATGTTCAGGTCATCTGGAATGTCTCATTTGAAGTGAAGCCGAAGGAAATCGTAGCCATGATCGGTGCCAACGGAGCGGGGAAATCTACAATTTTAAAAACCATCTCCGGTATCCTAAGACCTAAAAATGGAGAGATACGATTCGAGGGCAACCCCATCTACAAAATCGATCCTTTCAAGCTGACTGAGCTGGGGATCGCTCACGTGCCCGAAGCCCGAAGGCTCTTCGTGGAGATGACCGTCGAAGAGAATTTGGACATGGGGTCCCTTAGAGGAGCGGCAAGGGTTCAGCGAGAGAAGACAAAAGGGACGGTCTTCGCATTATTGCCAAGGCTAAGAGAGCGAAGAAGGCAGCTTGCCGGAACCCTAAGCGGCGGAGAACAACAGATGCTCGCCATAGGAAGGGGATTGATGTCACTGCCCAAGCTTCAGATGTTTGACGAACCTTCTCTGGGTCTTGCCCCTCTTCTCGTCAAAGAGGTTTTCAACACCATCCGAAAGATTAACAGCGAGGGGACAACGGTCCTCATTGTGGAGCAGAATGTAAAACAAACCCTTATGGTAGCCGATAGAGGATACGTGCTCGAAACCGGCAGGATCACTCAACAGGGGACAGGGCAGTCGTTACTCCGGGATGAGCATGTCAAGACAGCCTACCTCGGTGTTTAATTCTTTTTGAAAACCCCAGCAATCCATAAATCTTCCCTGACACCTGACCAAAGATATTTGAGATTTTTCTGTTCTAACACCCTCCTCCCGCCGATAGCAAGGTCAGGACGAGAGTGGATAAAATCCAT
>DATHCH010000036.1:0-6269 GCA_035319625.1 Thermodesulfobacteriota bacterium
GCCGGAAGGACAGGCTGGACCTAAACAGATAGGTGTCTATAAGGATGCCTTGATTAATGGGCTTAGGCAAATAACGCAGGCCGTTCAAGGTCAGGGTGGTAAAATTGTACTCCAAATATCCCATTCCGGTTGTTTGGCCGATCCTAAGCTAACCGGTCAGATGCCTCTGGCCCCCTCGAGCGTAGAGGGAATCTCCAAGTCTCCCTGCAAGGAGATGACGGTGGGCGACATTCAGGAACTTATTGAGGCCTTCGGTCTGGCTGCTCAGAGGGCCGAAAAAGCGGGGTTTGATGGGGTTCAAATCCATGCGGCCCATGGCTACTTGATGAATCAATTCCTCTCCCCCCTTTTCAACAAACGCACTGATGCCTATGGAGGTTCGGTGGAGAATCGATACCAGATCCTAAGAGAAGTCCTGAAAAAAGTACGGTCGACGGTAGGTGACGCGTTCCCTATCCTGATCAAGCTTAATTCGCAGGATTTCATGGAAGGAGGACTCACTTTGGAAGATTCCTTAAAAATCGGAAGGCTGCTGCAAGAGGATGGCATCGATGCCATTGAACTCAGTGGTGGGACTTTGCGATCAGGCCAATTAACCCCTTTCAGAAAGGGAATTACCAATGAAGAAAAAGAGGCCTATTTTCTTGAAGCAGCAAAGGTCTTTAAGGAAACAATAAAGGTTCCATTGATATTGGTGGGGGGTATCCGTTCTTTGCCTGTGGCGGACCGGATCATTGAGCAGAGGTGGGCCGACTACATCTCTATGAGCCGTCCCTTCATTAGAGAATCCGGACTCATCAAACGCTGGAAGTCCGGAGACCTGCGGAAGGCTTCTTGCCTTTCCGATAACCAGTGTCTTGGACCGGCTATGGCTGGCGAAGGGATCTATTGTGTGGTGGAGAAAAAGGAAAAACAAAACGGGACAGAAAGGAGTTGAGGTGAAATCATGCCGGTACTTAGTGAGGAGCAAGGAATAAGGACTTATTCCGCAGACGCGATCAAGAAAATCTGCCTCGATGCCGTGGTCGACGATGTGGGTCTAGTGGATATGGACCGGGAGTCGGTGCAAAAGGAGCCGAAAAACATAAAGGCTTCCGTCGTAGCCAACCGCGAGTACGGCAAAGTGGCCTAGCTCACCGAAAATAGGCTTAGAAAACAGGGAGCGCTCAGAGCAAGAAGCGCATCTGTAGACTCCCGTGTTTTTAGCTTGCTTACAAGGAATTGCCTATGCTTGTCATCGGAGAGAAAATTAACGGCACACTCAAGAAGACTGCTGCCGCAGTTGCTTCACGAGACGGGGCATTTATCCAGGACCTGGCCCGGCGTCAAGTGGAAGCGGGCGTAGATTACCTGGATGTGAATGCTGGCACCGCACCCTACCGTGAAATAGAGGATTTCCTCTGGTTGATCGATGCTGTCCAAAGCGTCGTGGAGGTTCCACTCTGTCTGGATAGTGCCAATCCGGCTGCATTGAAAGCGGGTATGGAACGGGTGAAGCAAACGCCTATGGTCAATTCCATCAGCGGCCAAGCCAGCCGACTGGAGACCATTTTGCCAGTGGTCGCGGAGCGCGGCTGCCCGGTCATTGCACTGCTGTTAGATGATGTTGGCATTCCTGCTGGTGTGGAGGGACGCTTAAGCACCGCGCGCAGAATCATAAAGCAGACGCGCCAGGCTGGGGTACGGGATGAAGATGTTTACGCGGATCCCCTGGCGATGGCGCTCAGCACCAACACTAACGGAGGGATGATTGCCCTGGAGACAATGCGCACCCTGCGCGCCGAGTACCCTTCTGTACGATTCTGCATCGGTCTAAGCAATATTTCCTTCGGGTTACCAGGCCGCAGCCTGATCAACCAGGCTTTTCTCGCGCAGGCATTAGCGACAGGGCTGGACGCTGCCATCATTGACCCGTTTGATGATAGGCTATTGAGCGTGTTGCTGGCCACGGAGCTGGTATTGGGGCGAGATCCCTTTTGCCGGAACTATACCCGCGCTTATCGAGCGGGAAGGATCAAGGTAAGGGGCAAGTCATAGCAACGGAGAAGATGCTTAGTCATTTATTTGATACATTCAAGAGAGACTTTTCCTGGAACGGAACATTATTTAACGAACAACATGAAAATAACATGGACATAGTTCAGAAGTATCAGGAGTTGAGAAGTAAGACTGTTAGACGACTTTTTCTGGAAATGGTTAGAGGCACTCCGAACGGAAGGGGCCATAAAATTATTATTCTTGAAAAGTGCATATATCTGCTATTTATTCGCTATTTCTGATACCTCGAAAAAGTTACGATTTGATGTTCATATATTCGCCTCGGATACATGATTTCTACCGAGACTGTCGAAAAAGCCCAAATGTCGCGATTTTAGAAAATTCACATATAGTAATATCAACTACTTACGTATCCGAAAAAACCCGTTTTAAGGTTTTTCGACAGTCTCACCAGTAATCCTGAGCTCAAGATGTTATCGTTGAGTAATGACTTGTAGAGCTAATCAACAGATGACTTGATTATTTCACCTACAAGTCCTCAGTCTGTGCCATTACCTGACGTTGAGGATTACTGGTAGAAATCAGGTATCCCAAATGAATATATGAAAATCAGATCGTGGCTTTATTGGAGTATCGACCTCCTCTCTTTTTTGCTTGTTATTTTGTTGGACTATTTTTCTCCTGAATCCATATGGAATGATTCAGCATGCCGCATTCTATGTTTTCGGATGATGATGAAACAAAGATTAATAAGGTGTACTTTATTCGGCATTGCCAAAAAAATTCTTCATCTGCATCAATAGGCCAACGTCCCCCTGAACTAAATATTTGCCATCCATGAAAGCTTGTTGGCCATCCAACTCATTGTTTGAAATGGCTAACCAAACTTCTGAAGGAGTCTGGATGGTTAGGTTCGGAGAATTCGTCTTTCCTTCCTGGTAAAAGCATCTTCCATTCTCGATCGAGAAGAACCAATTCCCCGGTTGCTTCCCGGTTACCTCGAACTGAATGGTGGCTTTAAGGTTTCCGGCTGTCTGGGGATTAAACGTTGCTGCCATCCCTCTTAAAAGGAGTCTCATATCCTCTACCTTTCCTCTTTCTTGAGGTTTACCCTGTGCTAACCCTTCCAAGTAACTATCCCACCAAAGATTCGCCAGCTCAGCCATCTCATTAGCCTTTAGAAGGGGTTTCTGGATTTCTGCTTCTGTTTCCTTTGAAACCCTTCCATCCCGAACCACTTCAACCCCTGCTTGATAAGCAGCGTGAAAAGTGACGTGAGCCTTCTCTTTCAGCATCTCCTGCTTTAAGAGTTCCGCACCCGGCATCAGAAGTTCACCGATGAGAGGCACCTGGCCGTTTCCCCAGTGGCGGAAGATATGTCGGAGGCCATCAAAATGAGATATTTCGGGGAACCCGCAAGTAGAGACAAGAACCATCTTTTGATTCACTTGGTATCTTGAAGGATGTCGATAGGTCTCGCCCCTCTTGATCAGATGAGGATCTGAAAGGGGAAGAAGCCTATCCTGAAAGGCCTTCAGAAGGGAGGTCATATTATAGTAGTATAAGGGGGTTGCGTAAACCATTATATCGGAACTTCTTACCTTTGCTAAAAGTTCGGGCATATCGTCCTTGAATATGCACACCCCCGGGGTCTTCGTCCAGCAGGTGTAGCAACCTACGCAGGCGTGAATATCCTTCTGTTTGAGATAGACCGTTTCAGTCTCAGCACCTTGACTTTGGGCACCTTTTAGAAATTCTTGAAGCAGAACGTCTGTATTGCTCACTTTTGGCCGCGGGCTTCCTTGGATAGCTAAAATTTTCAACATTTTTTTCTCTCCTTTCTTGATGAATTTTTCTTTGGCTTTTGTGGGAGCACGGAAAAGATCCCCCATTTTCATTAGTAGACTCATGTCCCCTTCCACCCTATAGAGTCCCTCCATCATGGCTTTAGGCCTGTTGATCTCTCCTTTCGCCATCTTTAGCCACACGTCCCCGGAACAATAGATGGCCAATGCCGGAGCGGGGGTTTTTCCTTCTCTAAAGGCGCATTTCCCTCCTGCGATAGAAAGCACCATCTCACCGCCCCCTTCCCCTGAGAGGGCAAACTGAATGTCTGCTTTGAGATCTTTGGCCACCTCAGGATCAAAACCCAGAGGCATGCGAGAGATGAGTTCTCTGGCTGTCGCTGGAAAAAAAGACGGATCAACAGGTTGAGTGGTAAAGGCTCGCTTCAGGTAATAGTCAGGATATTTTTTCGAAAAGGGTAGTCCGATCCCAAATAGAAGGATAAGAGGTATAAGGACGCAGAATACAGGCTTTCCGTGACCAAGCCAGTTCGAGAGAGCTGAAAAGAAAAAGAGGCAACTCCAAATATAAGTGATATGGAGATTGATGAGTCTAAATTGAGGGACTTTCCAGACCGTTTCTGGATACCATCGTTTGGCAATGGCGTAGGTGAACGGATCATATCCAAATAGTTGTGGTAGAAGGGTTGTCAGAAAAAGGACAGAATAGAGAAGCGTTGTTGAGTGATCAACAAACAAGGAAGAGAGAGGGGGAGGGGTAAAGTAGACCCATGCCGTCCCAAACCCAAGAAATCCAAGGAAGGCCTTATCCAGGTAGGTCGTGTTTTTAAGAAATTGCTTCGAGACAATAAATTGGATCCCTGCAAGAATTAGACCTATAACCGTAGCAATTTGGCCCTGGGTGAACGTAGCCCCGCCTACCCGTGTCAGGACTGTGAAGATGGTCACCGGGACAAAGGATGTGATAAATAGAATGTTTTTTAGCTCCATAACATTTACCTCCTTGATCCTTTTTGTTGGAATGAACTCCCTTTTTGTAATAACCTTCTCCCACTCACTTGTTTCGTTTGATTCAAAGAGGACAAGGCGGCTTCACACCAGTCTAAAACCATTTTTGTATATCTTCGACCAAAGTCGAGCGTCAAATTCCAGTAACGAGCATCTCTAAAGGCACCCGTCATCTTGGCATAACGGTCTATTACGGGAGTAATTTCCTTTTCATACCTTTTCAATAAGCTAACGTGATATTCCCGCCATTTCTGTAATTGAGCGATAAATTGGTCTAAATTCATCTGGTTGCCGAAGAAGGTCCTGATCATCATGGCGTTACGGGGCTCTGGCATCTCCAATGGTTCGTTCAACCACCGCTTGAGCTCTTTTCTTCCGGCATCCGTGATGTGATAGACTTTGCGGCTGGGTCTCCCATCTTGATGCTCCACGGTGACATTGAGCCAACCGCTACCTTCCATCTGTTTCAAGGTGCGGTAGATTTGAGGTAGCGTCGCATTCCAGAAAAAATGAATCGATTTCGTGAAGGTGGCCTTAAGTTCATAGCCGGTGGCCGGACGATAATTCAGTAACCCTAACAAGGCATGCGGCAGTGACATTGATTTTCCCTCCCTATCAAATGTATTTTATATAAAACTAAGCACATATTAACCTATGAGCTTATTCTTGTCAAGTAATTTTTTTGCGAAAACTTTTTAGGGTCAAGAAATGAGGGTTGTTCTGTCTTGTCTTGATACGGCCTCTTGATGAAGCCGAGGTAGCTTAGGTATGAAAGGGGGCTATCTTGTAAAACATCCAATTTGCCTGCGTGCGACGAGACCTCGCAATCTGTGAAACGTTAGGGTTTTTTGATAGTACCGGTCATTCAAAAAGCGTGCAGTTTGCCAATACCCGCACTATGCCCAAACTGAGGATTTCTGGTTGAAATCTGCACTGGAAGGGAAGAGGGACGTTTCATTGATTACAGCAAGAAGTCACCAAGTTTGACACTGTCTGCAAGGTTAAATTCTAACTATTACATCTAATCACAGGGAGCAAAAGAAACTCATAGAATAGGCGTAACCAAAGTGTAACCGTCTTAACCGAAAATAATCCAAATTAACCCAAGTTATTCCAACTTGACTTCTCTAAGTGCTTGATTTAGAAATATTCAAAATTGATGGGAAATCGCCTGATGGTTGGGTCTTAACTTAAAATCTCTCGGTGGTCCCGCACCGTGTCGGTCCAATTTCGGCTCATTTTGCGAGCGGAGGTGGTCCGGTATTTCCTCCAGATAAACAGATTCGCCAATCTTTCGCTGACATTTCTTACTGCGATGTTTGAGCTACCGTAACGCCCAGGAATTTCCGGCAGGGAAATTGGCTAAAAATTTTATTTGGTATACTGGACCACTTAGAATCTCGGGAATAGTAGTTGATACTCACCGGAAAAATGTCGGGCGCGTAGACAAACCAGGCT
>DATHCH010000037.1:0-13631 GCA_035319625.1 Thermodesulfobacteriota bacterium
TTCTGCTCCCTTCATACAAATCATACTCCAATAGCCTGCACTCGATGGGGCCATTGTAAAAAGGAATTCTTCCTTTCGTTCTCAACCCTACGTTTTTTGCCAGGTCGAGATTACCCGTAAAGACGTATCCTGTATACCCATGACATTTCTTCTTAAAAAAATTTCCAATCCCCCGGTAGGTCTCCTTCAACTTTTCTGTTTCCCCCAGTCGCTCGCCATATTCCGGGTTGATGACAACCACCCCGTCTCCGTCTGGAACGGGTGTTTCAGAAAAATCACATACCCCGAACCCAATGAATCGCTCTATGCCTGCTGTCGTCGCATTCCTCTTTGCTGATTCGACAGCCTGCTGGCTGATATCCGTGGCGATGATCCTTCCATTCAATTTATCCTTGGCTTCCGCTCTTAATTTCCTGCGGAGCGCTTTAAAAGAAGATTCATCAAATCCCTTCAGATGCATAAAACCATAATTACTTCTTAACAGACCTGGCGCCCTACCGAGAGCAATTAATGTGGCCTCGATGGCAAGCGTTCCGCTACCGCACATCGGGTTAATAAAATTTCCGTTTCCCGTCCAACCGGTTGCCAAAACAACAGCCGCCGAAAGGGTCTCTTGCATGGGTGCCTTGAGAGGGATCATTCTGTACCCGCGTTTGGAAAGAGGCTCCCCCGATGTATCGAGAAAAACTTGGCATACATTACCTGTCCAGTAGAGATGAATCACAACTTTGTCTCTTTCAGGACCGGTATCAGGCCTCCGCCCGCGCTTTTCTTTAATCCTGTCCACCACGGCGTCCTTGCATCTCACATTTGCAAACCTCGAATCCTTAATCGTCAGGTTGTGAACAGAAGAAGTGACAGAGAAATAACTATCTTCTGAAATAAAATCTTCCCAAGGAATTCCAGATATCCTTTTATAGAGATCGTCAGGGGTCTTTGCATTGAATGACTCAAGCAGAAACAGAACTCGCTGTCCTGTGCGGGTCAGCAGGTTCAGCCTCAAGGTATCTTCCATCGCTCCTTCTGTCACAACCTCCGCCTTTCCTTCTGATAAGACCGCAAAGCCTAAGGAGAGAATCTCCCGCTTTAGAAAAGGCGATATGCCCTTCGCACAGGTAATGACAATTCTACTCTTTCTCGTCCAAAAAGACATAAGACCTTTCCCCTTCCCATCTCCCCTAAGCGAGGGGTGCGGTGACGGGGACAAATTTAAAGTTCTTCCGGAGTAAAAGCGACCACCTCATCAATCGTCTCGGCATTTAAAAAAACCATGGCCAGTCGATCCACTCCCAATGCCATGCCCGCCGATGGAGGCATCTCGTCTAATTCCGCTAAGAATTTTTCTGGCATAGAATAAATGCCCTTGCCAAGAGATTGGCGATTTTCATTTTCTACTTGAAATCGCTTTCTTTGCTCTTTTGCATCGACCAACTCCGAAAAGCCATTGGCCAGCTCCAAGCCGCCTACATAAAGTTCAAAACGTTCGGCAACCGTCCGGTCTTGCTGTTTCAGCCGGGCCAGTGCTCCACGTTGAGCGGGGTAATCATAAATAAACGTCGGTTTTTCTAATCCCAGTTTCGGTTCAATGTCCTGAACCATGATTTCGTCAAAAAGGTTTCGATCCAGCGCTTCCGTCACAGAGGTTCGCGTATAACCATAAAATGCCTCCTTGACAGAGATTCTTTCCCATGGCTCAGAGAGATCAATCTCACGGCCGCGGAAAACAATTTTCTGTCCCAAGCCAATCGACCTGGCTATGGATTGAATTAATCCCTCACACTCCTCCATCAATGAGTGGTAGTCGCCCCGTGCCCTATACCACTCCAGAAGAGTAAATTCGGGCAGGTGCTTGTTCCCCCGTTCTCTTCCTCGCCAGCACCTGCAGATTTGAAAGATCTTGTCATATCCCGCTGCGATCATACGTTTCATGCATAGTTCGGGAGAGGTGTGGAGGAACCATGTCCCGGAGGGAATGGCATCAATATGAGATTCCGGTGCAGGAGTTGGAATTCGGTGGGGAGTTTCCACTTCCACATAGCCTTTTCCAACAAAAAACTCCCTGATTTGCCGTAGGAGGCAGGCCCTCTGTTGAAGGTTTTGTTGACGTTTTGCAAGTGGCCAGTTTTTCGCCACGAACCTATTCTTTCACCCTTTTCGAAAATTCACCCGTTCGGGTATCAATGGTAATCAGCTCCCCCTCTTCGATGAACGGAGGGACGCGAAGTACGTAGCCAGTTTCTAACGTAGCGGGCTTGAAATCCGCCTTCGAGGTATCGCCTCTCACCCACGGTTCCGTCTTCATCACCCTGAGATTGACGAAGTTCGGCAACTCGACGCCAATTGCCCTTTCTCCGAACATCAGAATCTCCACGTTCAGATTTTCAATGAGAAAGTTTTTGGCATCTCCCAGGGACTCCTCGCTGATGATGATCTGCTCGTAGTTCTCGTTGTCCATGAAGTGATAGTGATCGCCTTCCTTATAAAGAAATTGCATCGTTCGTTCCTCTAACGAAGCGGGCTCGAAGGTTTCTCCTTCACGATACGTTCTATCAATACTTAAGCCTGTGATCATATTCCTCAGTTTCGTCCGATAAAGGGCTTGCCCCTTGCCGGGCTTAGAAAATTCGAAAGCCGTGACGATGTAGGGTTCCGCATCAATAATAACTTTCAACCCCTTTCTCAAATCAGACGCGGTGTACATGACTATTTCTCCCGCCCACCCTCACCTTCTCTCTCCATGAGGGAGAAAGGAGTGCGGGCGTAAGATCAAAAATTATAAAAGAAACGATTTCGAACAAACTCCGCAAAAGTTGCTGCTGCCTTTTGAATGGCACCTTGTTTAGCCGATTCGTTGGTAACACTGACGGATTGAGTCGCAAACCATCCGGGTTCACTCAAACCTTTCTGCTCCCAAAGGACCTTCCCGGTCCGGTCTTTCAGAGATAAATTGATCGTGACATTGATCGAATATTGCGCAACAAAGCCAGAAACACTATAAGCAGATCCAGCGGTGCTAAAATATGTGATAGCACCTTCCAAAATGCAATCTGCTTCTGATCGGCTTACCACCTTCACCCTTCTATCTTGGATGAATTCGTTCAGAACAGCCTCAGTGAATGCAATTTCAATTCCAGGCTCAAAGGTTTGATTTTTGAAAGTGGGGATCGCAATGGAATGCAGACCAGGTGGAACATATGTCTCTTTTCCCATCATTTGGTACCCGCATCCTGCGATCAGAACCATACAAATGATTATCAAAAAGTTCCTTAAGAATACCATCGTCAACCACAAACCTTTCCCCCTCCCTTGGCGGGAGGGGATGGAGGGATGGGGAAAAAACTGTTTTCACCCCCACCCTCACCCTCCCCCTTCAAGGGGGAGGGGAATAGGGTAGGTGTTAGCAAACAATATTGACCAGTTTTCTGGGCACGAGGATCACCCGTTTGATCTCCTTACCTTCTACCAATTTCCTGATCCTCTCGCTCCTCAGCGCCCAGGCTTTTACTTCTTCCTGTCCGTACGAGGCAGGGATGGTCATCCGGTCCCTCAGTCTTCCGTTTACCTGAATGACGATCAATATCTCCTCTTCCAAAACGGCTTCCGGATCGTAATCGGGCCAGCGGGTCTTGATGACAGATTCCCGATTTCCCAAAGCTTCCCAGAGTTCTTCCGCAAAATGGGGAACGAAGGGCGAGAGCAAAATGACAACCGTCTCGACCGCCTCGCGCATCACCCTTCTCGAAAGATCGTCCATGCTATCTTTGAACTCCAAAACATAGATCTCGTTTACCAATTCCATGACCGCACTGATTGCGGTGTTAAAATGGAATCGTTCAATGTCTTCGGTCACCTTCTTGATCGTTTTGTGAACCTTCTGCCGCAGAGGCTTGCGATCTCCGTCAAGGATCGTTCCAAAAGGAAGGGATTTTACATTTTGAACATGACGATCCTGCTCGTAAAAGAGCCTCCAAACCCGGTTGAGGAAACGGGCAGACCCCTCCACCCCTTGGTCGCTCCAATCCAAATCTTTCTCAGGCGGAGAGGCAAAAAGACAAAACATCCTGGCTGTGTCCGCACCATACTTCTCGATCAAGTATTCAGGATCCACCACGTTCTTCTTCGATTTGGACATCTTCTCAAGTCTTCCGACGGAAACCCCTTCCCCGCACTTCCGGCAACGAATTGTTTCCCCCTGTCCCTCCGCCTCTTCCGGAAAGAGATAACCATCTTTGGGGCACTCGTATACCTCTTTGCAAACCATCCCTTGAGTCAGAAGGTTTGTGAACGGCTCATCGACACTGACCCATCCCATTTCCCTTAAAACACGGGTGAAGAATCGGGAATAGAGAAGGTGGAGGATCGCATGCTCAATTCCTCCAATGTATTGATCTACAGGCATCCAGTAATCCACCCGCTTCTTGTCTAATGGTCCCTTATCGTAGTCAGGGGATGCAAACCGATCGAAATACCAAGAGGACTCAACGAAGGTATCCATCGTGTCTGTCTCCCTTCGACCGGGCCCGCCACACCTCGGGCATCGAGTCTCCACAAACTCCTTCACCCCTTTCAGAGGCGACTCGCCCGTCCCGGTGATCTCCACATTAAAGGGAAGGACAACAGGTAGGTCTTTTTCAGGAACGGGTACCGTTCCACACCGGTCGCAGTAAATGATTGGGATGGGTGCCCCCCAATAACGCTGCCTCGAAATACCCCAATCCCTCAATCGGTAACTGATTCTGCCTCCACCGAGTCTCTGCTCATCGAGATATTGCGCGATTTTCTCTCTGGCATTGACGCTATCCATTCCGTTAAATTACCGGAGTTGACCAAAAAACCCTCCCCCTCATAGGCCTCCATCATGGTGTGAGCATCTAACGCTTGGCCTTCTGGCTGGACGACCACAATCAAGGGGAGTCCGAATTTCTTCGCAAATTCAAAGTCCCTCTGGTCATGGGTAGGCACAGCCATCACCGCCCCTGTTCCATATTCCATCAAAACAAAATTGGCAACGAAAATGGGCATCCTGGCCTTGGTCATCGGGTTCAGACAATAACCTCCGGTGAAGACTCCCTCCTTTTCCGTGGTCTCGGCGGTCCTCTTCGTCTTGTCCTGCCGTCTCATCCTTTCGACGAATTCTCTTACGGCCTGCTCTTGGGCAGTCCCTTTTGACAGGCTCAGGGCAAGGGGGTGCTCGGGGGCCAAACTCATGAATGTTGCGCCAAAAACCGTATCCTGTCGCGTGGTGAAGACTTTAATGACCTCTTTGGAGTTCTCCAGAGGGAAATGAATTTCGGCGCCCATTGACTTTCCAATCCAGTTGCGCTGCATAGTGAGGACGCGCTCAGGCCATCCATGAAGTTTATCGCACCATTGCAAAAGTTCTTCTGCGTATGCCGTAATCTTAAAGAACCATTGGTCCAGCTCTTTCTGTATAACGCCCGGATCATCGGCATGGCCCCGCCAGCATGTCCCGTCGCTCATCACCTGCTCATTCGCCAAAACGGTCTTGCAGATCTCGCACCAATTGACAAAGGACCTCTTCTTATAGGCCAGTCCTCTCTCGTACATCCTTACAAAGAAGAGCTGCTCCCATTTGTAATACGAGACATCGCAGGTGGCGAACTCCCGATCCCAGTCATAACTGAGGCCCATCCGCTTGAGTTGATTCCTCATATAATCAATATTTTCATAAGTCCATTTGGCTGGATGAACTCCATGTTCAATCGCAGCATTTTCCGCGGGCATGCCAAAGGCATCCCAACCCATGGGGTGGAGAACATTAAAGCCTTTCATCTTTTTGTAGCGAGCCAGGACATCCCCGATGGAGTAATTCCTGACATGGCCCATATGGATCTTGCCCGAGGGATAAGGGAACATCTCAAGGAGGTAATACTTCTCCTTCTTGGGATCTTCTGTGACCTTAAAGAGATTCTGACCTTCCCAGATCTTCTGCCACTTCTCCTCAATCTCTTTGTGGCGATAACGCTCGTCCATGCCAAGCCTCAAATATCGTGAGTCGTGCTCGTGATTGGTGATTTGAAAAATAAGTTTAATGGTTTTTATTCACGAGTCACGAGACACGGAAACGGTTTTTATCCTCTCATCATCCTTCGGATCCGGAGTCTGAGGGCATTGAGCCGGATGAATCCTTCCGCATCCTTCTGATTATAAACGGTATCCTTCTCGAAAGTGGCAAATGCCCCGTGGTAGAGAGATTTCTCGGATTTCCTGCCCACCACGGTACAGTTCCCCTTGTAAAGCTTCAGGCGGACGGTTCCAGTCACCTTCTTCTGCGTCTCCTCGATCGCCCCTCTCAGAATGTCCATCTCCGGCGAAAACCAGTATCCATAATAGATCAACTCCGATATCTTAGGGATCAAGCTATCCCGAAAATGCATGACCTCCCTGTCCATGGTGATGGATTCCATGGCTCGATGGGCGATATGAAGGATGGTGCCTCCGGGAGTTTCATAGACCCCTCTTGATTTCATTCCGACATAACGATTCTCCACCATATCGACCCGACCGATTCCGTTTCGACCCCCGATCTCATTCAACCGAGTTAACAGTGCCGCCGGAGAAAGGGATGCTCCGTCAATCCGTTTTGGAACACCATCTTCAAAATCGATTTCAATATGGGTTGGACGGTCGGGTGCTTTCTCCGGAGAAACCGAGAGGATAAACATATTCTCAGGAGCCTCGGACCAGGGATCCTCCAGAATTCCTCCTTCGAAGCTGATATGAAGAAGATTCCGGTCAGAGGAATACGGCTTCTCTTTTGTCACTGGAACGGGGATCCGGTTCTCCCGGGCGTAGGCGATCAGCTCTTCTCTTGACTTGAACTCCCATTCCCTCCAGGGAGAGATCACCCGGATGTAAGGATTAAGCGCATAGTAGGTCAGTTCAAATCGGACTTGATCATTTCCCTTACCCGTGGATCCGTGAGCCACGGCGTCAGCCCCCTCCAACTGGGCGATCTCCACCTGCCTCTTGGCAATTAGAGGCCGGGCGATGGAAGTACCAAGGAGATAAGTTCCCTCATAGATGGCATTCGCTTTGATGGTGGTAAAGACATACTCTCGAACGAACTCCTCTCGGAGATCCTCGACGTAGACCTTAGTGGCGCCTGTAGCCCTGGCCTTTTCTTCCAGGTGATCCAATTCTTCAGCCTGCCCGATATCTGCAGTGAAGGCGATCACCTCGCACCCATACTGATTTTTCAACCATTTTAAAATGATGGAGGTATCCAGGCCTCCCGAATAGGCCAGGACCACCTTCTTAATCCCACTCTTCATTAAAATCCCCCTTATCAATTTCGGATTTCGGAATGCGAAATTCGGAATTCAAAACCTTGAATATGAACTCTGTGATTCGAATTCAACATTCAACTCTATAAAAAATACTGCCATTCAGTTTTGAAATTGAGAATACGGGCACCTGAATTTACATTCCGCAATCAGCAATCCGCATTCCGCAATCAGGATATTCCCCTAAAGACTCCCTCCAAGGCTGTCACGACCCGATCGATTTCTTCCTTCGTGATAATCAGCGGAGGAAGAAACCGGAGCACATTCCCCATGGTGCAGTTGATAAGAATCTTTTTCTTCAGCATCTCCTTCACAATAGAGCTGCCATCCATTTTCAGTTCGATGCCGAGGATCAAGCCTTTTCCTCGAACCTCTTTGACAAAAGGAAATTTTTTCTTGATCTCCTCAAGCCGGGAAAAGAAGTACTCTCCCATCTTCTGGCAATTTTCCAACATCCCCTCTTCTAACAACGTTGTCAGGGTTGCCACACCGGCTGCCGTGGCCAAAGGATTTCCCCCGAAGGTGGAGGCATGATCACCCGGCCTGAAGCTCTCCTCGATCCCCTTCCTAATCAGCAGAGCTCCGATGGGGACCCCGCTTGCCAAAGACTTAGCAAGCGTGAGCATGTCGGGTTCAACCCCGTCATGCTCATAAGCAAAAAGCTTTCCGGTCCGGCCCATCCCCACCTGAACCTCATCAAAGATAAGGAGAAGTCTTTTCTCATCGCAGATCTCCCGAAGGGCTTTGAGATAGCCCTCTGACGGACAATTCACTCCCCCTTCTCCTTGAATGGGCTCCAGCATGACTGCACAGGTCTTCGAATCGATGCTATTTTTCACTGCCTGGATATCGTCGAAAGGGACATATTTAAACCCGGGCATCAGAGGTTCATACCCTTTATGGAACTTCTCTTGACCCGTTGCGGTCAGCGTGGCCAGGGTCCGGCCGTGGAAGGAGCGGTCCATGGTGATGATTTCGTACCGATCCTTTCCCATCTTTTCCTTCGCGTATTTCCGGGCCAATTTGAACGCTCCCTCGTTGGCTTCAGCCCCGCTATTGCAGAAGAAAACTTTGTCGGCAAAGGAGTGTTTACAAAGAAGGGAAGCCAGTTGAATTTGTGGCTCGATATAATAGAAGTTTGAAACGTGGATCAATTTCTCTGCTTGTGCTTGAATGGTGTGAACGACTTTTGGATGACAGTGCCCCACATTGCACACCGCCAGTCCTGAAACAAAATCAAGGTATTCCTCCCCCTCCTTATCCCAAACCCGGGTTCCCTTCCCTCTGACCAAGAGGACAGGGTAACGGGCGTACGTATGGGCCACATATTTTTCCGACAACATCATCAGGGTTTGAGAATCCATTAACACCTCTTCAATAAAAGGGTTCAAGGATTCGAGGAGTCAAGGGTTCAAGTTTTTGCAATCAAAAAGCAAACTCCCTTGTTATTTCCCTTATACAATTCACTTGACCCCTTGAACCCTGGACCCTTGGACCCCCTTCGATCTTTACGGCTCTTCGTAGATCTGTGTTCCGATACCAACATCCGTAAAAATCTCCAGAAGGATGGCATGCTCCACCCTTCCGTCAATGATGTGGGTTTTGGCCACCCCTTTCTCTAAGGCATGGAGGCAGCAATTGACCTTTGGGATCATTCCTGATGAGATGACCTTTTGAGTAATGAATCGCTTTGCCTGTTTGGCATTAAGCGTGGGGATCAGCCGATGTCTCCCATCCAGCACTCCCTCCACGTCGGTAAGTAAAATCAATTTTTCCGCTTTCAACGCAGAGGCAATCTCTCCGGCCACCAGATCCGCATTGATATTATAGGTCTCCCCTTTTTCCCCTACTCCCACCGGCGCAATGACCGGAATAAAATTCTCCTTTTCCAAGGCCTCGATCACTCCGGGGTTGATCACCTTCACTTCCCCTACCATTCCGATATCAATAACTTCTGGGATTCCACCCTTATTTACCCCCCTCGTTAGTTTCAGTTTTTTGGCAGTGATGAGACCTCCGTCTTTTCCGCTCAGTCCAACGGCTTTTCCTCCCTGTTGGTTGACCAGCGAAACAATCTCTTTATTTACCTTACCGACGAGGACCATTTCTACTACATCCATCGTCTCTCCATCCGTCACCCTCATCCCTTGTATGAATTGGGACTTTTTGCCCATCTTGGCCAACATTTCACCGATCTGAGGCCCCCCGCCGTGGACGACAACAGGATGGATACCGATATATTTCAAGAGGACGAGGTCGAGGGCAAAGCTCCGCTTCATCCCTTCTTCTTCCATTGCACTTCCGCCATACTTGATCACGACGGTTTTGTCATGGAATCGCTGAATATAGGGAAGGGCCTCTACTAACACTCTCGCCTTATCAAAGGGGTTTCCCATGGTCCGTATCCTTACAATTTAAGAAAACAGTGAGTTGATTGCGGAATGCAGAATTCGGATTGCGGCACCCCCTCCCCAACCCTCCCCCTTCAATGGGGAGAGAGACGGTGAGGGACTCCCAACTCCGAACTCTGAACTCTGAACTTATAAGATGTACCGACTCAGGTCTTCGTCCTCCACGAAACCTCTCAACTTCTCGCGAACATATTTCGCATCGATCATCATGCTTTTCCCGGACATCTCCGGGGCATCAAATGAAATCTCATCCAGTAATTTTTCCATCATGGTATAAAGCCGCCTGGCTCCAATGTTCTCCGTTCTCTCGTTAATTAACGCTGCCATCTCGGCAATTTCTGCAATGCCATCCTCTGTAAATTTCACCTTGACCGACTCTGTGTCCAGCAGGGCGGTGTACTGCTTGATCAGGGCGTTTTCCGGCTCGGTGAGGATCCGTACGAGATCCGCCCTGCCCAGAGAATCCAATTCCACACGGATCGGAAACCGGCCCTGAAGCTCAGGGATAAGGTCCGAGGGTTTGGAAACATGGAAGGCCCCGGCGGCGACAAACAAAATATGGTCTGTCTTGACCATCCCGTATTTTGTCGTCACCGTTGTCCCTTCCACAATCGGCAGGATATCCCTCTGAACGCCTTCTCGGGAGACATCCGGACCAAAGGTCGATTCCCTCCCTGCAATCTTATCGATTTCATCAAGGAAGATGATCCCCGATTGTTCGACACGCTCAATGGCCTGTTTGATCACGGAGTCCATGTCGATCAGTTTATACGCCTCCTCCTGGGAGAGGATGCTGAGTGCCTCCGGAACCTTCACTTTTCTCTGCTTCTTCTTTTTCGGGAAGAGACTCCCAAACATATCCTTGATGTTCACATCCATTTCTTCCAATCCGGAGGCCGAGAAGATCTCAACGATGGGAAGGTTTCGATCCACCACCTCCACCTCCACATACTTCTCGCTGAGCTTCCCGGCCTTCAGCAGCTTTCCAAGTTTTTCACGGGTGGCTTGCTGATCTTCGCCTTCCTTCTGTATCCCCTTCCTGGGGGATGGGAGAAGCAGATCCAAGAGC
The DNA here is from genome assembly GCA_035319625.1 of Thermodesulfobacteriota bacterium. Lineage (GTDB taxonomy): Bacteria > Desulfobacterota > BSN033 > BSN033 > UBA1163 > UBA1163. Next base: position 10,788 of record DATHCH010000037.1, read on the forward strand.
CTCTCTTCAGCCATCTCATCCGCTCTCTGCTGGACCTTGCGCGACTCCTCTGCTTTCATCATATTGACAGCCAGCTCCGTGAGATCCCGGATCATCGACTCTACGTCCCGGCCGACATAACCCACTTCTGTGAATTTTGACGCCTCAATCTTCAGAAAAGGAGCCTGCGCTAATTTGGCCAGCCTTCGGGCGATTTCTGTCTTGCCGACCCCCGTGGGACCAATCATGATGATATTCTTGGGAGCGATTTCGTCCCGCAGAGGCTCCGGAACCTGTTGACGCCTCCAGCGGTTTCTCAGCGCAATCGCTACCGCCCTCTTCGCATCCTTCTGCCCGACGATGTATTTATCCAGCTCTGAGACGATCTCACGGGGCGTGAAGGTTTTCATCACAATTCCTCCACGATGATTTGATCATTCGTATAAATGCAGATGGAGGCAGCGATCTTCATAGCTTCGACAGCGATGGCCTTCGCATCTAAGTTTGAAAACTCTGTTAGTGCCTTGGCGGCGGCATGGGCATAAGGACCACCACTCCCAATCGCTGTCACTCCGTCGTCGGGTTCAATGACATCCCCATTCCCTGAGATGACGAGCGTGTGTTCAGAGTCAGCCACAATGAGCAGGGCCTCAAGCCTCCGGAGAATTCGATCCGTTCGCCAATCCTTGGCCAGCTCCACAGCCGCCCTGAGCAGATTTCCGCTGAACTGGTCCAGCTTTTCCTCAAACTTTGCAAAAAGGGTGAAGGCATCCGCCGTGGCCCCTGCAAAACCGGCGAGAACCTTATCATGGTAAATCTTTCGAACCTTTCTGGCGGTATGCTTCATGATGGTGTGTTCAAGAGACACCTGCCCATCCCCTGCCAGGACCACCTTCCCTTTGTGTCGAACGGATAAGACGGTGGTGCTACGCATCTTTTGCATCATAGTCTCTCCGTGAACCATGAAAATCATCCGGTCTTTAGGTTAAGGTTACGGCTACGAAGCCCGTTTGGTCTAATGTTGGACGGTTACGTGAAACTCTTAAGACCAAAGACGTAGCCGGGTGACGAAACGGGCATCTTAACCCTTGCCGTAAGACGACGTTCTTGTTTTCTAGACAACCCCAATTCCAGATGGGACTCATCCACCCTATTCTCCCTTACCTTGCCGATGTTGGTTTTTAAAACTTCTCGGATGGGCCTTGTCATAGACCTCCATCAATTTCCCCATGCTGACGTGGGTATATCTTTGGGTGGTCGAGAGACTCGAATGCCCTAACATCTCCTGAATCTCTCGAATGTCAGCCCCTGCATCTAAAAGATGCGTCGCAAACGTGTGGCGAAGACTATGGGGGCTGACTTTCCGGAAAATGCCCGAATGTCTCGAATACCTTTTCATCAGTCTTCCCACGCTCCGTGCCGTCAATCTCCCTCCTAACGAGTTGACAAAAATGGGTTCTTCTCCCTCCGGGCCAGAGGCCCTCCCTCCGGGCCGGAGGCCCCCTAATATTCCTCGTTCCTTCAGATAAGCCACCAATGCCTCTATAGCCTTCGCGCCAACCGGAACGATACGCTCTTTCCGTCCCTTTCCCATCACTTTCACGATACCCAAATCCAAGTCTAATTGATTCGAATTCAACCCAACCAGTTCACTCACACGCAACCCGCTGGAATAAAGAAGCTCCAAAATGGCTCGATCTCTTAGTCCCTTTTCTCTTGATCCTTCTGAAGACTTCTCAGAAATAGTTTTAGGTGACTCCATCAGCCGAAAGGCCTCATCCACAGTGAGAGTGGTCGGAAGGGTCTTCTCTACCTTCGGAGTTGAAACGCTCTTGGCCGGGTTAGAAGGAATCACCTGCTCCCTGACCAAATACTTATAAAAAGAGCGCAGCGTCGAAATCTTCCTCGCAATAGAACTCTTTCTATTTTTCCGGTAGAGGAAGCTCAAATATTTCCGAATGTCTATCCGATCCACTTTTTCTATCTCCGCCTTGCCCGAAGGGCTAAGAACCATCCCCGAACTCTTCAAAAAATCCTCAAACCCTTCCAAATCCTTCCGATAACATCTGCAGGTGTGAGGTGAAGCATTCTTCTCTGCGGATAGATAATGGATGAATTGATCGATGAGACCGTGCTTTTCAATATATCGAAACCCCATTCATTCCCTCATTTGTCGATCCCTCAAACGTGATGTAAGTTGTGAAAATATTATCGAAATTTTATCTTATAACACAATCCCTAAATTTATCAACATTTTTCTCATTGACATTCGCTAAGATTCTCGTATACACTTCAAATATTAATACCCATTTTAAAAAAAGGAGGTGATAAGCATGGCAGAACCGAGAGTCGCGAGAGTTACCGAAATTATTGCAGGTTCTCCAAAAGGTTTTGAGGATGCCATCAAGGTCGGTTTCGCAAGAGCGACAAAGACCTTAAGGGGTATCACTGGAATGCGTGTGGCCGAAATGCGCGTGGCAGTTGAAAATTCTAAGATTGTCGAATACAGGGTCAGGTTGGAAATCATTTTCGTCCTCGAAACATAGTCACCTTATGCCTACCATTCGACCCTCTTGGCTGCCAGCAGGCAAGGGCAGAGGGAGAATAAACATTGAAAGGCCCTATCCTCAGCGTTGAGGTAGGGCCTTTTTTTCTTAAGATTCCACTTGCTTGTTAAATGGCGAAAAACCCGAAAAACTAAGGGCTTAACTTTTCTCCCTTATTACCTTGAGTAATTCTTCGCTGCTGACGATTGCGGTTCCAACCTTTCCCACGACAATCCCCGCCGCATAGTTCGCTAAACTCGCAGCATCCTTAACGCTTACGTGAGGCCCTGTCCCTAAAGCAAGCGCCATCGTTCCAATC
>DATHCH010000038.1:0-3087 GCA_035319625.1 Thermodesulfobacteriota bacterium
ACGAATTTATTCGAACAGCCCCTGAAGATTCCTGGAGGGTACAAGTTGGTTCACTTTATTTCATAATAGATTGAATCTCTAAACAGACGGGATTGGATCTTTCCCTCTTCCATCAAAGGTTTGATGTATCCGTCCAATTCATTCTTTGAGATTCCCATCCCTTTGGAAAGGTCAGACGCAGAAAGCGGCCTTCTTTTCAGAACCTCCAATATCTCCTGTTTGATATCCCTTTCTGAGACCATTGGTGGGCGACGGTCAAATTCAGAGATGATCGAAGCGCTCTTGCCGAGGAATGCCTTAATCTCTTCCATTTCCTTTTGATTCAAAGGAACTGCCCATTTTTCAGAGGGAGGTCGAACCACTGTGTTAAGATGGATGAGATCAGGCTGAACTCGATCGACCACCTTCTTCATCCTAATAAGTTCTTCTTCGGAATCGTTGACACCTTTACAGAATAATATCTCCAACCAAATCTGACCCTTGAAGGCCTTTCTGAATCGAACCAATCCCTCAATCACCTTTTCTACGGATATCCCTGGGTGGGGGCGATTGATCTTCATGAAAACGTCTGCCGATACGGCATCTAACGAAGGAAGGAAAATATCCGCACGAAGGAGATCCTGCCGGACCTCTTTGTCATAGAGTAGAGAGCCGTTTGTGATCACGGCTATCGGGATGGATGTGATGGCTTTAATCCCTTCGATGACCAAGCGGATTTGAGAATGGAGAGTTGGTTCTCCGGAGCCAGAAAGGGAGAGATGATCAACGGAAGAAGTTTCTCCCTTAAGAAAGCTGCTTACTTCTTCCAGAATCTCCTTCAAAGGAGCATATTCTTTTCTTACTGCGGTTTTTTCGGTCGTGTTTCCGATCTGGCAGTAAATGCAGTCGTAGGTACAGATCTTATGGGGAACGAGGTCAATCCCGAGCGACCTTCCCAATCTTCTCGAAGGAACCGGACCATAAAGATAGCGATAAGCTTTCATTCTTTCTTCGCTAACCGTTATGCGCTTTGCGATTGTTTAGGCTCCGAATTTTTTCAACTTCAGTCCATTGGCTAACATCAAAGGAATGACTTCCGTGGCCGAAAACCTGCTCAGCTGTCCTCTCTGACAATATCTCTCGGTAAAGCGCCGGAGGCCGTCAGGCCGGACATATTTTGAAAAGAGAAGGATAGGGTTGGGATGCCAGCTATGGGACTTCAAGACAGCGGGCGTTGAATGATCTCCCGTGATGACCAGGACATCCGGTTTCAGCTTGAAAATGGAGGGCAGGACCCGGTCTATCTCTTCAACGGCTTTTACCTTCATCTTAAAATTTCCGTCTTCACCGGTCATATCCGGTTTTTTGAAATGGATATAAAAGAAGTCGTAGCGATCAAAATACTTCTTCAGGGTCTCCACTTCCTCCTGTAGGGTTTCTCCTGTTTTTAAAACCTCCATACCGACGAGCCTCGCAAGCCCACGGTACATGGGGTAGGTTGCAATGGCAGCAGGCCGGAGTTTAAACTTTTCTGACATCGTCGGGATATGCGGAATCTTCGAAAACCCTCTCATCAGGATGGTGTTGGCAGGATGAAATGACCGGAGGGCTTCAGTGGCCCGTTTTAAATAGACGTTGACGATCTCAGCCGTTCTTCGGGCCTTGGGAGAAAGCCCTTCTGTTCCTTTGGCCTTGAGGCCGTCCTTCTGCGGATCGGCATCGGTCAAATCATCCCTCAGGCCTTCGCCTCGAAACACGAGGACGAACCGATGCTCCTTCCCAGGATAAATAGAAATGCGAACTCCTTCGACCTCTTTGATCTCGTTCCCGAGGAATGCGCAAATCTCTCTGTTCCTTTCGGTCGGAATTCTTCCAGCTCTACGGTCGACAATAATTCCCTTTTCGTCAATAGTTGCGAAATTGCCTCTGGCTGCCAAATCTTCCTTCGTCAGCGGGACATCGATCCCCAAAGCCTCCATCACCCCTCTTCCGATCTCGTATCGAAACGGGTCATAACCGAAGAGCGCCAGATGGGAGGGACCGCTCCCCGGGGTGATTCCATAGGAGATAGGGTCGATCAACCCGCCAACAGCTTTTGGAGTGAATCGATTGAGGTTGGGAGTTCGCGCAGCTTCCAATTCTGTTTTCCCCCGGACGGGCAGTCCGCCGACCCCATCTATCACCACCATCACCAGCTTCGACTCCGTTTGAATCACAAGGGATTGAAGAACCTCTTCTGGGATCATCTTCTTTGATCTACCCCCTTTACTAAAAATCCGAAATCCGAATATCGATGCTAAACTCTAAACCCAAAATCCTAAACTCTAAACAAACTCAGATGTCCAAAACACGAAACCCAAAATTCTAGTTTTTTGAGTTTTGGATTTTCGATTGATTTAGGATTTAGAGTTTAGTGTTTAGAGTTTAAACCATTTCAATTTCGTCCTTCGAATTTAGGATTTCTATTTTTCACGGTATTTTTCCTGAAAAACAAATTCAGATACTTCCTTTCTCTTCGGCGTAGTCCCTTCAACCGCCGGGTATCCGAGGGGGGTCATGGCCACCACTTCTACATTCTGAGGAACCCCTAAGATCTCGCCCACTTTCTTATGGTCAAACCTCCCCACCACAACCGTACCTAACCCCAACGCATGGGCAGCCAAGCAAAGATTCTGCATGGCAAGACCCGTGTCAAACATCAACCAGTCTCCCTTCACTGTTTGCGGTTGGCCCTTATAGTAACCGGATACCCCTTTTATCCCACAGAGTACAAGAACAATTGGTGCATCGGTCAGTGAAGAAGCTGCTGGATTACTCTTGGGAATATGAATCAGAGTTGTTGCCAGCTCAGATTTTACTTTTTGATCCTTGACAACGATGACCTCCCAGCATTGGGTATTGTGCCAAGAGGGAGCCCATCTCACTGCTTCCATGACTTTTTGCAGTGCGTCCTCGGGCACAGGATCGGCCTTGTACTTTCGAATGCTCCGTCTGCTTTTGATCGCTTCCATCAGATCCATATCCGACTTCTCCTTTTTCTCCTATGATTATCTCATAATCAGGCCTTTGTAAAGTCGATGCTGATTTTTTAAATGAGACGGGGAAGCG
>DATHCH010000039.1:0-7717 GCA_035319625.1 Thermodesulfobacteriota bacterium
ATTGTGGATTTGGTAAAAATAGGACGGATGACTTATCAGCGAATCATTACCTGGATTTTAAATAAGATCATCAAAACGTTTCAGATTACTGTTTTTGTCGTCCTGGCCTTTCTTCTCACGGGACAGTACATCATCTCGGCGCTTCACATGATCCTCCTCCTCTTCCTCACCGATTTCGTTACCTTGTCCATCTCTACGGATAACGTCAGGTACTCTGCGAAACCTGACACCTGGAACATCAGAGGCCCTGTAAAGATCGCCCTATTCCTTGGAATCTTGGTGATCGCCGAGTTGATGGTCTTCCTCTATGTAGGGGCTTCCTATTTTGGGTTATTCAGTAATCTTGGACAACTTCATACGTTTACATTTCAAATGCTTATCTACATGGAATTGCTCGACCTGCTCATCATTAGGGAACGAAAACATTTTTGGAATTCCAGGCCAAGTCAGTTCTTGCTTCTGGCGATCGCGGGCGACTTAATCCTCGTCTTTCTCATTTCCGTCCTCGGATTGCCAGGAATCGTCCCGATCACTCCAGGGGCAGCACTTTCCGTCGTCGTTCTCTCGGTGATGGTTGTTTGCCTAATGAATGATACGGTTAAGGTAGCGCTAGTGAAAGGATTCTGGCAACAACTTTGAAGATGATTTTTTAGAGGAGCAAATACCGTGGACAAGAAAATGGAAAGAGGGTTTTACCGCAACACCGTCAGTTACTTTGGGGGCCTGATCATTCTGGTCAGCCTTATAATGATCCTTCTCTTCCTTCTGCTGAGTTTTGCCTTGAAGGTACCAAGTCCATACATCGGCATTTTCACATATCTTATCTTCCCCGCCTTCTTAACAGGGGGGATTTTTATCTTCGTCTACGGGTTGGTTCGCGAAAGCCGACGACGACGGCGTCTCGGAGCCGTGGGCGCATTGCCTTTTCCCACCCTTGACCTGAACAACCCTCGCCACCGGAAGCGATTCGGGATTGTACTAACTGGTGGCTCTCTTCTGGGAATTCTGTTCGCCTTTGTCAATTACAATGCCTACCTTTTCACGGACTCCAACACCTTTTGCGGAAGATTGTGCCATACCGTGATGAAGCCCGAATATACAGCCTACTTGAACGGTCCTCATGCCCGTGTTCCCTGCGTTGACTGCCATGTGGGAGCAGGGGTTTCCTGGTACGTAAAAGCCAAAATCTCGGGGGTTCCGCAAGTCTTCGCCACGATTTCTCATACCTATTCGAGGCCCATTTCAGTGCCTATCAAGAGCCTGCGCCCCGCAAGGGAAACCTGCGAGGAATGTCACTGGCCGCAGAAGTTCTACGGGGTACAGTTGATCCAAAATCCCTATTTCCGCTACAACGAAAAAAATACCCCCGAGCAGATCAGTCTCCTGGCGAAGACCGGAGGCGGAACGCCTAATCTCGGTGAGAATGCCGGAATTCACTGGCACATGATTATTAGTGAAAAAGTCTATTTCAAGGCGACAGACGCGGCCCACCAGCACATCCCGTGGGTTAAAGTGGTTTCCGCTGACGGATCCATGATGGTTTACAGAGACCAAAGAGCAAAGCTCACGGATGAGGAGCTCGAAAAGCTCCCGTCTAACCTCATGGACTGTATGGACTGCCACAACCGGCCTTCGCACGTCTTCCTTCCACCCGAAACGGCTGTGGACAAGGCAATGGGTGCTGGCCTCATTTCACACAGACTACCCTGGATCAAGAAGCTTGCACTGGATGCATTGGTGAAAAATTACAAGGATACTGATCATGTCCAGGAGGAAATGCGTCTTTTCATCGAAGGATACTACACCAAGTATTACCCGGATGTTCTCAAGCGCCAAAGAGGTGAAGTCACACAGGCAGTCAACTCGATTTTCTCCATGTACAGTCGTAACGTCTTTCCCACAATGAAGGTAAACTGGACAACTTACCCCAACAATATTGGGCACCGCAACTGGCCCGGGTGCTTCAGGTGCCATGATGACCACCATGTGAACCAGTCCGGTAAGGTGCTTACCAGTGTGTGCTCGGTGTGCCACACGATGCCACAGCGCGGACCTCTCCTCCCCCTCGGAGCGACTGCCTCCACGAGTTCGGAGTCCTGGCATCCCTGGCCGCTTAAAGGAGCCCACGAAAGGATTCTCTGCAGCCAGTGCCATCGGGCAGGCTACCGGCCGCCACTGGACTGTATCTCCTGCCACAGAATTGATACCTCGGCTCCGATGATGAAGATGGCCTGCAAAACATGCCATCTTCGAGAAGCAGAAGTTTTGCCTATGGTCAATTGCAAGTCCTGCCACCAGAGTCCCAAAGGGCTGCATAAAAATAATCAACACTCGGCACCCTCCTGCACTACTTGCCATCGGCCACACGCATGGAAAGTCGCTTCCCGTGATACTTGTCTCACCTGCCACGACGACAAAAAAGACCATTATGCCCCTAACTTCTGCGGGGAATGTCACCATTTTAGCTTGAATAGAAAGGCCTCTCGGAATTAAAAAAGAGGATTGAAGAAGGAAGAAAACGGATGGGCGAACCGCGAAGTTTATTAGATCCGTAATGGAGGCCAGAAAAAATGCAGAAGAGAAGATTTACCAAAGATTACTTAGAACCGCTTGTTGTTGCGGTCCTGATCGCTCTTTTTATCAGGGCCTTTGTGGTGCAGGCTTTCCAGATTCCGTCGAGCTCCATGGAACCCACATTGTTGATAGGAGACTACCTCCTGGTTAACAAATTTATTTACGGAATGAGAATTCCTTACACGAAAATCAAGTTCTTCCAATTCAAGAAACCCCGGCGAGGGGATGTGATCGTATTCATTTTTCCGCTCGATCCGTCAAAGGATTTTATCAAGAGAGTCATCGGAACAGAGGGGGAAAAAGTGGAGATCATCCACAACAAAATATATATCAATGGCAGGTTGATCGATGATTCATGGGGACACTTTGTGACGAACGATTTTCCGAGAGGTTATCTGCAAAGGATGGAAAAGTTCGGTCCGATCATTGTTCCGAAGGATTCCGTCTTCGTCTTAGGCGATAACCGTGACAACAGCGAAGACAGCCGTTTCTGGGGATTCCTCCATGTGAATGCTGTTTTGGGAAAGGCTCTGATCATCTATTTTTCATGGGATCAGAATGCTGAAAGTCTGTTGGACAAGGTCAGGTGGTCCAGGATAGGCAAGTTGATTCATTAGCAAACCACAGGGTCAATGGCAAGAGCTGTTCCTTCGATGGTGGAGGATTCCCTGTCCGATCTGTCATGTATCCCCTCCTTATGCACAGATTCACCTATGGCCGGAGCGCTATCGCGAATGTCCCTTCCGTTATTTTCTGGAATATCCTTGGGGAGACTATGCCAGTCTGGCTCCGTAGTGGTCGAAAATTTGATTTGCTGAAATCCATATGAATAATCCAAAAGGGCTAAGTCTGATCATCCGGGCTCTCTATTCGAGAAATTATCGCCTCTTTTTCGGCGGCCAAGGTATCTCTTTGATCGGCACCTGGATGCAGCAGATTGCAATGAGCTGGTTGGTTTATCGCCTAACCAATTCAGCCTTCCTTCTCGGTGTCATCGGATTTTCAAGCCAGATTTGCAGTTTCATCTTCTCTCCCTTTGCGGGCGTCATTTCAGACCGGTGGAATCGTCACCGCATCCTGATTGCCACCCAGTCCCTGGCCATGGTACAGGCCTTTATTTTGGCTGCTCTGACCCTCACAGGTGTCATCGCCGTTCACCATCTTATCATTCTTGCCTTCTTCCTCGGATTTGTGAACGCCTTTGATATGCCCACTCGTCAGGCATTCGTAGTCCAGATGGTGGAAAAAAGAGAAGATTTGGGAAACGCCATCGCTCTGAACTCATTCCTTTTTAATGGCGCAAGGCTGGTGGGACCCTCCGTCGCTGGCGTTCTCATCTCCATCCTGGGAGAAGGGATGTGTTTTTTCTTCAACGGTCTCAGTTTTCTTGCTGTGATCATCGCTCTATTAGCCATGAAGGTGACCTTCCATAAAAGGCAATCCGAGAGGCACCACATTTTAAAGGAGCTCAAAGAAGGCTTCACCTACGCCTTTGGCTTCCCGCCCATCCGGTCAGTTCTTTTTTTTCTTGGATGGATTAGCATGGTGGGCATGGCCAATACAACCCTCATGCCAGTTTTTGCCAAAAACATCCTCCATGGCGGCCCACAGACCTACGGCTTTCTTATGGCAGCGATCGGCGTGGGAGCCATCATCGGGGCCATTTTCCTTGCCTCCCGGAGAAGCGTGCTTGGGCTGGGGAAAATCATTGCTACCGCTGCGGCAACGTTTGGAATTGGACTGATCTCCTTCTCCCTTTCTCACGTTTTGTCGCTCTCGTTGTTTCTCTTGTTGGTCACCGGTTTCGGCATGATGGTTCAAATGGCATCGAGTAACACGATCCTCCAGACCGTGGTGGACGAGGATAAGAGGGGCCGGATGATGAGCCTTTATGTGATGGCATTCATGGGGATGGCCCCTTTTGGAAGCTTGGCCGGAGGCAGCCTGGCGTCCAGAATCGGAGCATCCAATACCTTAATCATCGGGGGAGCCTCATGCATTTTAGGTTCCTTCTTGTTCGCCAGGAAACTTCCATTAATAAGGAAAATGGTTCGTCCGATTTACGTAAGAAAGGGCATCCTCTCAGAAAAATCGGAAAGGAAAATACAAACCGACAATTGAAAAAGTGGCGGATCATTCTCTCTGGAAAATTAAATGATGTGTTGCCCGGAAAGGTTTGGTATAATTTACATAATTCTATAGAACCCCCAGCGCAAGGTTCCAATATAATGTCTTTGCGGGTGTAAAATACAGCGTTTGACCCATTTATTCTTCGTCATTTGTCAGTGATCCTTGTATTAGGTTCTTACATGTCACCCGTCCCTTTCCCCTGGGGGAGAGGGAAAAAGTGAGGGGACGATTGCCGTAAAAAATGGAGGTAGGGCGAATGAAAAAAAGAGACCTCTCTCGAACAACCTATTTCTTTCTCCCTTTCATGATTCTGATGCTCGTGTTGCCGGTACGGAGTATGAACGCTGCCGAGAAAACCGCGGCAAAAGACTGGAGAAGCGGCTTCGTGGAGGTGGCTAACAAAGTGAAGCCCTCTGTCGTTGCCATTCGGTCTGAACGGATGGTGACGGCGGGACCAGGGTTCGGAGAAGACTTCTTCAAAGGATCACCTTTTGAAGACTTTTTCAAACAGCACGGAGGACCTCCTGTGAAACGAAAGCAGATGGGCGAAGGTTCGGGAGTGATTGTGGACGGAAAAGGGTATATCCTTACCAACGATCACGTTGTCGCAGGAGCGGAAAAGATTACCATCCACCTTTTTGACGGCCGGGAATTGAAAGGCACGGTTCGAGGGACCGATCCCAGAACAGACCTTGCGGTGGTCCACGTAGAGGCAGCCGATCTTCCTGTAGCCGTGCTCGGCGACTCGGACAAGATTCAGGTGGGGGAGTGGGCCATTGCCGTTGGTTCCCCTTTTGGCCTCGAAGAGACGGTCACCGTAGGTGTGATTAGTGCAAAAGGTCGCTCAGGGCTTGGAACAGGTACTTACGAAGATTTCCTCCAAACCGACGCTTCCATCAATCCCGGGAATAGCGGTGGTCCTCTTGTAAACATTGACGGCGATGTCATCGGAATCAACGCCATGATCATACAGCCAGGTCAGGGCATCGGATTTGCCATCCCCATCAATCTTGCCAAGACGATTATGCAGGAGTTGATTAAGACCGGGAAAGTCGTTCGTCCATGGGTAGGAATTGGTCTTCAGGATATCACCCCGGATTTGATGAAATTCTTCAATCTCAAGGAAAAGGAAGGGGCGCTGATCAGCCAAGTATACAGCGGAAGTCCTGCAGAAAGGGTTGGTCTTAAGGTAGGAGATGTTGTGATCGAAGTCGATGGTGTGAAGATCAAGAGCAGCCAGGACGTGGTCCATGAAGTGCTTAAGAAAAAAGTGGGCCAGAAGGTTAATTTGGTGATCCTTCGAGGAGGGAAACGCCTCGAAATCTCTGTGACCACTGCTCAGATGCCGGAAAAAATAGGAGAGAGAGGGCCCGCTAAGCCGACAAGAGAATGGTTTGGTCTTCAGGTTTCGAATGTCACTCCGGAGATTGCCAAGCAATTAGGTCTTACAAAAACAGAGGGCGTTGTCATCACAGGAGTGGAGCCCAATTCCGCTGGCCAGGCGGCAGGGCTAAAAGCTGGAGATATCATCTTGGAAGTGAACCGCCAGAAAATCCTGAATGAGAACGAATATCTCAGTGCTATGGAGAAGGCAAAACCGGATCAAGGGGTCTTGTTCCTGATAGATCGGCAGGATTCAACGTTCTTTGTTACCCTGACCGAAGAGAAATAAGAACGGAGGCCAAAATTGAGACGTCATTTGCGAACCAGAACACTTTTTCTTTCCCTGTTCCTCTCTCTTCTTTTCTCAACGATCTCAGAAGCGGGATTGAAGGAGAATGTCTTTGAAACCGTTCTGCCCAACGGCCTGAAGGTGATCCTTCTTGAAAATCATAAAGCGCCTCTTGTCACCTTTCAGGTCTGGTACCGCGTTGGATCTCGGAACGAGGCGTGGGGAAAGACAGGTCTTTCCCATATGCTCGAACATATGATGTTCAAGGGAACTGAGAAGGTCGGCCCTGAGGAGTTTTCAAAAATCATCCAGGAGAACGGTGGAAATGACAACGCCTTTACTTCCCGTGACTATACGGCTTACTTCGAAAATATCAGCGCTGACCGATCCCAGGTCTCAATCGATTTGGAATCGGATAGGATGCAGAACCTTCTTCTCCGGGAGGAGGACTTCCGGACCGAGCGAATGGTGGTCATGGAAGAACGGAGGCTCCGCACAGAGGATAACCCCCAAGCCAACCTCCAGGAGCATATGGAGGCCACTGCATTTCTGACCTCGCCCTATCACTGGCCCACGATTGGATGGAAAGAAGATATCGAGCGTTTCACACTGGATGACCTCAAGACCTATTACAGAATTTACTACAACTCCGTGAATGCCATTCTCATCGTTGTAGGGGATTTCAAGAGAGAAGAACTCCTTCCGAAGATCGAAAAGGCGTTCGGTTCGATACCAAAGGGGATTGCGCCGAACCAGGAAAGAGATGTAGACCCAAAACAGACGGGTGAGCGCAGAGTCTTTGTAAAGAAGGAGGCACAGCTTCCTTATATCGTGATGGGATATCATGTCCCCAACCTTCGAGAGCCGGATAGTTACGCTCTGGAAGTGATCGCTTCGCTGCTCTCAGCAGGAAAAAGTTCAAGGTTATACCAGAGGCTTGTGCGGGAGAAACGGCTTGTCCTAAGTGTGGATGCAGACCAGTCTCTCCTCTCCCGGGATCCGGGTCTCTTCTATCTTTCAGCGGAACTTCTGCCGGGCAAAGAGGTGGCCGAAGTGGAGAAGGCCTTAGATCAGGAAGTGGAGCGACTGAAAAAAGAATTCGTGGGGGCGCACGAACTGGAAAAGGCAAAGAATCAAATTGAAGCTTCCTTCATATTTAGCCAGGATTCCCTTTTCTACCAGGGCCTGCTACTCGCCCAGCATGAGATTGCCCTTACCTGGAGGGCGATTGATGACTACCTCCCTTCCATTCGAAAAGTTTCGCCTGAAGAGATCCAGCGGGTTGCAAAAAAATATCTGATCCCGGATAATCGAACAGTGGGCATTCTCATTCCTCTTCCG
>DATHCH010000040.1:0-10856 GCA_035319625.1 Thermodesulfobacteriota bacterium
CTCCTTGTCGTAGGTGAGCTCCTCGGCCTCAATGTTCACAGGCTCTTTTGCTTTTATCCCCTCCGGCACACTGACCCCTCTCACACTTCCCCCCCCTACCTCTGCATGGCTACGAGGAGAAGAGGCGACGATGCAGAGCACAAAGAAGGAGCCCAGAATGAACCAGTGATCTCTCACGATCCTCTCTCGGGATGGAAATAAGTTCTGGCTTCTCCAACGGTATAAAGCGACCCAGTAATGCAGAGGAGGTCCCCCTCCTGGGTCAGGGAGAGACCTCTGTCGATCGCCTTTTTCAAATCTTCTTCGATCTCCACTTTTTTCCGACTCCGACCCAATGCCTTTTTCAGCAACAAGGGAGGGGCGGCACGCTCCGTGTGAGGTCTGGTGAGGATGATATAATCCGCCAGGGGAGCCAGCAGATGAAGCATGGAACGGCTATCTTTGTCCTTCATGATTCCCACGAGAAGGACGAGGTGCTGGAATTGAAATTCCTTCCTCAAGGATTCCTTTAGGGCAAGGGCCCCGGCAGGATTGTGGGCGCCATCGAGAATGACCCGTGGAGAAGCAGACACCATCTCTAATCTTCCCGGCCAATCCACCTCCCTCAACCCTTCGACCATTGCCTCCGTGGAAACCCGATACCCCAAATCATTTAAAACTTCCATTGCACCGAGCGCCGTCGTCGCATTGATGATCTGATGAAATCCTTTAAGATTGAGGTGGATGCCCCACAACTTTCGATCGAGGCCTTCATAATCGAAATCCTGATCTCCTTTCCAGACATATCGAAACTCTTTCCCAACGCGAAAATAGGAAGCTCTTTTTTCCCGGCAGATCTTTGAAAAAAGACGGAGCACCTGAGGTTGCACGGCAGCGGTGATCAAGGGTTTTCTCTTCTTAATAATGCCCGCCTTCTCCCTAGCAATCTTCCAGATCGTTTTGCCAAGATATTCTTCGTGGTCTTTAGCGACGTTGGTGATGATGGAGATCAAGGGATCGACCACGTTGGTGGAATCAAGTCTTCCCCCCAGGCCGACCTCCAAAATGGCCAGATCCACCAATTTCTGATTGAAATAGTGAAGCGCCATGGCCGTGGTAAAATCGAAAAAGGTAAAAGGAGGGATGATGCCTGCCGATTCTATTTCCTTTCTCATCCGTTGGGTCAGAACGGCCACCTCTTCTTCCCCGATCTCCTCTCCGTTCACCCGGATCCGTTCTGTAAATCGAACCAAATGAGGAGAAGTGTACAGTCCCACCCGGTAGCCTTCTTTCTGCAGGATCGAGCTCATCATCGCAGCGGTAGACCCCTTTCCATTTGTCCCTCCGATGTGGATGGCCTGAATTTCTTTGTGGGGATTTCCAATGGCGTTGAGGATTCTCTCTACTTGAGTCAGTCCGAAGATCATCCCGAACTTTTCGAGACGGTAAAGGTAGTCCAGCGACTTTCGATAGGCATCTTGGCCCATGGGTCGGGTCCCTCTATTAGCTCTCCGCTTTTAGCATCTCTAATAAGGAAGCAAGCGTGTGTCGGAGGTCCTTCCGTTCCACAATCAAGTCAACCATTCCGTGCTCGAGAAGATATTCTGCTCGCTGGAATCCCTCTGGAAGCTCCGCCCGGATCGTCTCCTTGATCACCCTGGGGCCTGCAAATCCGATCATCGCTTTGGGTTCTGCGATGATGACATCGCCCAACATGGCGATGCTGGCGGAGACTCCGCCTGTAGTGGGATCAGTCAACACCGAGATATAGGGAATTCTTGCCTCATGAAGTCTAGCCAAGGCCGCGCTGGTTTTGGCCATTTGCATTAAAGAGAGGATGCCCTCCTGCATCCTTGCTCCACCCGAGGCACAGAAAATGATCACACTGGATTTTTTTTCGATGCCTCGCTCGATCAGGCGGGTGATCTTCTCACCCACCACCGACCCCAAGCTACCACCCATAAAATTAAATTCGAAAATGCCGATCATCGCCGGCTGGCCCTCAATCCGCGCCTCCCCGCAGATGACGGCATCCTTATGTCCAGTCTTTTCCTGAGATTCTTTGATTCGAAAAGGATACCGCTTCGAGTCCTTGAACTCTAAAGGATCGGCAGAGATGAGGTCCGCATCGTATTCGACGAAGGTCCCGGGGTCTGCAACACAATCGATTCTCCTTCGGGCGGGAATCTGAAAATGATAGTTGCATTTTGGGCAAACTTGAAGATTCCTTTCAATGACCTTCCGATAGATGATCTCGTTACAAGAGTTGCATTTCACCCAAAGATGGCCAGAGGGCTTCGGCTCCTCTCGTTTCTCTTCTTCTTCATCATCCTTCTTAAACCAGGTCATCCTCTCTGTTCATCCTCCCCGTTTAGGTCATTAAAACTAACAAAATTATGAAGAGATGTCAATCTGTCCCACCCCACTTTGTCCATCCCTTCGGGGCCTTTTTCCCTTCTTCTTCCCTTTCGTTGAATCCATTGAACATCCTTTCCCACCGTGCTATTTTTGATCATCATGACAAAAGTCCAGATCCCTATTGACTCCATGGCATTCAAAGGATACGGGGTGGCCCGCATTCATGGCAAAGTGGTCTTCGTCCCTTACACGGTAACGGGTGATAAGGCCTGGGTTGAAGTGACAGAAGAGAAGAAGAAATATTCAAAGGGGCGCTTAATTCAGCTGATCGAACCCTCTCCCCGGAGAGTCAATCCTCCCTGCCCATACTTCGGAAGCTGCGGCGGATGCCAGTGGCAACACATCAATTATATGGTTCAACCAGAGCTCAAAAAAGAGATCCTACGAGACCTCCTCAAAAGATTGGGCAGGCTGCAGGAAATCCCATTCATCGGAGTCTTCCCTTCGTCCAAGCCTTATGACTACCGAATCAGAATTCAATTGAAGGTGAGGGGAAAGGCGATGGGCTACTACCGGGAAGGGTCCCATCAGATTGTGGATATCGACCACTGCCCCATTTCACATCCTCTGGCCAATCGGATCCTCCGGAGACTTCGAGGGGAATTTGCCGTCTTTCAGCTTATGAAAGAAATCGAGATCAATGTCTCCCCGGAGGAAGGGAGAGGAATGATTTTATTTTATCCTCATTCGCACAATCGGCAAATCGAGCCTTTCGCAAAGAGACTTCTTCAGAGCGAACCGATCCTCCGGGGTATCGCTGTCGCGGGAAAGGGGAAGTTAGCTCTCTTCGGCGGTCCACTGGAGTTTAGAATCCCATCATATCAAGATAGAAACCTTAAGCTCCGAATCTCGCCTGGGAGTTTCTCACAGGTCAACCCGGAGCAGAACCAGAAGTTGATTCAGATCGTTCTTCAATTCTCAGAGGCAAACGAGGAGGACAGGATCTTGGACCTTTATGCCGGCGTGGGAAACCTAACCCTCCCATTGACCATGGGAGCGAAAGAAGTCCTGGGGATCGAGGAGAACAGAACGGCCGTTGAGGATGCACAGTTCAATGCGGAAAGAAACGGGATCCAAAACTGTCATTTTATTCAAGGAAGAGTAGAAGACGTCCTGTCGGATTGGGAGAGGGAGACACCCCATCTCATCGTGCTCGACCCTCCCAGGGCAGGGTGCAAGACGATTTTGGATCAAGTGATCGGTTCGAAACCCAAAAAAATCATCTATGTCTCCTGCGAGCCCACCACCTTCGCTCGGGACCTCCGCCTTTTCTCAGAAAAAGGATATCTTCTGGAAAGACTCAGCCTCATCGATATGTTTCCACAAAGCTTTCACATGGAGATGGTGGGACTGCTGAAACCGAACGAAAGGGTTCAAGGGGTATAGGGTTCAAGGGTTCGGGGATTTGATTGTGGAAGGTGGGACGGGTTTTTTTACCACTTACTACTTTCTACTTTCAACCTTCTACCCTCGGTCCCTTGACCCCTCGAATCCTTGAATCCTGAACAGAATCGAATTTAAATGACTTTGTTGAGCGGATACTCAATAATGCCCACGGCTCCTCGCTTCTGCAATTTTGGAATGAGTTCCCGGACAACCTTCTCGGAAATAATCGTTTCCACAGAAAACCAACCGTTCTGGAATAGGTTGGACACCGTGGGCGCGGTGATGCTCGGGAGGATTTCAATCACACTCTTGAGGTCATTGGCCGCCACGTTCATCTTGAGCCCGACCATCCCCTCTGCTCGGAGGGCTCCCTGAAGAAGAAGAGAGAGCTGCTCAATCTTCTCTTTTTTCCATGGGTCTTGGTACGACTTCCGATTGGCGATCAGCTGCGTATTGGTCTGCAGGAGCTCTTCGACGATCCGCAGGTTATTCGCCCGCAACGTGCTTCCGGTCTCTGTTACCTCGACAACGGCATCGCACAACCCTTCGATCACCTTTCCCTCTGTGGCTCCCCATGAAAACTCCACATCCACATTGATTTTTCGCTCGTCAAAGTACCTCCTGGTAAAATTGACGAGCTCGGTGAAGATCTTTTTCCCCCTCAAATCCTTCACTTGGCGGATGGGAGAATCCTCGGCTACGACCAGAACCCATCGGGCGGGAGAGTCGCTGGTTTTGGAGTAGATCAAATCCTGAACGACCACGACATCGGAGCCGTTTTCTAAAATCCAATCCTTTCCGGTCAGCCCCACATCCAACGTCCCTGTTTCCACAAACCTTGACATCTCCTGAGCCCTGACCAGAGTGCAGCGAATTTCATCATCGTCCACCATGGGAAAATAACTCCGAGAGCTCACCGTGATCTTCCAGCCCGACTTCTTGAACAGCTCTACGGTGGCGTTCTCCAGACTTCCTTTCGGAATTCCAACCTTCAGCATCTTCACTTTCCGTAAACCTCCTTCGGGTTAAAGATTCTTTTCCCTGAGACTTCCCATTGTCCTTTCTCAAATCGTTGATGGAAGCAGGTTTTAAAACCAGTATGGCAGGCCGCCCCTCCGATCTGATCTACTTTGAGCAGGAGGGTGTCCCCATCGCAATCAAGATAAATCTCTTTAACCTTCTGAAAATTTCCCGAGGTCTCCCCTTTGACCCAAATCTTCTTGCGAGACCTCGACCAGAAGGAGGCCTTCTTTGTTTCCAGCGTCTTTTCCCACGATTCTCGATTCATATAACCTAACATCAAGACCTCGTTGGTTGAGGCCTCCTGGATGATCACCGGGATGAGCCCATCTCCTTTCTTGAAATCAATCTCAATCACACTTCCTCCTTTGAAAGGGTCCGAGGATTCGAGGGTTCCAGGATTCAAGTGTTTTCAAATTCTTAACTTGAGCCCTTGGCCCCTTGACTCCTTGGATCCTATTCGTCCATTAAAAGTTTCGCCATCTGAGCAGCGTTCTTGGCCGCAGAGCCAGAGTAACAGTTATTAAAAAAGATGAGGGTCTTTGCTACCTTTTTGGAAATCTCCCTGATACCCGGAACGAATTCCTTCAGTTCTTTTTCGCTGTAAAGATAATCGTACCTCACCTTAAGCGGAACGTTGAACCAATTGGGATTTCTGCCATGAAACCTAAAATAACCGATTTCAGAAGTGGCCCTTGGGAGGTAGGGCATCAGTTGCGGCAGCTTGGGCTCGTCAACCATGCAGAATCCGATCCCACTTTTCTCCAAGGACTGAAACGTTTCTTCCTTAAACCAGGCCTTGTTCCGGAACTCAAAAACCAGCGGAAGATCACCCATCTCCTCCTTAAATTGTTGAAGATAACTTGAGTTCTCCCGGTTGGGAAAGAATCCGTAGGGAAACTGCGCCAAGACGCAGGCGAGTTTCCTCTCTTCGATCAGAGGAATGAGACCATATTTGAATTTCTTAAAGGTCTCCTGATTGTCGATTCTTGCATGGGTCTCTTTATCCCAAATTTCATGCGTCATCCCTTTGAAAGACTTCACCACAAATTCAAAACTTTCGGACGTCTTTTGGGCCATCCCCGCCAAACTCTTCTGAGAAGGAAGGGTATAATAGGTAAAATTGATCTCCAGGGCATTGAAGCCCAACTCTTTTTCGTAAAAGGATAACATATCCCTTTCCCGAATGCCTGCGGGATAAATCGTCCCCTTCCAATCCGGAAAGGAAAACCCACTCGTCCCGATCTTGATCATCTTTTTCCCGTGGAGCCCCTTGATCAGGCACCGGAGACTGCAATTTCAAGCGCAAGATAAAAAAGAAATAATCCTCTGAAAATCTCCCTTAACCCCTCTTTTTCAACGAGGGGAATTCCTCCCTTTTGTAAAGGGTGGGCAGGAGGGATTTAGCTTCCAGTGCCTACACAATTATGGCCTGATTAATTATGTTTCCTGCCGGGATAAAGGAATCGGGCCAAAGGGCCCGGTGTCTTAAAAATAGAACGAATCGCAGGAATTTGTCAACTCCGATGTTGCAACGTAGCGGCGGGAGATAACTTTCAGCAAAAAAATGAGATAATCTGCTTCCGGAGATCGCTTGACAGGGTCAAATTTGGTTTCATTTTACGGACGCAAAAGCACGGTTTACGCAGGTTATCCACAATCCGCCGTTTTCAGTTTTCCACAATTTCCCCCATCACCGACCAATTCTCTACCCCTTCTGTAAAAGGATTGCGGCCGGATTTCACAACTAAAACCGACTGCGCAGTTCACCTGCTCATCTTCAATTTGAAGATGACCTGGGAGTTGACGATTACAATTTAAATAAACAAAAACAAGAACCATTTCAGAGTCTGCTTTTGTTCTTCGGCAACTGAATATTGATTTACTTTTTAAACTTCTCTCTTAGCTCTACAAGACTGATTAGACAGGAACACAAGAAAAATAATTGCTCACTATACGCAAGGCCATTTGCCTATGAACAACACCGTATAGCCGGCTTTTTCTAAGTTTTTTACAATAGGCTCGTATTCTTCCGTTCTACTCCCGATGGCAGCAACCCTTTTCCCCTCCACCATACTTAAATCCTTCCCTTAAGAATATTTTTATAGACAAATCCATAGCTAAGAGGAGATTTCCAAATCGATTTGGACTTCAGAATTTCTCCATCCTTCCTCTCCTGGATAAGTCCATGGAGTACGCCCAAATCATTCACCTGGTTGATCAATATGGCTCCGATGATGATTCCTTTCTCATCCAGGCAAATCTTACGATAGATATCTCTCTTTTCATCCTTTTTAATTAACGTTTCAACCACCCTCTTTGATCCGAAGTCACCAATGGAAGCAATAGGCATCGCAAAAATTCGACTCACATTCATTTTTAAATTTCCCGGATACACCTTCTTGAAGCCGGCCATGTTCTTCCCGGCAATCTCTCCCTGCTCTACCGCAGATGGCCAGAGTCCGTAAACGACCTGATCGCCGGAGAAGAAATCAGGAGCCTGTGCCACGTCACCAGCTGCATAGACCCCTTCCACATTCGTTTCAATATATCCATCTACGAGGATTCCTTTTTGGGTCTTAATCCCGCTGTCATTAAGAAAATTGATATTGGGTTTTACTCCCTTGCCGGCGAAAATAAAATCGGTCTCTATCTCTTCTCCGTTGGCAAGAAGGGCCTTTTTTGAACCATTTACCTCTTTTGATCGAACGACATCCCTTCCCTTGACGATTTGAACCCCCATCTTCTTAATATGTCTTTCAACGATCTCAGATCCTTCTGGGTCAAGGGTCTGAGATAGGATCCGACCCGATTTGACCACAACGGTATATCGACCCCCCGCCTTGTATAAGGCCTGGAGGGTTTGGAGTGATACAAGTCCAGCACCTAAGAAAACGCCCCGTTGAACTTTCGGCTTCATCTCCTTTAGCTTTTTCGCATCGGAGAGGCTTCGCAACACGAGGACGTCCTCAGGATTGACCCCTTCAATCTTAGGTCGAACAGGAGATCCGCCTGTGGCGATCAAGAGAAAGTCAAATGGCTCTTTCTTCCCGTTGTCGAAGACAACGGCTCTCGATTGCGTGTCGATCCCTTGGACCTCTTTTCCAAGAAGCGTCTGAACATTCCATTCCTTATAAAAATCCGTTGTCCGGAGAAAGAGTCCGTTTTCGCTCTTGATCCCGCCCATGATGAAATAAGGCGTGATCACCCGGGAATAGGCTGGGAAAGGCTCTCTGTCTATCAGTAATACTTCGGATTCCTGATCTTTCCTCCTAAAAGCTTGTAAGGCCGAGAGAGCTGCCGCGCTATTGCCGATAATCACGACTCGCTTCTTCCTTTGTCCCGCCATACGGCACCTCGTCATAACAAAGGGGCTCAAGCAGGCAGCAATGAGCCCCTTTTCAAGAGTCTTCGTTACTCCAATCCCAATTCCTTCAGCCTCGCTTTTGTCGGTTGGCCTTCCTTATCCCATCCTCTCAATTCGTAATACTCAGGAAGCATCTTGCCCAGCTCAACCACCTTTCCTTTTGCAGGTCCGCTGCTAATGGGTTCTTTTAGTAGTCGGTCTGGTAACCGGTCATCTTTTCCCGTCAAGCCTGCCTTGAAATTGAAAAGCCTCTCTAAATTCCATATCCTCTCGCCTGTCTTCATCAGCTCATCCAGATTCATCTGTATTCCTGTAGCTGCTTTGAGGTATTCCAGGACCTCAGGTCCACCAAGTGCGAAGGTGTTGAACAGACATAAGCCGGCAGAATCAACGACTGCTGTCAGATCCTGGAAGGTCTTCAACCAACCCGCCTTCTCTTCTGTCTCGAAGGGGTCCAATTTTTGAGGCAAACCCAAAATCTCAGGAGATGTCATATATCCTCTGACGTGGCAAGCCCCTCGATTCGACGTAGCATATTGTAGACCCATCCCTTGCGCCCCTCTCCCATCATAAGCCGGGAATTCTTGCTTCTTCACCGTCATCGACAATTCCGGATGTCCATATTTCTCCGCGAGTCGGTGAGAACCTTCAGCAAGGGCATTTCCAAACCCCTCCCGGTAACCGATAGCCTTGACCATCTCTAACATGGCATCCGCATCCCCAAAGTTGAGGGATCGGCCTACCTCTTTCGCAGAGATGATTCCCTTTTCGAATAGCTCCATAGCGCAGGCAATCGTCACTCCGGCGGAGATGGGATCAAATCCGAGAACATCGCAGAAGTAGTTCGCTTTTGCGATGGCATCCAGATTATCCACACCGCAACATGCTCCCATCGACCAGTCACTCTCATATTCAGGCCCCTCGCCAAAATACCCATACTTTGGGTTCTCCACTTTCGTAACTCTTCCGCAAGCAATGGGGCAGGCGAAACAAGCCCGATTACGGACTAAAATATCGTCCGCAATGGTCTCTCCGCTAATCTTCTCCGCCCCTTCGAAGACCGATTGCTGAAAATTCTTCGTTGGGAAGATTCCGCTTGTATTGATGATATTCACAAGCACACAGGTTCCATAAGCAGGCAATCCCTGTGACGTGACGGGATTGGCCTTGATTTTCTGGAATCCGTCCAGAGTCGCTTTCCTAAAAGCCTCTTTGTCAGCTACGGTCACGCTTCCAGATCCTTTGACCGCCACGGCTTTCAGGTTCTTTGAACCCATCACCGCTCCCACACCGGAACGGCCGGCAGCTCTATGTTTATCGTTGATGATGCAAGCATATTTGACTAACTTTTCTCCGGCTGGACCAATGCAGGATACCCGGGCATCCATATCGGTCTCTGAAAGAATCTGGTCCGTGGTCTCGTGGGTCGTCTTTCCCCAGATGGCTTTTGCATCCCTTAATTCTACCTTCCCATCTTCAACGTAAAGATAAACCGGCTCCTTGGCTTTCCCTTCGAAGATGATCAGATCGAACCCCGCAAATTTCAGTTCTGCTCCAAAATGGCCTCCAGAATTTGAACAGGCGATGGTCCCTGTTAGCGGCGACTTCGTAATCACCATGTACCTCCCCGCAGCAGAAGCACTCATCCCAGTAAGAGGACCTGTGGCCATGATCAATTTATTATTAGGGCTGAAGGGGTCCAGCTTTGGATCTATTTCATCAAAGAGGATCTTCGACCCCAGTCCTCTTCCACCAATAAACTTTGAGGCCAAATTCTTGTCCAATTCCTCAACTTTCCACTCACCTTTGGTGAGATTAACTCTCAATAGTTTCCCAATCCATCCCTTCATGGCTGCACCTCCTTTGAGGAAGATTCAAGTTTTTTCGCCGTCTCCTTCCTCTTCAATCTCGTTGGAGTGGATTCTTCCTGATAGACCAAAGCACCGGTAGGACAAAAAAGAACACATTCAGGCTGGCCATCACATTCATCACACTTGATCGCCTTTCCTTCAGGGGCATAATAAGTAATCGTCCCAAAAGGACAGGCCAGAGTGCACATGCGGCAACCCACGCACCGTTCTCGATCGACCTTGACAACTCTTGCTCCGTAGTCTCTGGAGATCGCTCCGCTCGGACAGGCCTTCAGACACCAAGCCTCGTCGCATTGCGTACAGACGATAGGGGCGTAAAATGCCTCTTCCCCAAAGATGGAGACCCTCACCCGTGAGGCAGTTGGATTAAACTCTCCCACCTTCTTGAAAGAACACCCCAATTCACACAAACGACATGCCGTGCATTTCTCAGGGTAGACCGAAATCTTTTTGTTCATTTCTTTCGCCTCCTTTTCTTTGGTTATAAGCCGTTAATTTTCAGTACCCGTAGCAAATCTTAGCAAGATTCCAATATGAATGCAATAAGGATAACTTATTGAATTCATTGATGAAAATAGAAGTAAAATTATGGTATGAATTGATGATTTCTTGTATTTTTTTGTAATCTTTTGTAATTTTACATTATGATGACGAAGGAGGACAGGCGGCTCAAAGGTCCTTTAGGAAAAATTATCTTTTTCTGTGTCAACGGGAGTCAACCGGGGCCGATTAAAGATAAAGACTTGTTGATTTCCGTTAGAAATGTTGGATTGAAGGGGAAAAGTTGAAAAGCAAATTACAGGAAGAAGTATTTG
>DATHCH010000041.1:0-8256 GCA_035319625.1 Thermodesulfobacteriota bacterium
AGCAACCGCGACTTACCGCTGCCTTGGGCGCAGCTATTCTGGCGAAAGAAAAGAACGACAAAACCCACTGATGCGAAGCCTCTGTTTCAACAACAGGTGTCGTTTTTTTGGGCGTTTTTTTGCTTGACAAACAACTCGGCCCTGCATATAGTCGAACCCACTCGGAGTCTATTTTTATAAAATAAATTGAGAGGAGGGTAAATTTTATGAAAGGGAAATCACTTCTGGTAGTCTCCGTCATTTTGATCCTCGTCTGCGGGGTCGTCGCGAACGTGATTCAGAATGACGGTTGCAACGTCAGGGTTCGAGACGTTCGCTTCGCAGGGACAGGGGGTACGATGATGAGCGGCCTTCTGTTCATCCCGAAGAACGCTACGCCGAAGACACCGGCTCCGGGCATTCTTGCGATCCACGGATATATTATCACAAGGGAGATGCAGTCCGGATTCGCCATCGAGTTCGCGCGCCGCGGCTGGGTTGTGCTTGAACTGGACGAGACTGGGCACGGGTACTCTGACCCACCAGTGGGCGCCAATGCTTACGGCGCCACCGACGGGCTGGCGTACCTCCGGAGTCTTGATATTGTGGATAAAAACAAAATCGGCCTTGAAGGACATTCAATGGGTGGATGGGCGTCAGTCATCGCAGCAGCGATGCGTCCTAACGACTATAAGGCGATCGTTCTTGAGGGATCGTCTACAGGCACGACATTTAACAAGGAATATATCCCGGTACCCGGAAGCCCCACCTTCCCCAAAAACCTGGCTGTTGTATTCAGCACCTTTGATGAGTGGTCCATGCTCATGTGGGAGGTGCCGAAAGGCAGTGACGTGGTGAAAAGTGAAGCACTCAAAAAAGTATTTGGAGTAACCGATACAATCGTACCCGACAAGGTATACGGGTCAATCGAAGACGGAACAGCCCGCGTGCTCTATCAGCCAAAAACGATCCATAATGGTGATCATCTCTCTTGCTCGGCCATCGGTTATGCAATCTCGTGGTTTCAGAAAACCCTAGGACAGGAAAACACCCTTCCTGCCAGTAATCAAATATGGTGTTGGAAGGAGCTGGCGACTCTCGTCGGTCTCATCGGAGCGATCCTACTTCTATTTGCCGCAGGCAATCTTCTGCTTCAAACCGGATGCTTTAGCTCTCTAAATGGAGAGCCTCAAAACCCGAAGCCTGCGAGTGGTGCGGGGTGGTGGATTGGCTTTGCCTTCCTGTTTTTCGTTCCGACCTTGACCTACTTCCCATTGACGCTGATTGGAAATATTGCTGCGAAAGCCTCCTGGCTCTTTCCACAACAGGAATCGAATAACATCATGCTGTGGTTGCTCGTCAATGCGCTCCTTTCGCTCATCTTTTTTACGGTGTGGCATTTCGCATCTAATAAGAAAAAAGGGGGAAATGGGATGGCCTATGGTCTGAAGACCACTACGGGCATGGATTGGAAAAAGATCGGGCTTTCTGCCTGGTTTGCTTTCCTTGTGACAGCGATCGTCTATCTGTCGGTGATCGTTATATCGTATTTTTTCACAGTGGATTTCAGGTTCTGGATGATACCGCTCAAGCCTATGAGCCCTACTCAGACTAAGATCGCATTGAGATATCTCATCCCCTTTGCCCTCTTTTACCTGATGTTTGCCGTCGTTCTGCATGGGCAGATGCGGTCCCTCAAGGGTGGTACTGCCAAGAGAATGGTTATGAGCATGGTCGTCGCAGCGCTCGGTTATCTTGTGATGCTTCTGGTCCTTTATATACCTCTTTTGGCGGGTGGAAGGTTATCGATTCCGGATATAAGAATGACGCTGTATGCGATTCTGGCGATACAGATGTTGCCTTTGTTCGTGATCGTCAGTTTGATCTCGTCTTATTTTTACGAGAAGACAGGTCTTGTGTACGCGGGTGCCTTCACAAACGCTATGTTCATCACATGGTACATTGTGGCATCGGAGGCAACGCATATTGCGGTTCACTAAGTAAGGAAAAAATCAGCTTTGCGGCGGGGATACCCTTTCACACAGAGGTATCCCCGTTTTGTTATTGGATTCCTTTTTGTCCCGCGTGCGTTAGACTTTCCAGAATGTCACTCCTCACGTCTGCCGAAGCCCTTAAAAGGGACCCTTCATCGCCTTCGACCGGGCGCCCCAGACTTCGAGACTCCGGCTGGAATTCTCGAGGCTCCAAACCTGGCTTCCGATGGACTCCTCTTTGAGCTGGAGGGCTGTGGACCTCAGTCGGGCTGAGGGCTTGCTCCCTATTATCCTCGTCCCATTGGGAAAACTTTCTATCGAACTCGGTGCCGATGACTTAGAAGAATCTGATTCGGAATCGCCTGTGGCCCTTCACTTGACATGCAACTCCATCTTTCTTATATTTAGCCCGACTTAAAGTGAATGCTCACGATTGAGAAATTCTCCCGTCAAGAACATGTAAAACCTTATCACTCACAGGAGGTAACAATAAATGGAATTTTCTCTAAAGAATAAGGTTGCCCTCATCACCGGAGCCAGCCGGGGGATTGGCGAAGCAATAGCCTTAGGATTGTCCAAGGTCGAAGCCGATGTGGCCATTGCCAGCCGGAAACTCCCCGACTTGGAAAAAGTGGCGGAAGAGATAAAGAAAAGAGGAAGGAAATGTCTGCCTGTTGCGGCTCATGTAGGGAAGATAGAGGAGATCAACAATCTCGTTAAAAGGGTCTTGGAGGAGTTCGGGAAGATCGACATCTTGGTGAACAATGCTGCCACGAATCCCACGATGGCTCCGGCCATAGACGTAGACGAGCGCGCCTGGGATTCGATTATGAACCTGAATCTGAAGGGGCTGTTTTTTTTGAGTCAAGCAGTGGCCAAGGCAATGAAAGGAAAAGGCGGAGGGAACATCATCAATGTCGCCTCCATCGCCGGAATCTCTCCCGACATACTGCCCATTTACTCCATCAGCAAGGCCGGTGTCATTATGGCCACAAAGGTGATGGCTCAGCACTGGGCTGCGTACAATATCCGGGTAAACGCCATTGCTCCGGGGCTCACTAGAACTCGTTTCAGCGAAGCCCTTTGGAAAAACCCGGATATCCTTCGAGTGGCCATGAGCAGAACTCCGATGGCGCGGCCGGCTGATCCCGAGGAGATGGTGGGGGCCGTCCTCTACCTGGCTTCGGATGCGTCCAGCTATGTCACA
Organism: Thermodesulfobacteriota bacterium; assembly: GCA_035319625.1. Classification (GTDB taxonomy): domain Bacteria; phylum Desulfobacterota; class BSN033; order BSN033; family UBA1163; genus UBA1163. Next base: position 3,181 of record DATHCH010000041.1, read on the forward strand.
GGCCAGGTCATTGCCATAGACGGCGGGAGCACGATATAGCGTCCGTGAGCAGGTCATAGATTCCATTCCGCTTTTCGCTCTCTCATTCACCAGTGAAGCTTTATTGTTTGACCGGCAGGGTCTGGGAGATCCGAATACTCTCTCGATTCTGAGGGACGAAATTATCCAAGGGAGAAAGGACGAACAAACAACTCCGTCATCTGAACTCCGCATTGAGGAAAAGGAGTGCTCGGTGAAAGCTGTATCCATATTCATCCCTTGTACGGTTGACCTCTTTCTCCCCCATATCGGCGAGGCCACGGTGTCGCTCCTTCGCCGGACAGGGGTGAAACCGATCTATCACATAGAACAAACCTGCTGTGGCCAACCGGCCATCAATGCCGGATATCGTGAACAGGCGAAAAAAGCGGCCAAACATTTTATCCAAGTCTTCGGGGACGACGAAGAAGTGGTCAGTCCTTCGGGTTCCTGCGTCTGTATGGTCAAATACCATTATCCGGAGCTTCTCGCTGAGGAACCGCAGTGGAGGAAACGGGCGGAAGAACTTGGTCTCCGGATCTATGAGCTTTCTCAGTGCCTGGTCGATATCTTGAAAGTAGAAGATCTCGGCGCCTCATTTGAAGGAAAAGTCGCCTACCATGAATCCTGTCATATCCTCCGCGGTCTGGGAGTTTCCGAGCAGCCCAAAAAATTAATCCGTGCGGTAAAAGGGACTCAACTGGTCTCTTTGAATGCGGCGGATACTTGCTGCGGGTTCGGAGGGGAGTTCGCCAATCATTATCCGGATGTCTCCGAATCGATGGTCAGGGATAAAGCGGAGGACTATTTATCGAGCGGGGCCGACCTTCTGCTTCTTTGCGAACCGGGTTGTCTTCTGAACATTGGCGGGTTTCTCACCAGAAACCATCCCGGGAAGAAGGTGATGCATCTGGCCAGCTTCCTGGCCCAATATCAGGAAACCACGAACAACGGACAATAGACAATGAACAAAAAAGATAGTTCACGGTTCATCGTTTATCGTCCATTGTTTCATGCTCATCGTCAGTAGAGGAGATGGATGGAAGTTAAAACAGAACAATTTTCAGAGGTAGCCAGAGAGGAGTTGCGAAAAGCCTACACCTTCCTGAAAGCGGGAGCTAACTTTGTCCGCATAAGGCGGGAAACTGCGCTCTCAACGTTCCCCGACGCTGCGGCAGCCCAGGCTTACGGGGCAATCATCCGAGCAGAGGCCATTGCACGGCTCCCCGAACTTTTGGAGGAGTTTGAAAAAAATGCCCTGTCTAACGGAGCCAAAGTTTTTTGGGCTCGGGATGCGAACGAGGCGGGCCAATACATCGTCTGCCTCGCCAAAGAGCGGGGAATCGAATATGTCACCAAGGGAAAATCCATGGTGACAGAGGAGATAGGTCTCAATGAGGCTCTGGAGAAAAATGGCGTCAAGACTTGGGAGACAGACCTCGGGGAGTTCATCATCCAACTCTTGGGTGTCCCTCCATTCCATATTGTGGGTCCTGCCATTAATATCCCCGTCGCAAAGGTGCGGGATCTGTTCATGGAGAAGATCGACTTGAAGGAACCGACCTCGGACCCTGTGCAACTGGGGCATGCGGCGCGGATTTTTCTGCGTGATAAATTTCATCGGGTCGAGATGGGCATTGCGGGTGTGAATATGGCGGTGGCTGAAACTGGCACGATTGTGAACGTAGAAAACGAAGGAAACATCCGTTTCAACAAATCCTCCCCCCGCACGCTGATATCGGTAATGAGCCTCGAAAAAGTGGTCCCCACGCTGGAGGATGCGCTGCACTTGATAAGGCTCCTATGCCGAAACTGCACCGGACAAAAGCTCTCTGTTTACGTTTCAATGGACAACGGCCCTAAAAAGAGCGATGAGATTGACGGACCGGAGGAGCTGATTGTCGTCATAGTCGATAACGGCCGTTCCAGGATTTATCAGGACAAGATTGCCCGAGAGGCCATGTGTTGCATCCGCTGCGGCGCCTGTTTGAACGGCTGTCCGGTTTATCGGCAAATCGGCGGGTATGCTTACGGCTGGGTTTATTCAGGACCGATGGGCCAAGTCCTGAATCCGCTTCTTCTCGGGTTGGAGAGAACGCAGGACCTCTACCGGGCCACCACCCTTTGTGGGTCATGCAAAAGCATCTGTCCGGCTGGTATTGATCATCCCAGTCTATTCCTTCATTACCGGGCGAAGGATGTATCGGGAGATGCAGCCTTGCGGGCAAAAAAACGCCCTTTGGTGGAAAGGATATTTTTCCGTTTATGGACTTGGGCAGTAACCCGGCACCGGTTGTGGAACTGGGGGATGCGATTCGTCCGCCCTTTCGTTAACAAAGAGGCGCACGAAGGGATGCTCCGTGAGGTGGGAGGCCTTTTCAAAGGATGGTTTAGAAGCAGGGACTTGCCGGCCATGGCTGGAAAAACGTTTCACGATCGTTGGAAAGAAACACAGAAAACAGAATTCAGGAGTCAGAAGCCACAATAGAAAATTCACAAAGATTAATATGTTTCCATTCTGGATTCTGAATTCTAAACTTCAGAGAGGTTATTCAAGTGGAACAAACTGCGCGGGACGAAATTCTGCGTAAACTTATGTCCGCTCCGAGGGGAGCGGTAGCTTCCAGGCCGGAGAGACCAGTCCTGAAGGAGCTTTCTCTAACCATGGAAGAATTGATAGAGACTTTTTCGAAAAACCTTTCGCAAGAAGCAGGGATCGTCCATCGGGTCAAGGATCGCCAGGAAGCCCTGGAAAAACTCTCTCAAATCGCAAAAGAGGAAGGGCTGAAGAAGGTGATGACCAGCACAGACGATGTCATCGCCTCGCTCAATTTAGCCGCCTGGGGGAAGAAAAACAAAGTTCAGGTCATCACTCCCCAGGATTTTGACAGCCGGGATTCTTTCAAGGATGCGGTCTTCGGCGAAGTCGATGCAGGCATTACCGGCGCTGATTTCGCTGTCGCCGAATCCGGAACGCTGGGCCTCGTTCATAACAAGGACCAGGCGAGGTTGACGTCTCTGGCTCCGATTCTGCATATTGCCATCGTACCGGTGGAAAGAATGCTCGCAGTCTATGAACAGGCGATCCAAAAAATCTTTGGGGAAAAAAAGAATCTCCCCAGCCAATTCTGTTTCATCACGGGACCGAGCATGACCGCGGATATCCGGGGGATTCCGTTCAAAGGTATGCACGGACCCAGGAAAGTCATCGTGATCTTGGTAGGAGAATGATATGAAGAAAATCTGGATTCCCTCCAGGCTTTGGTATGAGAACAAGGAATGGGAGCTGACCTTCCCGGAGCGGTGGGAGGTGGACAACCTCAATCCGCCGGGTTTTGATAAACCCAGGCTCACTCCGGAACAAATTCGAGAGAGGATGGATCATCCTGTCGAAGGACCACCCCTCACACAAATGGCCAAGGGGAAAAAGCAGGCGGCCATTGTTTTCGATGACATGACCCGCCCCACGCCGGTAAAGGAAATCGCCCCGTACGTCCTCGAATCCTTGCACAGAGCGGGGATGAACAAGGATCAGATCCGCTTTATCTGGGCTTTGGGATCGCACGGAGTTTACGACATGATCAACGCCCGCAAGAAATTGGGCGATGAGACTGTAGAAAATTATGCCGTTTACAATCACGACCCTTTCCAGAATACCGTGCGTGTGGGAAGGACTCCGACTGGAGTAGAGCTCTGGTTCAATCGGGAATTCATGAACTGCGATTTGAAGATCGGGATCGGATGCATTACGCCTCACGCCCACGTGGGGTTCGGGGGCGGTGCCAAGATCATTCTTCCGGGAGTGGCCGGAATCGAGACCATCAATCAATTTCACAATCAACTCTACCGGGACCAGGCTCGAAGCGGGCTCGGAAATTTTTCCAACAACATCATGCGGGCGGAATGCGATGCGGGCGGGGACGCCGTCGGTTTAAACTTCAAAGTGGATTGCCTGATCAATCGTCGGGGAGAGATCACCAGTCTTTACGCCGGCCCCTTCCGAGCCACTCATGCCGCCGGTGCAGAAGAAGGAAAAGGGCACTACGGAATCCCTCATGCTAACGGATATGACCTCGCAATTTGTAACGCCTATGCCAAGGCCAACGAGTCGGCCATCGCCATTATTTTCGCCCTGACCCTGTTAAAACCCCAGCAGGGGGTGGGAGTGTTGATTTCAGACGCTCCGGAAGGTCAGGTCCCCCACTACGTGATGCGGGGCTGGGGAAGCGATTACGGCGGCCGTCATTTTTTTGCAAGACCAAGAGGTCTCGCGCAAAGGTTGATGAAGAAATTGATTGTCATGGTCCCCTATCCCGATCGGACCAGTCTGGACATGATTTGCCATGTGGACGATGCCGTCATCGTCAAGACCTGGCCCGAAGTCTTGGCTCTGGCCGAAAAAGAATTCCCAGGGAGAGCAAAGGTGGCCGTGGTTCAGGACGGCACAATGATGTACATGCAAGCGCCTGAATAATGTCAATGCTCAAAGTTCAAAGGAAACCCAAAGTTCGAATTGAGAAATTTGAACAAGAAAAGTTTTGACATTAATTCTCTTTGGTATTCCTTTGATATTTGCCTGCCTGCCGGTAGGCAGGAATTTTGACATTTGAACTTGTGCCGGACAGATTTTTTGGTGACTATTTCAGCTCGATTTACCGCATAAGGAGAACCCATGACCGACAACATTCTCATCATTCATTCAAGAGATAATGTGGCCGTCGCCCTAAGAACGCTGGGTATCGGAGACTTCGCCATGGCAAAAGGGATAGTAGGATTCCCGACCTTGGAGGAGATACCGGCCAGCCACAAGATCGCTCTTCGGGATATTCCAAAGGGAGAGGAAATCATCAAGTATGGAGAGATCGTGGCAGTCACCACCCGCGATATCAAGAAAGGCGAATGGGTTCATACGCATACCCTTGAAAGCAAGCGGTGGAAGAAATGAACGAAGGTAGATGTTACCTTTCAGGGAGTCCTTTATGCGACGAGTGAGTGATATTACTGGATACGAAAGAAAAGACGGGAAATTTGGCATCCGCAACCACGTCCTGGTCTTGC
>DATHCH010000042.1:0-16086 GCA_035319625.1 Thermodesulfobacteriota bacterium
AGAATGGGCCACGCTCAGAGTGAGGTCTATCTCGCAAGCCCTGCAGTGGCCGCAGCGAGTGCTATCAAGGGAAGAATCTCCCATCCCGAAGAAGTCATTAAAAAAGGATTCAAGGGGTCCAGGGGTCGAGTGAGATCTTAAGAATTAACAAGAACCCTTGAACCCTCGAATCCTTGAGCCCTTCTTAAAAGGAAAACAATGAAACTTGAAGGAAGAGTCTGGAAATTTGGATCGGATGTAGATACGGATGCGATCGTCCCTGCACGTTATCTCAATCAGACAGATGCGGGGGAGCTGGCCAAGCATGCGATGGAGGATGAGCGGCCTGAGTTTGTTCGGGAAGTCAAGAAGGGAGACATTCTCGTGGCCGAGAAAAATTTTGGCTGCGGTTCCTCCCGGGAACATGCTCCCCTTGCCTTGAAGGCAGTCGGAATCACATGTATCATTGCGGGGAGCTTCGCTCGCATCTTCTACCGGAATGGATTTAACCAGGGTCTCCCCCTCCTCGAATCTTATGAGGCGTCGAAGGAGATTCAAGACGGAGATCTGGTTCAAATCGATCTGACGACAGGCGAGATCCTCGACGTGACACAGCAGAAGGAATTTCTTGCAAAACCCATCCCGCCTTTTATGCAGGAGTTGATTGAGGATGGCGGATTGATCCTGCATCTTCGAAAAAAGAGAGCATAGAACTTAACCTTTCTTCTCCGATAGCCCACCGGGATAAAGGCTTCCTTTTCTTTTCCCTTTATCTTTTTCAATCCAAGCTCCAGGAGTATCTTCCTTTTCTCCTCGTCTCTTTTTGACCGCTTTCCCTCTTGACAACGTCCTCTTCTCTCTTGTATCTATTACATGGGTACAAAGTGGTATCTACAGACCAGGGGTTTTCAGAAGGCACCCCTTTTTAAAACATAAATTCCAAATGACAAGTACTACTGATCAAGCAATAACCAATATCTCAATAACCGAAACTCTAAACTCCTCGCCCCATCCCTCTCCCCTCGGGGGAGAGGGGAAGGGTGAGGGGGGTTCTCGGATTTGGACACTGGAATTCGAGGCGACAAACATCTGCAAAGGTTAAAGAAAAGGCGATTGGAGAGGATTCCATGAAGAAACAGAAATACAATGTGGCCGTCGTAGGGGCCACTGGTGCGGTAGGAAATGAGATGGTTGCTATTCTCGAGGAGAGAAACTTTCCAGTAGATAAGCTGAAGCTTCTTGCCTCCACGCGGGGCGCGGGCAAAAAGATGAAGTTTAAAGGAAAGTCCTATACCGTGCAAGTCCTCAACGAAAACTCCTTCGCTGGAGTCGATATCGGCCTCTTTTCTGCAGGAGGCTCGGTGAGCGAGAAGTTTGCACCCCTTGCTGGAAAAGCGGGCTGTGTGGTAATTGACAACACCAGCGCCTTCCGGATGGACCCTGAGGTCCCGCTTGTGGTTCCAGAGGTGAACGCTCATGCGATTGCTCAATATCCAAAAAAGAATATTATCGCCAACCCCAACTGCTCGACGATCCAGATGGTGGTCGCACTGAAGCCTATCCATGATGTCGCCCGGATCAAAAGGGTCGTGGTCTCTACCTATCAGGCCGTCTCCGGAACAGGAAAGAGAGCAATCAAAGAATTAGAAACTCAGGTCTTGGCTGTCTACAATCAACAGGAGATCAAGAAAGAAGTATACCCGCACCAAATTGCTTTCAACTGTCTTCCTCACATTGACGTCTTCTTCGATAACGGTTACACGAAAGAGGAGTTGAAGATGGTTAACGAGACGAAGAAGATCATGGAGGACGATTCAATCGGTGTAACCGCCACGACTGTAAGAGTCCCTGTCTTCTATGGTCATTCGGAATCCGTCAATATCGAGACAGAAAAGAAGTTGAAATCGGATGAGGTGCGAAAGATCCTTTCGAAGGCACCCGGAGTGGTGGTCGTGGATAACCCGAAGAAGTTTGAATATCCTCTGGCCATCCATGCGGCGGGCAAGGACGAAACCTTTGTTGGAAGGATTCGCGAGGATGAATCGATCCCCAACGGGATCAATATGTGGATCGTTGCGGACAATATCCGGAAGGGTGCGGCGCTCAATGCCGTCCAGATCGCTGAGATTCTGATACAGAAGTACCTTTAATATATGTAGCGTCGGCATTCCTGCCTGCCCCGTACCATATTAGGTGTAGGGCCTACCGGTAGGCAGGTGCCGACGTCAAGCCATTGGTCCCTATTTCATGGGGGCGCTACATCTTACCTAAGGAGGTAATACAATGAAGAAGATCATTTCTTTGCTATTCGTTTTGACACTGATTTTCATGGTTTGGGCTTCTCCTGCTTACGTCGCTGAGAGACCTTATAAGATTGGAGTCAACCTTGAGTTCACCGGGCCCTGGGCAGAGGTGACCAAAACCGTGAAAAATGGTATGGTGTTGGAAGTGGAAACGATAAATAAGATGGGTGGCATTAATGGACACCCTCTTGAGCTCGTCTTCGAGGATAATGGCTTTGATCCCGGGAGAGCTGCGGCCAATATGACCAAGTTCACCACCGACAAAGAAATTATCGCCATCGTAGGCCCTTTTGAGGATAATTTACAGGCAACGACCAGGGCCATTGCCGAAAGGGAGAAGATCGCCAATATGATCATCTGTCCCTCCAATCCGATGGTTCGAGGCTTAAAACAAAAATGGGCCTTTAACATCGCCCAGAGCGATATCATTGTCTCCCAGAAGCTGGTGGACCTTTCTTTGGCCAGAAAATATAAAAAGGTTGTTGTTTTCCATGGCGCATGGCCCCTGGCTCAAAGCCTGGCCAACTATTACAAAACCTTTGGGGAACAAAAAGGGACGAAGGTCATCATCTCTCAGGAGACCCATAAACCAACCGACATCGACATGACTCCCCAGATCATCAAGCTCAAGCCCATCATCGAAAAAGAAAGAGTGGATGCCTTTTATGCCTGTACCGGCGGCCCGCCAGGCCCGATCATTTGCAAAAATTTACGGACCCAGGGAATTAAGATTCCGATCCTTGGGACGCATGCCTTTGGGTTCGGTTTTATCATCGCCCTAGGTGGAGAGGCGATGGAGGGAGTTGAATTCCCTGCTGCAAAACCTGTGGTCTTTGATCAGCTCGATGAGAATGATCCTGTTCGGGCCATCAACATCGATTTTGATAAGCGTTTCAGGGATCGTTACGGAGTGGGGGCGGACCAACTCACTGGCTATGGTCATGATACGATAGGCCTAATCTATGACGCACTGAAGCGATGCCAAGGCAAGGTCACGCGGGCCACCTTCAGGGAAGCTCTGGAGAATACCAAGGGACTTAAGAGTTGTCATGGAATTTACAATTACAGCCCCACGGACCATGATGGCCTAAGCAAAAAGGATATGGTATTCGTTCGGATCGAAGGAGGTAAGTTCAAGAGATTCAAACTTCCCGAATTCGAATAAAGGTTGAAGAAAATATAGCTTATATGGTAAATGAGGGGTGAGTCGGTGAAATTGGCTTACCCTTTTTTTTGTGACCGCGTAACCTCATGGACTTTTGGGCGTATATTCCTCAACTCCTTTCCTCGGGTATAACGATGGGGGCCATCTATGCCTTGGTGGCCTTGGGATTCGTGACCATCTCCAGGGCTTCCCAGATCATCAATTTTGCCCAAGGGGAATTTGTCATGTTAGGAGGAGTCGTCACCTTCTTCCTTCTGAACGGCGTTAGACTTCCCTATCCCTTAGCCGCTCTGATCGCCGTCACGATTGTGGTTCTGATCGGCTTCGCGATGTATCTCTCAGTCCTTTATCCCTTGAGAAAGGCCTCCATCCTCATCCTCATCATGGCCACGTTAGGGATTTCCATCTTCCTCAGCAGTACAAGCGGCCTTATTTTTGGAACGCTGCCCAAAGCTCTTCCTCCCTTCACCGATGAACAACCTCTAACGTTCTGGGGAATCTCGGTGCTTCCCCAAAGCGTGTGGGCCTTGGTATCCACTCTTGTCTTACTGATCTTTCTCTATCTTCTTTCACATCGAACCTTGTTGGGAAAGGCCATGGAGGCAAGTTCAACGGATCCTTTGGGGGCCGACCTCCTGGGAATATCAAGGAGTCTGATGGTCTTCTTAGCTTTCGGAGTGAGCGCAGGAGTCGGTGCCTTCGCCGGAATCCTGATCACCCCCATTTTCTTCACCAGCTATAATTCCGGCACACTTTTAGGTCTGAAAGGTTTTATCGCCGCCGTCCTGGGAGGCTGGGGAAAGAATACCGGCGCTATTCTTGGGGGCTTTGTCCTCGGAATTGTGGAATCCTTAAGCCTGGCCTTTATCCCTTCAGGATATAAGGACGCGGTCGCTTTCGTAATTTTATTACTCATTCTATATGTCCGGCCAAAGGGAATTTTAGGGTCACCCTTTATCGACAGCCGCCGATGGTAAAAAAAGAGAAAAAATATGAACCACCAAATTCCAATGACCGAAGTCCGAGGAACAATTATTTGATTGGATTTTGGTGCTTGGACATTATTTGGAATTTGGGATTTGGAAATTGGAATTTAAACTTGAGCCGCCAGGAGAACATGGTTCCTCAAACAACAAAGAGGTCGCAAAGGGACTTTAGAAAAAGGGACGTTTTTTACCTGGTGCCGTTGTGGTTAATCTCTTTAATCGCACCCGATCCCTACCTCTATCACAAGAAAGAGTTTAAAAAGAAAGACCTCTATTATCTGGGTGCAATAGGCTTGGCCCCTCTGATCTGGTCTGATCCGCATTTTCATCATGTTATGGTGTTAGCGGGAATCTATGCCATCTTAGCCTTGGGATTAAGCCTCTTCATGGGTTATGCAGGGCAGATCTCTTTAGGACACGCTGCCTTCTTTGGAGTCGGAGCCTATACCACAGCCATTCTCACCACTCGTCATAGCTTTTCACCCTTTGTCGCTCTTTGGGCATCGGCTCTTTCCGCATCTGCAGTCGCCTATCTCATCGGCAGGCCAATCCTCAAATTGAAGGGATACTTCTTAGCTTTGGCCACATTGGGGTTTGGAGAAATTTTTTTGGTCATGGTGAGAGAGTCTACGAATCTCACCGGCGGAGTCATCGGTATTTTCGGCATCCCATGGTTTTCCGTGATGGGGTTCTCCTTTGATACCTATCTCAGACAGTATTATCTTATCTGGGGGGTGGTCACCGGCTTATTCATTTTCTCAAAAAATCTGGTCCGCTCTAAACTGGGCCGGGCCCTCTTGGCTGTGGCGGCCAGTGAGGACGCCGCCTCGAGTGTGGGCATTAATGTTCCACGGATAAAGCTGGAGATTTTTGTCTTAGGCGCTGCCTTTGCCGGACTGGCCGGGAGTCTCTTTGCCTGCATCATGTCAACAGCCAATCCGGAAGCCTTTGGCCTTGGGGTTACTGTTCCGATCGTAATGATGGTGATTCTGGGAGGAATGGGGACTATCTACGGTCCCGTTGCAGGAGCCATTCTTCTCACCTGGCTGATGGATATTCTGAGCAGGTACCAGGAGTACAGCCTCCCCATATACAGCGTCATCCTGATTCTTTTGCTCATCTTTTTCCCGGATGGGATTGGAACCCGCTTGAATGTCAGGATCCTTTACCTGATCGGTTATTGGGCAAAAAAGAGGAAGAGAGACGAGGGAAAACTTTAATGTCACTGCTCTCAATAGAAGAGATCACAAAGGAATATGATGGAATAAAGGCTCTCGACCGGGTTTCCCTGAAAGTGGAAGAGGGAAGCATCAAGGGACTGATCGGCCCCAACGGAGCCGGAAAGAGCACCCTCTTCCATCTGATCAGCGGCGTGGAGAAACCTGACTCAGGGAAAATCCTTTTCAAAGAACGAGACATTACCAACATGGAATCCCATGAGAGATCCGCCCTTGGAATAGGAAGAACCTTTCAGACAGTGCAGGTTTGGGGGAACATGACTGTGGTGGAGAATGTCATGGCCGGGATGCATCAAAGGTTAAAAGGGAGTTTGTTCTCCTACGGGCTTTGGCTCCCCTGGATCAGAACGTCGGAGAAGGAGTCCCTGAAGGAGGCGAAGGGTATCCTGAATTCCCTGGGGCTCCTTGGCAAATGGGAATCCATGGCTTCCCAGCTCCCCTACGGAAAACAAAAACTCCTGGAGTTAGGCAGAGCCCTTGCCATGAAGCCGCAGCTCCTCCTCCTGGATGAACCGGCATCCGGACTGACCCCGAGCGAAATCGAACAGCTTTCAGAACGGATCTCAGAGATCAGACGAAAGGGGGTCACTGTCTTCATTGTGGAGCATCACATGGGCATGGTGATGGAGATCGCCGATGAGATCGCGGTCCTCCATAATGGCGATCTGATTGCTGAAGGGGCACCGGAAAGTCTGAGAAGGAACCCAGTGGTGATGGAGGCCTATTTAACTCGCGGCTCTGCCGGGACACGAGACAGACCATAGAAATTCCAAATGACAAATGCCAAATCCCAAATAAATCTCAATTTTCAAGCTCAAATGATCGAAACGACTTTTTCTGAAATTTTGAATTTCGGTCATTGGAGCTTATTAGGAATTTGGCGCTTGGTATTTGGCGCTTCGCTTAACATCAGAAATTGTTTTGCTAATTTGGCAACAATCTAACTTCTAAGCGTCCAATAGGCAAAAAGTACGATGCTCAAGATCAAAAAACTGACCGTCCAATATGGGCCTCTGCCTGCATTAAATGAAGCTTACCTGGAGGTCAAACAGGGAGAGATCGTCTCTCTTTTAGGACCTAATGGGGCAGGAAAGACCACCCTTTTACTCACCCTCTCCGGAATCTTGAAGACCACTGAAGGAAGGATCATTTTCGAACAGGAGGATATCACCAACCTGAACCCTCCCAAGATCGTCTCCAAAGGGATCAGCCATGTTCCTCAAGGACGCCACATCTTCCCTACCCTTTCTGTCATCGACAATCTGATGATGGGCGCTTACCTTTATAGGAACGAAAAGAGGGAGATAAGAAAAAACTTGGAGCGGCTCGATCAACTCCTCCCCGTGCTCAAAGAGAGAGCCCATCAAAGAGCGGGAACCCTCAGCGGAGGCGAGCAACAGATGCTCTCCATAGGAAGGGCGATGATGGGCCGGCCTAAACTCCTGCTGCTGGATGAGCCCTCCTTAGGATTAGCACCCCGTCTGATGGATGAAGTCTTTGCCACATTCAGAGAGATGAACAAGGGGGGACTCACGCTCTTTATTGTAGAGCAGGAGATCCAACTCACTTTAGCTATTTCCAACCGGGGATATCTCCTGAGAAACGGTCGTGTGATCAAAGAGGGGTCTGCATCCACACTGACGGCGAGCCGGGAAGCAAGGGCCCTTTGTTTGGGAGAAGATGCTGAAAGAGGCCTGAAATAAGGGAGGGGTTTAAATGAAAAAAGATTCGGCGGCAAAGCCAGATTCCGTAATGGTTCTATCCGCTGCAGCAGCCACTGGCCATCTTCGGGCAGCGGATGCGCTTGTCTCCGCCTTTGAGGTAAAGGGAGTTTCCGCACGCCACGTCGAAGTCCTCCGTTACACAAATCCCGTCTTTAGAAAGATTTACTCTGATCTCTATGTGGACCTCATGACCCGCGGGCCGGACCTTCTCGGCTGGCTCTACAAAACCTTTGACCGTCCTTGGCAATTTCAAAAGCGGCGATTGGCTCTGGATCGGCTCAATACAGGCCCTTTGCTCAAACTGATCAGGCAGGAAAATCCCGATCTTGCTTTGTGCACTCATTTTCTTCCCGCTGAGATACTCCTCTATTTGAGAAAGAAAAAAATCCTCGATATTCCAGTCGGCGTGGTGGTCACGGACTTCGATGCCCACGCCATGTGGATACTCCAAAACGTGGACTGGTACTTTGTTGCCTGCGAGGAGACACGGGTCTATCTGGCTGCCTTAGGAATTCCACCTGAAACGATATTTGTCACAGGGATTCCCATCGATCTGAAATTCGGCACGGAAAAACCCAAGGTAGAGACCCGAATTAACCTTGGCCTCGATCCATACAAAACAACCCTTTTGGTCTCCGCCGGAGCTTACGGTGTGGGGCCGGTTGAATCACTTGTGCGTGCCATCGACAAGGTTCAACACCCTATCCAGATTGTTGTCATTTGCGGTCGTAACAAGCGTCTTGAGGACCATCTGAAAAACCTTTCAGACACGCGGCATCCGATGAAGATTATCGGCTTTACCGATGAAATGGATAGCTGGATGGCTGCCTCAGACCTGTTGGTCGGAAAGGCTGGAGGGCTGACCAGCTCTGAGGCATTGGCCCGGGGACTTGCTCTGGTAATCGTCAATCCCATTCCGGGTCAAGAGGAAAGGAACAGCGACCATTTTCTGGAGGAAGGAGTGGGAATCCGATGCAATAACCTTCCGGCCTTGGCTCATAAGATCGATACTCTCCTAGCGGACAAAGAACGCTTTTCAAGAATGCAGCAGGCTATCAAGCGAATGGCACGACCCGATGCAGCGTCCGATGTCGTTTCTACTGTTCTCAGGCCAAGGATCTAGGGGAGGAACCATCCCCGATTCCGTCCCCTCTGTATCAATGTCTTTCCTGAGAGGGTTTTGTCCATGCAAGAAAAGACTAGGAAGGCAAGGTGGATAAACGTCCCCAGGGTGCGCGTGGGGTGGCCGATTGTCACTACAGCGCACCCTGCTCTCTCGGAAGGAGTCTTCCTCGTCGCAACCTATTTCTTCGGGGTTTCTGCCGCAGGAGTTTTTCCCTTCAGAGACTTAAGATAGGCAACGATGTCTGCCATTTCGGCAGATTTGGGATCGATTCCCTTGCCTTTGAGCGCATTCTGGATACAGGCATTCGCCTGTTTTTCAAGGCCTTTCATGTCGCCAGCTTTCTCCAGCCCTTTGCCATCCGGATGGCACGAGTTGCAAGAGACCCCGGCCGTGCCTCCGCCGAACTTCGGATCGTTGAAAAGAGTTTTTCCCTTCCCCACATCTCCTGCCGCCACGGCCAGGGTGAACATAAGGCTGAAAGAAACCATTACAACCATGGCTGTTCTTAAACCCTTCATTTCGTTTCACCTCCTTTCCATTTCAATTCTATTACCCTTCTTTCCTTCTCTGAGACGCCCCTTTCTACAGCGGAACTTTTTTTCAATAATTTCTTTTCAAAGGCATATGGTAAATATACCAAAAAAAGGATAATCACAATTATAATCGATGAAAGGGCAATGAGAGAGATCGCCACCTTTTTGGCTTTGGCTCCGGTTTGAATTTTCGTATCCCTGATCACCTTCATCCCTGGTGGTGGAAATCGGCCTGATTTCAAGATCCTCCTTGCCAAGATGATTTGATAAACCGCCAATCCTAAGACCGGTAAGGAACCTAAACCCATCCACCATTTAAGCAATAACACTACTTTCTTCCCGGCTAAACCCGGGTCCTCTCGTCTTAGTTGTTCCATCTGATCCAGATAACTCTTCATGGAGACTATGGTGACGACGAAAACGATTACGATAAGCATAAGGAAGACAATAAATCTTTTTCTAAATTCTTTGTCTGCCGGAACGATGTCTTGGCTCATACTAAAAATTTTATATCTTCTTATCCACAAATTGCAAGAAATCAAATACTTAGCAAATTGACACCTAATATTTCTGAATATTATAATGAACATCTTATAAGGCTTACCATGTATGAAAAGCGGACCTACCGAAACTTGGTCAAGACCGATGACCTCGTTAAATTTGAGGTCATTGTTAAGGAAACCGATCTCCTCGTCCGGGCAGACAGAGATCTTTCGAAAGAGACCAGAGAATCGGTGTTCAAATACCGTTATCAGCTTGAAACCCACATCGCGATGAACCCTGAATTTCAAAAAAGCCTCGTCCCTCTCTCTGATGACCCTTACGCCCCGGAGATTGTCCGGGAGATGATTCGAACCTCTCAACTAGCCCATGTCGGGCCCATGGCTGCTGTGGCCGGAGCCATAGCCGAATCGGTCTCGAAAGATCTGCTCAAGTTTTCGAAAGAGGTGATCGTAGAAAACGGTGGGGATATCTATTTGGCCGCCTCCAAGGAACGAACCATCGGAATCTATGCAGGCGATTCTCCTCTCAGTCTTAAGATAGGGATTGTGATCTCACCCGAAGAAACCCCTCTCGGCGTCTGTACCTCCTCAGGAACGGTGGGCCCTTCTCTCAGCTTTGGGAAAGCAGACGCTGTTTGCATTCTCTCTAAGTCTGCGGCGCTTGCCGATGCCGCAGCGACGGCTGTCGGGAATGTCGTAAGGGAGAAAAAAGATATCGAATTGGGTCTTCGAGTGGGAAAAGAGATCGCAGGGGTGCAGGGAATACTGATCGTCGTTCAGGAAAAGATGGGTGTCTGGGGAAAGATCAAACTGGCCCAGCTCTGATGAGACTAGAATCCAGGAGTCAGGAGTCAGAATCCAGAATGAACCTATAATATAGAACATATTAGTAACCTCTTTATTCTGGATTCTTTATTCTGGATTCTGGATTCTTTGTTCCAACTTCTGTATTCTGGATTGCTGCATTCAAAAATGACGACTGTCGCGGTAGCTACACTCGGATGTAAGGTAAACCAGTTCGAGTCTGAGGCGCTCATGGACGCCTTGGAACAGAGGGGCTATGCTCTTGTTCCGTTCGAGGGAGGGGCAGATGTCGCCATCATTAATACTTGCACGGTGACTCACCGAGCTGATTTTCAGTCGAGACAGACGGTTCGAAGGGCCTTGCGGTCCAACCCGAACTCTTTGATCATCGTAACCGGATGTTATCCCCAGGTGGAGCCGGACGCTTTCTTAGAGATGAAGGGAGCACTCTATCTTTTGGGAAACAAAGAAAAGAACCAAATCCCTGACTTGCTTCCCCTGATGCAAAAAGGCGAGTATCCGAGAGTCCGGGTTGGGGATATTCAGAAGGAGGCGCCCTTTTCAGAAACCTCTCTTCATTCCTTTCATCGCCACACCCGTGCTTTCCTGAAAATTCAGGACGGCTGCAATGGGCGATGCACTTATTGCATTGTTCCTCACGCGAGGGGTCGATCGAGGAGCCTTCAGCCCCAAAGGGTAATTGGAAATTTGAAGGTATTGAAAGAGAAGGGTTTTAGAGAAGTCGTCCTCACCGGTATCCATCTGGGCGCCTATGGATTGGACTTCGATCCTCCCTTTCCTTTGGAAAGACTCATCGGACAACTGGAGAAAGAGGAGACACCTGATCGAATCCGGCTCAGCTCCATCGAGCCGGGAGATTTCTCACCGGAACTTATCCGGACCCTCTCACAATCCGGGAAGATCTGCCCCCATCTTCACATCTCGATCCAGAGCGGAGACGATGAGATACTGGAAAAGATGAATAGAGGCTATAACCGTTCCTATCTTTCCGATCTCATCCGGGAATTGCATCTGAGGATTCCACACCTCTCCGTCGGAGCAGATGTGATTGTAGGGTTTCCAGGGGAGACGGAAGAGAAATTTAAGCATACGTATGAGTTCGTCGAATCTCTGCCCTTCTCTTATCTTCACGTTTTCCCCTTTTCCAGGAGAAAGGGAACCCCGGCGTTCCAATTCCCTCAAAGGGTGGATGAGAGGGAGATCAAGAAAAGGGCTGAGGCGATGAGGGAGCTGGGAAAACAGAAACGCCTCGCTTTCTATCGCCAGTTTCTCGATCAGGAGCTGAGCGTCCTAATAGAAGACCGCAAAGAAAAAAGTACTGGGAGATGGAAAGGTCTTTCCCGAAACTACGTCCCTGTTCTGCTCGTCAACGAAAACGGGATGAAAGATCATCCGGATCGGGTCAATCGGGAATGGATCGTCAGGGTGACCGGGTTGGCTGAAAAGGGTGTGACCGGAGAAGTTTTGGAGAGATAGCGTGGATGAAGAGAGGTTGGCATCTCTAAAAGAATTGGAAGGCCGTCTGGGTTATCGGTTCAAAGAGATCAAATGGCTCGACCAGGCCCTCACGCATAAGTCCTTCATCTATGAAACCAATCATCCTGAAAAAGGTGCCAACGAGGTTTTAGAATTTCTCGGAGATTCGGTCCTCAATCTTGCAGTCAGCTACCTTCTCCTTCACAAATTTCCCGACGCCCAGGAAGGAACCCTTTCTATGATCAGATCCCAGCTGGTGAAAAGGAGCTTCCTGGCATCTCTCTCTAAGGACCTTCAATTAGAAGGCTACCTCCTCCTCGGGAAAAGCCAGCAGTCGAACGGAGGGATGCAAAAATCTTCTATCTTGGCCAATACGTATGAGGCCTTGATCGGAGCGATCTTCATGGATTCAGGGTTCAATCGGACCTTGGAGATCATTCAAGAACATTTCGAACCTTATCTTCAGGCCAAAACTCCGTCTGTAGCATTTGATGATTATAAGAGTCTTCTGCAAATATACTCCCAGCAGTCTCATGGCGTGTCTCCCCAGTATCGGGTGATGAACGAGTCCGGACCAGATCATGATAAGAGATTCCAGGCATCTGTCATGATCGGGGATGAAGTAAAAGGACAGGGGTGGGGAAAAAGCAAAAAAGAGGCAGAACAGGAAGCAGCCAGAGATGCCCTGGAAGAATTGCAGATTGCAGATCGCAAATTGCAAATTGAAAAATCTGAGACCTAAATTCTCAAATTTGAAATCTGAAATCTGCAATTTGAAATTAAAGGTCGTATGACCTCAAATCCCCTCATCATTCCTATTTTCCTCCCCAACTTGGGCTGCCGTGAACGCTGTCTCTTCTGCAATCAAAGGGCAGCAGCCGAAGGACTCCCATCCCCTTCTTCCGTTCGAAACTTTATTGAAGCCTCTCTTGGTGGAATCCCTCACGATAAGAAAAATAGGGAGAAACAGGTCGCCTTTTATGGTGGAAGTTTCACAGCGATCCACAGGGATGATCAAGTTTGTTATCTGAAAGAAGTTCGGCCCTTCCTCGCCTCTGGTCTGATCGATTCGATCCGTATCTCCACCCGGCCTGATGCCCTGGATGAAGAGACGCTTTCCTTGCTCAAAGAATATGGGGTGAAGACTATAGAAGTCGGGGTGCAATCGATGATCGATGAAGTCGTCACGCTTGCCAATAGAGGTCATTGTGCAAGAGATACACTCGATGCCGTATTCCGATTAAAAAGGGGAAATTTCGAGGTGGGACTTCAACTGATGATCGGTCTGCCGGGTGATACGTGCGATCGTTTTCTCCATACCCTTGATCAGATCGTGGAACTTAAGCCCGGTTTCGTGAGGATCCATCCCACGCTCGTCCTCAAAGGCGCTCCTCTCGAAATCCTCTGGAGAAATGGAGGATATTTCCCCCTGTCTTTGGAAGAGGCTGTTCAGTGGCTTAAAAGAGGCATTCTCAGGTTGGAAAATTCATCCATCCCCGTCGCTCGCATCGGTCTTCAGCCTACCATGGAGTTGCAAAGGGATTTTCTCGCAGGGCCCTACCACCCTGCTTTTCGTCAGCTTGTCGATTCCGCCATCTTCTTCGACATGGCTACGTCTCTTCTCCAGGTCTCTCAGAAAAATGGTCAAGCTCTATTCTCTTGTCACCCGAAAGAGGTCTCGAATCTGAGGGGCCAGAAGAATGAAAATATCTTAAAGCTGAAAAAACATTTCAACCTCAGCGAGATATCAATCGATGGAAAACAGGAATTACCAAGAGGCTACCTCGGACTTCGAACGCAAGGAGCAGAAGTTTCAATCCACAGAAAGTCCCTTGTTCTTTAGGAAACGCGGTGCGGGATTTCTAAAAGAAGACGATTTCAATCCTTAGTAAAATGTCGTTCAAATAGTTCCTTTGCCTTCAGAAAACCCTCCTCAGTCATTCCTACCGATTTTGCTTTTCCTATGGGATTCGATATATATCCTTTCTCGTGAAGCCTATTCATGGTATCCCAGTCAAATCCCTTCCACACCCTTGCGCCAAATCCCTCATCTCTTTGATGGACCACCAGGCAGAGGAGTGCTAAAGTATATTCATCTATTTTGTCTTTGTCGTAGTTCATTTTCTTTCTCCGGCGAACGTAAAGCTCACCTGCCGCGGTTTAGCGCGGTTGCACTGCTGTCAGGTGCAGCGTCGGGTTATGCGTCGAGAAGGTAACCTTGAGTTAAGCGTCTGGCTGGATGCAACACCCTTTACATCAAGCAAGACGCTCTGCTGTCTCTTTAAGCTTCAAAATGCCCCATTCAATTTTGTCCGGCTCATAAGCCGGAAAGGTCAATCTAATAAAAAGACCTTTCTTGCGCTTTTCTTCCTTACAGTTGGGAGGGAGAGCATCCCAGGCAGCAGCGACACCCACACCAGCTTGTTTTGCGGATTCGATGAAGGTTGCTTCTTTATCACTTGAAATATTCTCAAGGGTGAGGGGGGCAAAAAAGCCGCCGCTGATTGCAACTGGAAACGCTCCAGGGAACTGGCTATTGAGCACGGTATTTAATGCCTCCATTCTCGGTCTGTACAGTTTGCGCAAGTATTTGACGAAATCGTCATACCGTCCCGATTCAATAAAATCGGCTATGAACGCCTGGGTCGGCAGGTTGGGGTTTATGCGTGTATTGGCAATAATGCCGGATAGATGTCCCACATAATGATTTGGAACGATCATATACCCGCACTTAGTTCCCGGAGAGATCGTTTTCGTAAAAGAGCTTGTTAAAATGGGTCCCCATTCTGAGACTTCTATCGAGCCATTCGTTTTTCCATCATACCGAAGGGCTTGATAACAGATATCCCATACGCAGGGGATATTATGTTCCCGGCAAATACGTTCAACATCCTTTCGGTTCTCTTCTGTGTAGTTGATCCCTGTTGGGTTTTGATGGAACGGTATTCCGTAAAAAGCCGCAACCACGTTCTTGTTAACCACGTCTTTAAATTGGTTCAAATCGACCCCTTCCGGTGTCAATTTAACACCAATCAAATGATGTCCATAGCACTTTGCATCGAGTACTACTCGATCGTAACTTGCTTCTTCAACAATGATATTGCTTTCTCTGGGGAGAGACTTGAAAAAAAGCGAGATAACCTCCAGACCGCCGTTGCCGACGATAACTCGTTCCGGATTAACATGATGTAAGCTGCCAACCAGATCCCGCAGTGGCTTGAATCCAGCAAAATGGCCGTATTGAAGCACATCCGTCCCATACCGCCTGATGACTTTTTCGTATCCCTCTGACGCCATTGGAATAAGGCGTGATAAGGCTTCTTCTGCAGGAACCCCACGCAAGAAATTAATTGATTGTTTCTCACTCATTTTGCCCTTTGTGATCTCCTTTTATTTTTTAGTAAAGCATAACTACCGGGTCAGCGGCGCAGCGGGTAAAAGCACAGTCGTTGAAAGCTAACCAAATAGACTTTGAGCACCATAGTCCGACTGCCATCAGAGTGATAGCTGCGTCCTGCTGCGCCCGATTGTTAGCGTTCTTAATTTTTCTTTTCTTTATTCCATAAATTACTTGACCCGATTTCTTTATTTGAAAACAGAACTATTCATGGCTTTCTGAAAGTAAGAATGTAAAAGCGTTTCAAAATTTCTTTTACTTTTATATCTTTCATATCAACGGGTACCAAATCTACTGGAGCAACAAGTCTGGATTTATCTATTTTCGATAGATTGTAATATTTTTTTGCAATAGGCATTTTCTCGTATTGCTTTACAATTGTTTTTTCCATTTCATCGGCAATAGCTATTTTAGCGCCAGGTTTTGCAACGCGTATCATTTCTTCAATTGCCCTTTTCCGATCGTTAAAAAAATTGATACCTCCGACATGGAATACTGAGTCAAACGTTTCTTCTTTGAATGGGAGAAATTCAGCGTCGCCTTGGAAAAGCTCGATTTCTCTCTTCCACCGAGTCATGTTTTTCCTGCATTTCATCAGCATGCCCATAGATATATCGAGCCCGTAATAAAAAGCTTTTTCAGGAAGATATTTCATGTTTCTGGCGGTTCCTATGGATGTTTCAAGTACTTTCACTCTTGTCCAAATTAGGTTTTTAAAAAACCTGTATTTTGGACAGCAGAATGCCCATGGGGGTATGGTTACCCCTCAGCCCTATGAAATAACCCTAATTTTAAGGCCTTTTGCTCTCATGAAATGTCCTTATCCACCCG
>DATHCH010000043.1:0-15101 GCA_035319625.1 Thermodesulfobacteriota bacterium
GTTCGACTACCTGGGCTGGAAAGAGGCGGGCAGGAGGATCAGGAAAGCTCTGGAGAAGACCATTTTAAGGAAGACCGTCACGTACGATCTGGCCCGTCAGATGAAAGGCGCAAGGAAGCTTAAATGCTCTCAATTCGCCTCTGCGATCATTGAAAAGCTTTGACAAGCTTTCCGTTTTTAAATTATCATTAATTAGACAATCTCGAATTTTTTGTGAGTTAGGCTCTTCGTAACCCCCCTATATCCCCCCCTCAGTTGAGGGGGGACGAAAGGGGTTATCCTTAGATTAAGGGGAAATAGAGGGGAGGCCAGAATAAGGACTTTAGTTATGGCGGAGACAAAGAAAAAGAAAGAAACACCCGAAATAGACATCTACAAGGCCTGGTGCAAGGCGTGCGGGATTTGTGTCGCTTTCTGCCCGACGGGTGCTTTGGCGAAAGACGAAGCGGGTAATCCCTTTGTGAAGGGCATTGAGAAATGCATTAACTGCGGATGGTGCGAGATCCGATGTCCGGATTTTGCGATCACGGTGAAGACGAAAACCAAGGGAAAGAGGATCGAAGTAAAAGGTGGAGAGGAAGAGCCAAAGCCAAAGGAAGAAGAAGTCTCGCCAGAAAGAATTGTTGCTCCAAGGCAATAAAGCGGTGGTGGAGGGAGCCCTCGTCGCAGGTTGCCGCTTCTTTGCGGGCTATCCGATTACTCCTGCCAGTGAAATCTCTGAAATCTTATCGATCAAACTTCCACAATTAGACGGGACCTTCATCCAGATGGAGGACGAGATCGCAAGTCTCGGTGCGGTGATCGGTGCCTCGCTTGCAGGGGTCAAGTCCATGACCGCAACCAGCGGCCCGGGATTCTCTCTGATGCAGGAGAACCTGGGCTTTGCGATCATGGCCGAAGTGCCTTGTGTCATCGTCAACGTTATGCGGGGAGGGCCGAGCACGGGACTCCCGACCTTTCCTTCTCAAAGTGACGTGATGCAGGCACGATGGGGAACGCACGGAGATCATCCCGCCATTGCCCTTTCCGCCTCGTCCGTTCGGGAATGTTATGAGATGACCGTCAAAGCCTTCAACCTCTCCGAAAAATTTCGGACACCCGTTGTGCTCCTGTTAGACGAAGTCATCGCCCACATGCGAGAGAAAATGGTTCTTTCGGAGGAAAACGAAATAGAGGTTTTCAATCGGGTCAAGCCCACGGTCCCACCCGAATGGTACACTCCCTACGAAGATACTCCCGGCGGCGTTCCTGCCATGGCCAATTTCGGGGAGGGTTATCGGTACCACATCACGGGTCTCACGCACGACGTGAAAGGTTTTCCCACGTCGAGACCCGACGAGATCGGTCCTTTTATCGCCAGGCTTCACCGGAAGATCAGCCAGCATTTTTCAGAGATTCAGATGGCTGAATTCTTTCAAACAGAAGACGCAGAGATGACAATCGTCGCCTACGGGTGTGTGGCCCGGTCCGCGAGGAGGGCCATGATTGAGGCAAGGGAGAAAGGGATTAAAGTGGGGCTTCTTAAACTGGTGACGATCTGGCCCTTTGCAAGAGCTGCCGTGGAAAAAGTCCTCCAGAAATCGAGAATCCTGCTTGTCCCTGAGATGAATATGGGTCAGATCTCACGCGAGGTCAAGCGGGTCAACCCGGGGGTCGCAAAAGTCTTCACCCTTAATAAAGTAGACGGGACGATTATCACGCCGGATGAGATCTTGAGTCGAGTCACGGAGGTTTCCTGATGGGAGAAGTCACCAAGCTCATCTACAAATATCTTAGACATGACAAGAAGTTTCCGCATGTCTGGTGCCCGGGCTGCGGGATCGGAATCATGTTAGGCGCCCTGATTCGGGCGATTGACCGAACGGGTTTCGAGAAGGACGAGATCGTTCTGATTTCAGGCATCGGATGTTCGGGAAGGCTTCCCGTCTATGTGGATTTTAATACGTTGCACACCACCCATGGCCGTGCGCTAACCTTCGCGACGGGAGTGAAGCTGGCAAAACCCAGCCTGAAGGTGATTGTGATTATGGGCGATGGCGATGCGGTGGCGATCGGTGGAAATCATTTCATCCATGCGGCACGAAGGAATATCGATGTGACCTCCATCATCCTCAACAACAGTACCTACGGGATGACCGGCGGGCAATGCTCTCCCACCACCCCTTACGGGATGAGATCTTCAACCACGGTCTATTCCAATATTGAACAAGCCTTCAATATCTCAGAGTTAGCAGTCACAGCCGGAGCGGTCTTTGTGGGGAGGGGAACCGTCTATCAGGCGAAACTCTTGGATAGCTTGATCGAGAAAGCGATTTTGAAACCGGGTTTTTCCGTGGTAGAAGTGATCGCTCACTGCCACACCCAGTACGGAAGGCAAAATCGTCTGGGGAGCGCTGTCGAAATGATGGAGTGGCAACGAGATCATGCCGTCGCTGTGGAGAAGGCCGCCAGCATGGCGCCCGACGCGTTACAGGATAAGATTGTGATTGGAGTGTTGGTGGATAAGGAGCTTCCGGTTTATCAGGAGGAGTACGAGAAGATTCGGGAACGTGCTAAAGCAACGATAGGGAGATAAGGGAACGATAAACGATGAACGGTAGACGATGAACAATAAACGATCAAGATAAATTCATAGCCCATCGTTCACAGTTCATCGTCTGAAGGGATTAAGATGTCGTATCGGTATGAGATCCGCTTGAGCGGTTCCGGAGGTCAGGGGTTGATTCTGATGGGGATCATTTTAGCGGAGGCGATTGGAATCTATGATGGAAAGTATGTGGCACAGACTCAGAGCTATGGGCCAGAAGCCAGAGGCGGATCCAGCAAATCAGAGGTCATCGTTAGCGATGAAGAGATCGATTATCCGAAAGC
This sequence comes from Thermodesulfobacteriota bacterium, assembly GCA_035319625.1. GTDB lineage: Bacteria > Desulfobacterota > BSN033 > BSN033 > UBA1163 > UBA1163. The sequence goes on from DATHCH010000043.1 coordinate 2,872, forward strand.
GATGCGCCTTGATCTTCTCTTGGCGATGAACCAAAAATCCTGCGATGAGTTTTACCCTGATCTCAAGCCGGATGGTTTGCTCATCGTGGATTCTATCTTCGTCACCCAGGTTCCCACTGCGAAGGCCTTTCAGATCCCGTTCACGCATATTGCCAGGGAGAAGTTCAAGAGGGAGGTCGTGGCAAACATCATTGCCCTGGGAGCCCTCGCCCAACTCAGTCCCATCGTCTCTGCAAGAGCCATTGAATCTGCCGTCTTGGACCGGGTGCCCAAGGGCACAGAGAAATTGAACCGCGATGCCTTGAGGACCGGGATGAACGCTGCCAAACGGGCGAAGGAGGCGTGGACGAAGTTAGAAGTGATTCCAGAGGTCCCCAAAGAAGACCTTTTGGATTCGTACTAATCCCTGTTCGGGAATTTCAAATGACAAAGTTCAAATGAATTATTATTATTATTTTCGAGGCCAATTCGCTACCCACTGGCCATGAAAATTACCAGACATCATCCTCCCCCTTGACGGGGGAGGATTGAGGTGGGGGGCAGGAGATGTTCCCCCTCACCCTTACCCTCTCCCGCCAAGGGGAGAGGGGGATAATGAGGGTTTTTCCTTATTCCCATATAAATCCAAATGACTAAAGTTAAATTTGGAATTAGACGTTTAGATTTCTAGATTTCAGTTCGCATTTAGATTTTGAAATTTGACATTGGTTTGTGCCAATGGAAAGGAATCCTTTAGTCTACATCACAACAAAAAAGGTGGCTCAACTGGTCTTTTCCGTCTTTTACCGGATCGAGACCGAGCGGAAAACAACGTTTCCTGATCACGGACCGATGATCATTCTTCCCAAACATCAATACTGGACGGATATTCCGATCGTCAGCCTTGCCTTCAAGCCCTTGCTATACTTTGTGGCCAAAAAGGAGCTCTTCCAATTTCCATTGATTCGGGATTACCTTTCCCTCTTGGGAGGCCTCCCTGTGGATCGAGAACAGTCCATTCGAACGTTAGATTCCTTTAAGGCCCTTGTCTCCTTATTGAAGGCGGGCGAGAAGATCGTGATCTTTCCGGAAGGTACTTACGTTCGAAACGGAGTGGGTTCAGGAAAAAGTCGGCTCCTCCAGATGATCTTAAGATTTCAGTCGGAACTTGGATATTCCATTCCCTTTGTCCCCGTGGGTATTCGATATGGGGGAAGGTCGGGATGGAGAAGGCGAGTGGAAGTACGCATCGGCTCTCCTCTGTTTGCGGAGAAGGATTCCGACGCCCTTCCCCTGACCCATCGTGCGTTGGAAGAGATCGGCCGTCTGTGCCAATTACCCGTTTCTACAACCCGCATAGCGCAGAGCGGTTAGCGCACAGCGTTTATTTATTTCCGATAGACTTCGTGCCTTTGATTATGTTCTAATCGCTATGCTCTATGCGCTCTGCCCCTTGCATTAAATTATATTTACGGAAGGAAGGAGGTTTTATGCCAAGACGAGAAAGAGATCGTGAACTGGCGAGGAGAAGAAAGCACAAAAAGGAAAGGAAGAAACTTCGCGCCAAAGGACTTTTGGAGTCGCCTGCGGCCGGCACAAAAGAGAATGAAAAGAAAAAGCCGGAGAAGAGAGCCGCAAAAGAGGCGCCCCAAGAGACTACGGAGAAGCCCTCCACGGAGAGCTGATCGTTTGTCGGTGTTTTTTCACCAACACGGTGAGCGACATCTCAATCACCTCGGGTTAGATTGTTGTCAAAATGGCGACAAGAATTCTTTCATGGTATGCGAAGCACGAATACCAAACAAATTTCCGTGTCTAATGTAGGCAGAAATGACCGACTTTTGAAATGCCCCTCACCCTTCCCCTCTCCCCACAGAGGACAGGGAGGGGGTGAGGGGGTTCAGGCTTCGTTAGGTTAGGTTTCGGTAGACAAGATTGTCAATTAACCTGGTCTTTCCCAGATAAGCGGCTAAAGCAACGACCACATCCCCTTCGATCCGGTCGACATCCTCTAACGTGTGGGCATCGCAGATTTGAACGTAATCAATCCTGACCAAGGATTCGGATCGAAGGATTCCGTTCATTTCACGGAGGATCCGGTCCGTCTTTCGCTCCCCCTTTTGAAGAAGCTCTTTTGCCCTTTGCAGTGAACGATACAAAGACAGCGCGGCTTTCCTCTCGTCGGGGAGGAGGTATGTGTTTCTCGAACTCATGGCCAAACCGTCCGCCTCCCGGACCGTGGGCATCCCCAGCACCACTACGCTCATATGCAGGTCTTTGACTATTTGTTGAATCGTAGCCAGCTGCTGATAGTCTTTCTCACCGAAGATCGCCACATGGGGCATGACAATCTCGAAGAGCATTAGGACCACAGTCGTGACCCCCTGGAAGTGCGTCGGCCTCGACCTTCCACAGAGGTTCTGCGTCACCTTCTCCACCCGAACGATGGTTTGATGATCTGGGGGATATATGTCGCTTGTCTCAGGAGCGAAAAGGATGTCAACCCCGACTCCCTCTGCCATCTTTTTGTCTCTTTCAAAGCCTCTTGGGTAACTTTTGAAATCTTCCTTCGGGCCAAATTGAGTTGGGTTGACAAAAAGGCTGATGACGAGAACGTCCCCCCGCCTTCGGCCCTCCCGCATCAGGCTGAGGTGCCCCTCATGAAAATACCCCATCGTGGGAACGAGGGCGATCGTCTTCCCTGCTCGTCTGGCCTGGGAAGAAAATCCTTTCATCTCTTTGACCGTTCCGATAATTTCCATTTTCTTTCAGACCGGGGTAGATTATTTAGACCTCATGGGAATGAAATACCACGTCCCCTTCTTCATCTGTTTGATCTCCCGAAGCAGCTGGTCGAGATCCTCTTTTCGGTTTACGAAATCAATCTCGCTGGTGTCGACGACCAAAAGGGGAGTTTGATCGTAGTGGAAGAAATAGTAATTATAGGCTTCGGTCAAGGTCTTAAGATAATCCAACTGAATCACCTTCTCATAAGAGAGGCTTCTCGACTTAATCCGATGAAGTAGTGCCTCGGGTGTCGCCTGCAAGAAGATGACCAGGTCTGGGGAAGAGATCTGTCCGTTGAGGAGGTGGAAGACCTGTTCGTAAAGGGCGAGTTCATGGTCATCCAGATTGATGGAGGCGAATAGTCGGTCTTTGTCAAAGAGGTAATCACAAAAAGTGATTTGGTTGAACAGGTCGAGCTGGGCGATTTCCCTCTGCTGTTGAAAGCGATTCAACAAAAAGAAGATCTGGGTTTGGAAGGCATATTTTTTGCGATCCTCGTAGAAATCAGAGAGAAAAGGGTTATCCTCCGCCTTTTCTAAAATACATCGAGCATTGAACTCCTTTGCCAAGAGCTTCGCCAGACTTGTTTTTCCGACACCAATCGGACCCTCTATGACAACATATCGGAACATGACGCCCTGTCGCTCCTGATGTTCCCTAACACAACCCGACTGGTTTGTCGAGATTTTGTCGGTTTCATCCGCCCAGTCTCACCTACCCCCTTCTCAGCCTCACTCACGGGAAGGACATCACCGCAGCCTCTTCTTTTACTGTTTCAGTTTATCTCCTAACTCCTTGGACCTTTGGGTCGCCGCGATCACCGCATCGATCAAGATCTTCCGCAGCCCTCCTTCTTCAAGCTTATATAGTCCGGCCGCCGTGGTTCCGCCTGGAGAAGTCACCTTTTCACGGAGCAGGGCGGGGTGTTCTCCCGTATCCGAAAGGAGCTTCACAGAGCCGGTCACCGTTTGAGCGACAAGCGTCAGGGCTTGAGGCCGGGTCATCCCCAAATGGACGCCCGCATCGGTTAAGGCTTCAATGATCAAAAAGATATAAGCGGGCCCGCTTCCGCTTAAACCGGTGACTGCGTCCATCAGAGGTTCATGGATAACAATCGATCTCCCGACGCAATCGAAGATGGCCTTGGCCAATTTGAGGTCCGCCTCGGTGGCAAGGTTTCCGGGGGCAATGGCAGAGGCACCTTCTTGGACAAGGACATTGATATTGGGCATGGCCCTGATCAATCGGAGTTGTTTGCGAGCGTAAGTTTCGATCGCATAGAGAGGGACTCCGGCGGCGATCGAGATGAGGAGCTTGGAGGGATCTAAAGAATCCGCTATCTCTTCGATGACCTCTTTCATCGATTGCGGTTTGACGCAAAAAACGAGAGGATCGCATTGAGAAGAGAGGTGGTTGTTGTCAGAAGCCTTCTTGACCCCGAACTTTTTTTGAATGAACCGGAGTCTCCGCCCATCCGCATCGAAAGCCATAATCTGCTCGGGGGCGGTAAATTTGGCCCTTAGCAAACCAGCGATTAAGGCCTCAGCCATGTTGCCTGTTCCAATAAATCCGATCTTTTTCTTTTTTGTCATAGTCCACTCCTTGAAGCGTACTGTCCTCTTTTTATCATACCCCCCTTTTTTTTTCTATTAAATTTTGATACAAATCCTCTCGGTGATTGAAAAGGTGGGTCGCAACGGGCAAGGAGCGGCTGTTTACCACGCTTGTTCCGCAGCAATGCTTTGGGTGGCAGGCAGCTATCGGGGCGGAGGACAATGCTTACAGCTTATCCATAAATCGGGGGGAGGGGGATTTAAATTGACAACCTTGGCAAAAACTCCCCTACATTCGCGTTTTCCGAAGGGGGGATGTCACAAACAATCAGCAGTTACGGATAAGCTGTTAGTAATTTCCATTGTTCAAGGGTAAGGAGCCCATCATTCCGAATTTTAAACACTATTGAGGAAAGTGAAAATTGTAACTTACGGACTTTAAAAATGACCGAATACCTGTTATATTGTTAAAGATTGATAGATTACAATGCTGATCCTGTAGGGTAAAACGAAGCTTCGAAGTAGTTTAGCCGCCAGAATCCCTTGGGTTCACGGGTGTAAGAACTGTGTTCCGTTCCACTCGATCCAAACTCGTCCTCAGTTTTTTAGGCATTTCCCTTCTCGTGTGTGGGGTGGCCCTTTTAGTCGGAGGCCAACTTCTCTACAAAACCGTTCTCAACGAAGCGACGAATCGCGTGCGGCTGGACCTCAATGCTGCACAGGAGATCTATCTCAGCCGCATTAAGGGAGTAAAAGTCGCCCTCAATATTACCACTTTGGGACCGGTATTCCGATCAGCCCTTGAGAAACGGGATGTTGAGAAACTTATCCCCTTGTTGACAAGTATCGCTCAGCAAACTGAAATGGATTTTGCAGGGATCGTGACGAAAGACGGAAAAACACTTTGCCGTATCGGGCCCAATTCCATACCGAAAGAAAACAGCCCTTCAAATCCAATTGCGAAGTTAGTACTCCAGCAACGCATTGCTGTCTCGGGGACCGTCATCCTCAGCAATCAGTTCCTGTTTGCGGAGAACCCTGAACTTGCCAATCGCGCGAAAATCAAATTGCTCCCCACCAAAAGAGCTACTCCAAGGCCAGAGGATGAGGAATCGTCCGGAATGGCACTTGCGGCTGCTGTCCCGGTCTTCGATTCCGGAAATTTTTTGGGCGATCTTTACGGCGGAGTCCTCTTGAATCGGAGTCAAGACATTGTGGAGCGAGTGAAGGACACTATTTTCCAACAAGAGACTTACAAAGGCCAAAGCATAGGCACCGCTACTATCTTTTTCAAGGACGTTCGTATCTCTACAAATGTTCTTTCACCCGATGGAAGTCGAGCGATCGGAACCGTGGCCTTCGAAGAGGTCACGAAACACGTCCTGACAGATGGAAAGAAATGGGTAGACCGTGCTTTTGTCGTGAACGATTGGTATATCACCGCCTATGAACCCATCGAGGACATCTTTGGGCAAAGAGTGGGTATGCTCGGAGTCGGTGTACTGGAAGCAAAATATGCGGATGTCCGCTGGAAGGCCCTCTCGCTCTTTATCATGATCACCGTGGCAGGAACCGTCTTAGCCCTTGGATTAGGATATATCATCTCCCACAGAATGAGCCGACCAGTAAAACAGCTCATCGAGGCAAGCAATCAAGTGTCTCAGGGCAACCTCTCGCCGGATATCGGACCGATCTCAAAAAGTGAACTGGGCGTTCTCCAGAAAACGTTCCAGCAAATGCTGACTTCCCTCCGGGAACGGGACCAACGTCAGAAGGCGGAGAGCGAGATAAAGCTCCTGCAGTCTGAAAAGCAGGCGAGCATCGGTAAGCTCGCAGGAGGAGTCGCCCATGAGATCAATAATCCCCTGACGGGGATATTCACCTTTACCCATATGCTGCTCCGCCGGCAGGATCTTCCGGAGGATCTTCGTTCAGACCTTGAAACCATCGCCCAGGAGACGGAGCGCGTTCGCAAGATTGTCAAAAATCTTCTCGATTTCTCCCGTCAGATAGAGCTTGATCAGGAGCCCAGCGATATCAATAGGCTCATCCGGCACACGATTTCGCTCGTGGAAAACCAGGCCCTCATCAAAGGCGTCAGTTTGAATTTCGAACCAGGGGAAGGACTCCCGATGATTACCTTAGATAGAAATCAGATGCAAAGTGTTTTGCTCAATATAATTATCAATGCCCTAGATGCCACCGATCTGGGCGGAAGTATCACCGTCTCGAGCGGCATCGGCGTGTCCACGAGCCATCCCGGTCGGAACGGTATCGAAATTTTATGTACAGATACCGGGTGCGGTATCCCTCCAGAGAACCTCAATAAGCTTTTCGATCCTTTCTTCACGACCAAGGAGGTTGGACACGGCACGGGTTTGGGGCTATCGGTGTCATACGGCATCGTCGAACGTCATGGAGGGACCATCTGGGTTCAGAGTAAGGTCGGCAAGGGAAGCACCTTTAAGATCTGGTTACCGTTAGAGGAGCAAAGCGCAGGAAATGAGAATACTGGTAGTGGATGATGACGCCATTGTGATCAAGAGTTGCCGGCGTATCCTCGAGGCAGAAGGATTCGAAGTCACCACGGTTCCCAGCGCAGACGAGGCGTTGCAGAAGATCAAAACGCTTGACTTCGACATCTTGCTCATGGATGTGAAGATGCCCAAACACGACGGCATCTTCCTCATGCGAGAGATCAATAAGAATTGGGCCGATATACCGATCATCGTGATGAGCGGTTATCCTACACCGGAAACGATCGCCGACGTCTACAAATTAGGGGCTGTCCAGTTCATTTCAAAACCTTTTAGACCCGACGAACTTATGAAAACCATTCGGGAGGTCATTCAAAAGATGTCGCATAAGAAATCTTTCCCCACGGGAGCCGGTGGGTGACAGCGGAGCAAACCTTTGATTCGTGGCTGTGCAAAACGGCTACGCGGGGCAGGTACTTCGAATTCAGAATTTAACTTTACTCGAGGAGGTATACTATGGCTGAGAAGATGTTGATTATCGACGATGAAGAAATTGTCCTGAAATCGTGCCGGAAAATATTTGAGGCAGAAGGCTTCGCGGTGGTCACCACCGCCAATCCGCAAGAGGGCCTCAAACTTGTCTCGGAATCAACGTTTGACGTAATCCTCGTGGATTGGATGATGCCGGGTTTTGATGGAATGGATGTCGTTGAGGAGATTGATAAGCGTTCGCCCAATTCAGCCGTGGTCATGATCAGCGGTTACCCTTCTGTCGGACGGGCCACCGAAGCCATGAAGCGGGGCGCCATGGATTATGTGTCAAAACCCTTTCGACCGGAGGAGATCATCGAGGTTGTTAAAAAGGCGGTGAGGCGCAAGGTGACGGAGGAGAAAAAAGCCATCGGGCGATTTGAGACCTTTATGAAGTCCTGGCAATTTCCGGTGCCCGCATTAGAGGACAAGGCACCCAAGACGATCGCAGAGACGGTGGCACAAACCGTCGGGGTGGCGAAAGCGACCTCACCCTGGTTGACCGTATTTGTACTTGGAATTCTGGCCGGAGCCTATATCGGCTTCGGAGGTTTACTTTCAACCACGGTCACCTTTGATATGGCGGCCCGATGGGGTGTCGGCTTCACCAAAATCTTAGGGGGCGCTGCTTTTAGTGTCGGCCTGATGCTCGTGGTCATTGCAGGGGCGGAGTTATTCACCGGCAACAACTTGATGGTTTCAAGCGTCATGATGAAGGAGATCACTTTCAGCACCATGCTGAAGAGATGGGGAGTTGTTTTTCTGGCCAATTTCATCGGAGGAATTATCATTGCCTTGGTATTTTACTTTTCCGGCCTCTGGAAGACCGGTGACGGGGCGCTGGGTGTGGCTGCGGTTAAGACCGCCTACAACAAGGTTGCCCTGAGCTTTGGCGAGGCGCTATGGCGTGGGATCGGCTGCAACTGGCTGGTCTGCCTGGCTGTGTGGATGGCTCTTGCTGCTCGCCAAATTATAGGGAAGATATTCGCTATCTTCTTTCCCATCATGGCCTTCGTCGCCATCGGGTTCGAGCACAGCGTGGCCAACATGTACTTCATCCCAACGGGAATATTGTTGATGAACGGCGCGGGAATCACCAACGTCCCGGGAATTGATCCGAACATTCTTACCTGGACCAATTTCCTGTGGAGAAACCTACTTCCTGTCACTATAGGAAACATCATTGGTGGCGCAGTTTTTGTGGGCATGAGTTATTGGGGAGCTTACCTTAGACCGAAGACCGATTAAAGCAGCGGTCGGCTAAAATTCACCTTCTATCTCAGGGCGTCATCCGGCTTTAGGCTGATGATGCCCTTTTCTTCGTTGATCCTTCAATTATGAAAATTCTGAAAGCCTGCCGGATTGAACGGTGAGTATGTTTGCATTTAGACAATAGGCCATCGGTCGAACCTTTCTTTACGCTCATCGAATCTCTAATTTTTTTGCCTCTTTGGGAAGCCTCGGTCCTATTTCTTTCAATAGTCTCCGGGCTTCCTTGTAATCTGGTCTTATTTTTAAGACGTTGTTTAGAAGGTCTTTTATATGGGTATAGTCGAGGAACTCTTGATTCCTTAAATAAAGGGATCTCGCCAACATGAAAGTATAATCGGGATTTCCAGGAGAAAGATAGTAGGCATTAGCAAATTCAACTTGAGCCTGCAGAATGTCCCCGCTTTGGTAAAACACTAAGCCCCTTTCATAATGCTTGTTGGCTTGGCGCGGATCCTCAGGCTTAAGGAATTCTATCGATGATAAAACAGTTAAAATACTGCTCTCATCAAAATATTTCTTTAATAACAAATACCCACCACCTATGAATTGATCTTCCCTTCTTTTGTAGAGAGAAAATCCTCCTGAAAAGAGAATGTCTGTTTGTCGCCTTTCCCAAAATCCCCTATAGCCATCCATATGGATTTCCTTAGAATCGATCAGATCTCCTATATGCTTCTTTAGATAATGAGAGCGAATAAATGCAATACCTGGATTCCAATTATTTGTCAGTATGTATTTTTCGAGATCAAATTTAGAAACATGGCCCAACCGTTTTCTAAATTCTTCTTCATTACCATATGGCAGTTCATTTGTTAAATTGATAATTCCTCTAATTTCTTTTCCCTTGTTTTGGAATACAACTCTCCATTCGTAGTCTTTCCCTTCGGTTTTAAACAACTGTCTTATGATAAATTCCTTCGGTATCAAGAGGGAGACATTAAATATTTCAACTTTCAGATATTTTTCAGGTGCTTCGGGAAGAATAGCTTTTTTCAAGATAGTTACCCGAGGCTTATCAACAGAAAAAGGAAGGTTGAATTTTATTTTCATGAATATTGAAAAGAAGATCGAATAGAAGGACAATAAAATGATAATAATGACAAAAGGTGCATACCAACTTTTGAGCTTAAGAGGACGATGTTCGCCAAAAAGCATTCTCACTCTCTTCCATGTTAAGAAAAGCAATGTAAGAACGACAAAAAGGAACTGTATGTATATACCATATCGAAATAAGCTAAATATCCCCAAATACAAATATTGAGTAAAAATAACGACAAGAAATGTCAACATGGCGGCCATACCGGCATATCTGGCCCAAAATCGTCTCCGAAGCAAGCCATATCCGACGATCATGTTTATTGGAGTGAGGTAGAGAGAGATGCCTGTAAGTATAAAGAAATGATTTATTAAGGTTGTATTTGGTATTTTGGGGATCGTCAGGATTTTAGGAAGGATATTAACAACGATATCAAACACAGCATAAATAAGTATGAGAATAGAGTAAATCCACAATATGATTTTTTCTTTCTTGTCCTTTTGAATTTCCATTTTGCCGCTCCATTCATTACCTTGGATGTGATGCAATATAACAAAAATGCATTGGCGTGGCAATTTTAATTGTCGGCGATGTGAAGTCCCGTCCCTTGATGGATTTCCTTTTCCCGTCCCTTTTGAGGTATAATCCAATAAATGCCCATCGGTAGAAAGAAGAAGGCTCTTGTCCATGTTGCCAAAGAAGATCTCCATCTTGATGAGGAATCCTATCGGCAGATTCTGAAAGGGGTGGCGGGGGTGGAAAGTTCGGCCCAGTTGACGGAACAAGGTTTTGAGAAGGTGATGAGACGGTTTCAAGAGATGGGATTCAAAGGCCTTCTCCCCGACCCCTATCAGCCCGTACCCAAAGGCCGGCTCATTCCCCCGGATAGTCCACAGGGTCGGGAAACGATTACTTCGAGCCAACTGGGTTTCGTCTCTTATCTCTTACAAAAATTGGGCTGGGACGAAGGACACTACCGTGCTTTCTGCAGGCGGATCATTAAAAGAGATGAGCCCTTGACAAAGCGGGACGGACAAAAAATGATCATTGGCTTGATGGCCATACTCAGACAGAGAACAATGAAGAAGAGGAAAAGATCATGAGAAAATATTGGAAGATTGGCCTTGCCGTTGCTTTGCTCGCTTCTCTGGTATTGATCGCTATCAGTAAGGAAACATCTCCGCCCTTCATTGAGATGGAGGTGAAGGGTGTGCGACTGGATGCCCTCGGAAACAGCCCCTTCGTCCTCCTGGCCGATAAAGAAGGGAAGATGGCACTTCCCATCTGGGTCGGCCTTCTTGAAGCCAATGCGATCGATAAGGAGCTAAGAAATGAGACCTCACCGAGGCCGATGACACATGATCTTCTCTATTCTATTCTTGCGCAAACGCACGCCAAAGTGAAGGAGGTAAGAATCGTCGACTTGAGAGATAACATCTACTATGCAATCCTCTTTCTACGGCTGAACAAGGAAGTGATCGAGGTTGACGCTCGCCCCAGCGATGCGATTGTCATTGCACTAAAATCTAAGACTCCGATCTTTGTCTCTACCAAAATTCTCGATAAGCAGGGAATCGCCCTCACTCCAGAGGGTGCCTTCGGCGAACGATTTGGTATTCGCATCCAGGAGCTGACGCCTGCCTTAGCTTCCAGTTTTAACTTCAAGGGGAAAAAGGGCGTATTGGTAGCGGAGGTTCTCCCGGGCAGTGTCTCGGAAACCTCGGGAATTAAAGCCGGAGACATCATTACTAAAGTCAATTCAAAAGAAGTGGGGAGCGTTCAAGAGTTTGAGGAATTGTTTGACTCGGCCAAGCCGGGCGATTCGCTAAAAGTCGTGCTTTTTAGAGATAATCAATTCAAGCAAGTTAACCTACCAGGAAAATAAAGAAAAGGGGGGTTTAGACATGCCGACAAAAATATCTCTTAAAGAAGCAAAAGAGCGCGGATTGGAATTTATGCGCAGGGGTTATCACTGAGGCCCATCGGTCCTGCAAGTTATGTGGGAAGCATATGATTTGGGGAATGAGGATTTCCTTTGGGCAGGCATTCCGTTCATGGGAGGGATCAGCGGAGAACAACAAGCCCCCTGCGGTGCGGTATCTGCATCGACGGTCAGCCTCGGGCTCAGACACCGTTGTTCCCTCGCGGACAACGAGAAGGCGGAGCAGGCAAGAAATACTGCCCGTCACTATTCAGGCAAATTGGTCAGACATTTCACGAAACAGTTTGGTGATATCACCTGCCACGGCCTTCTGGGCCTGGACTTCTCCAAGCCCGGCGAGTACCAGAGGTTCCGAGAATCAGGAGTTGCGAAGGAAAAGTGTGAAAAGTATGTTCAGTACGTCATCGAAAAGCTTTTTGAGTTCGAGGATGAGAAGAGCGCGGACGAAACAAGGCGGTCATAAGGCAAGTATTCCTCGTATTCACCCGGCATCTTAGTCCGATAGCTGCAGGAGCCTGCTGTCGACATTCTTATATCTCAGCCGATTCATTCCTTTCGGCCACCATTTCACTCCTGCGATCACCCTTTTATCGCCTCATGGGCCTTTTCGTCGCCAGACTGTTTGTAAAACGCAATCGGTCAGATAAGATTAT
>DATHCH010000044.1:0-6402 GCA_035319625.1 Thermodesulfobacteriota bacterium
CGGCCTCTGATTAATACAGGTGTTCTGGTTGGACCGTTTGTATTTGATTAACGTATAAATGTCGACTCCCGGATCATCCTCTTTCTGACCGTCCTCGTCGGCACGGATGACGATTCGAGAAGCATCCACATCTTCCACGACTCCACTCCTTTTGGCCACCACTGTCACCCCGGAATCTCTCGCCACAATGGCTTCCATCCCCGTCCCAATCAGCGGGGCATCCGTCTTGAGAAGGGGAACGGCCTGGCGTTGCATATTCGATCCCATGAGGGCCCGGTTGGCATCATCGTTCTCCAAGAAGGGAACGAGGGAGGTGGCCACACTTACCAACTGTTTTGGAGAAACATCCATATACCGAATTTCCTCGGGTCTCACCATCACAAATTCGCCCCCTCTTCGGGCCGAAATGAGCGGGACGGTAAACCTCCCTTCTCTGTCCAACGGAGCATTAGCTTGAGCGATGGCGGGCTTCTGTCCGTCGATCTCTTCCTCCTCATCCAGGGCAAAAAGATATCGGATATTATTCGTGACCTTTCCGTTGATCACTTCCCGATAAGGCGTCTCAATAAAACCATAATCATTGACACGGGCATAGGTGCTGAGAGAAGTGATCAGGCCGATGTTCGGACCTTCTGGAGTTTCAATGGGACAGATTCGGCCATAGTGGGTTGGGTGGACGTCCCTGACCTCGAACCCCGCCCTCTCCCGGGTGAGCCCTCCGGGACCCAAGGCAGAGAGGCGACGCTTGTGTGTGATCTCTGAAAGAGGGTTGGTCTGATCCATAAACTGGGAAAGCTGACTCGATCCGAAAAACTCCTTGATCACCGCCGACAAGGGTTTTGAGTTGATGAGATCATGCGGCATCAACGTCTCTATATCCTGAAGGCTCATCCGCTCTTTGATCGCCCTTTCAATCCTCACCAGCCCGATGTGATAGTGATTTTCCAAAAGCTCCCCAACGGTCCTCACCCGCCGATTTCCCAAGTGGTCAATATCGTCGACCGCACCCTGACCATCCTTAAGTTTGATCAAGTATTTGACGACCTCGAGAATGTCTCTCCTTCTCAAGGTTGTCTTCTCATCTTCCAAGATCTTTCGAATTCTTCCTTGAACATCATCCGTGATGGTTCCCTCCTTGAGTGAAGGCATGAGCCCGATGGGATGAAGGATCTTGGCGACCCGTTGAATCTCCTCAGCCATCTCCGGAGTGGCAATCGCTTCGTCAAAATCAAGCCATCCCTCCGAGATGCGATCGACCAGCTCCCTCCCCCCTGCATAGGTCGCTCCGGCCGCTAACGCCTCTTTCTTCCATCTCTCGGTGAAAACCAATACCTTAGGAGGATCCCCCTTTAGACTGAGCTTATGGTTCAACTTCATCCTTCCCACTTTAGAGAGGTCGTAGCGTTCGGGGTTGAAGAAAAGATTGTAGAAGAGGCCACTGGCTGTCTCAATGGTGGGAGGATCCCCCGGGCGAAGTCTTTTGTAGATGTCAATGAGGGCCCTTTCGGACTCTTTCTCTCGAAGGGATTTGCCGGGCTCCAGAGCGGGTAATTTCTCCCTTTCGTCTCGGGTCAGGCCAACCTTATCCGCCACCAGCGTATCTCGCAACGAAGAACTGACATTGATGTTATCGATGAACAGGATCTCAAAGGATTCGATCTTTCTCTCTTTCATCTCGTTAAGAAGCTTTTCCGTCACCTGGTCATTACATTCGGCAACGACTTCTCCTGTTTCGGGGTCGATCACATCCTTCGCCAAGTATCGGCCAATCAGGTCTTGGACTTCCACCGAAATGGTATTGATCTTGGCCAATTCCAATTTCTTGAAAGCGTCTTCCGTAATACGGCGATGTTTTTTGAGGATGATCTTGTGGGTCTCGGGGTCCAAAATGTCAGAGGTCGCCTTTTGGCCCACCAGCACTTCTTTTGAAATCTCCTTTTGGAACCTTCCTCTTCGAATCAGGACCGTTTCGTTATGATAGAAATAGTCCAAAAGTTCCTGCCCGGTGTACTTGAGAGCTCGAAGGAGGACGGTGACAGGAATCTTTCGACGTCGGTCGATCCGAACATGGAGAAGATCTTTCTGATCAAACTCGAAATCAATCCAAGAGCCCCGGTAGGGGATAATCCGCCCATAGTAGAAGACCTTCCCGCCGCTATGGGGTTTGATCTGATCCTGATCGAAAAAGACGCCGGGGGAGCGATGAAGTTGGCTGACAATCACCCTTTCGGTCCCGTTCACAATAAACGTTCCATTTTCGGTCATAAGGGGAATTTCGCCAAAATAGACTTCTTGTTCTTTTACGGCTTTGATGCTCTTAGCCTTGGTCTCTTCGTTCACATCCCAGACCACTAAACGGACCGTCACCTTAACGGGTGCCGCATAGGTCATCCCTCTGAGCAGGCATTCTTCCACATCATATTTCGGTTCGGTGAGACGATAGTTGACGAATTCAAGAGAAGCGGTTTCGTAAAAATCCTTGATTGGAAAGACCGTTCGAAAGACTGCTTGAAGTCCAACGGGTTCCCGCCTGTCCGGATCACCATTGGCCTGTAGAAACTGCTCGTAGGACCTTTTCTGAACTTCGATCAGATTGGAGATTTCCAACACTTCCTTAATTTTTGAAAAGTTCTTCCGATACCTTCGATAGACCGGGACAACGCTGGCCATAATCACTCCTCTCCCTTAAACAGAAAGTCTCCTCCCTCTCGGACGCTCACCTGACATCTATCTTGTCCTCCCGGGAAGAGACCACCATATTCCTTGCTCCCGGTTTCGCCGGGGAACCTAACACGGTTTAAAATCACAAACTCCAAATGACAATCCCGCCAAGGCGGGACTAAATAGACGCCATTCTTCAATGTTTCCTACTTAACTTCGACCGTGCCGCCAGCCTCTTCAAGCTTTTTCTTCATCGTTGCGGCATCTTCTTTTGAGACCCCTTCTTTCACTGGCTTGGGGACACCTTCGACGAGATCCTTGGCTTCCTTCAAACCCAGTCCGGTCAGTTCCCTGACGACTTTGATCACCTGGATCTTCTTATCGCCAAAACCCGTGAGGACGACATCAAATTCCGTCTTCTCTTCAGCAGGCGCAGCCTCTCCTCCCGTTATGGCCCCGCCAACCGGCATCGCCGCCATCGCCATCGGCGCCGCAGCTTTGATCCCCAATTTCTCCTCCAGGGCCTTCACCAAATCGCGCGCCTCCAATAAAGTTAAACCACTGATCTCTTCGGCAATTTTTTGGATATCTGACATTTGAAAAATCCTCCTATCTCAAAATTATTAGATCGTAGAAGGTGGAAGGTCGAATGCGGTTTCAAAAATCACTGATTTACTTTCTCCTTCCCACTTTCTACTTTCCACTCTCCACTTTCTCCAGTTGATCCACACGGGCCTGGAGGATTCCAAGCACCTGTTGGATGGCATTATAAAGAACTGCTCCGAGCTGACTGGCTGGTCCCTGGATCCCCCCGAGTAGCTGGCCAAAAAGTACCTCACGCGGGGGCATCATCGCCAGAGCTTTAACCTCTTCGGGAGAAGCCACCTTTCCCTGGATAAGGCCGACTTTAATCTCGAGAGAAGGCTGGGTTTTGATGAATTCCGATAGAATCTTTACCAGAAGGACCGGATCTCCGTAAGAGATTGCCATAGCCGTAGGTCCTTCAAAATAGCCATCCAATTTCTCCAAATCCGTCCCTCTGGAAGCCAGTTTCATCAACGTATTCTTGACCACGTGATAGGAGATTTTCTCCTCTCTCAATTTTTGTCTCAGCTGACTCAATTGTTCTACATTAAGACCTCGGTAATTCGTCAGGACGACGGCCTGAAACTCCTTCACCCTTTCACCAAGATCTGAGATAACCTGTGCCTTCTCTTTCCGATTCAATGACCTTTACCTCCTCCAAAGAAGTCCATTGTTTTTCTCAGGACTTCAGAGCACCCCTAACATAAAGTGGATCGATCTTAATTCCAGGCCCCATGGTCGTGGACAGGGCAATGCTCCGCAAATAGATCCCTTTGCTGGTGGGCGGCTTTGCCCGGAGGATCACCTCGAGGAGGGTCTTGGCGTTTTCTAATAATCGATCATACCCAAAAGAAACCTTCCCAACAGGGACATGAACCACCCCAGCCTTTTCAACTTTAAACTCCACTTTGCCTGCCTTGATCTCTTTGACGGCTCTTTCCAAATCGAAGGTGACGGTTCCTACTTTGGGGTTAGGCATCAACCCACGAGGTCCTAAAATCTTCCCCAATTTGCTGACCAATCCCATCATGTCCGGTGTGGCAATCGTTTTGTCAAATTCCAGCCATCCTTTTGAAACTTTCTCGACGAGGTCTTCTCCTCCGACGAAATCAGCACCCGCATCGAGCGCCTCTTTTTCTTTCTGACCCTTTGCAAACACCAACACTCGGACCTTCTTGCCCGTTCCGTGGGGAAGGACGACGGTTCCCCGGACCATTTGATCTGATTTCTTAGGATCCACCCCAAGACGAATAGCGAGGTCCACTCCTTCATCGAATTTAGCGTAGGCCGTTCCCAGAAGGAGTTTAACGCCCTCCTCCAGTTCATACCGTTTGCTTCGATCCACCTTGCCTCTTGCCTCTAAATATTTTTTCCCTCTCGTTGCCATAGTCTTCTCTCAGACGATCTCCAAACCCATGCTCCGTGCCGTCCCCTCGATCGTACGGATCGCTCCCTCCATGTCCACCGCGTTGAGATCTTTGAACTTGATTTGTGCGATCTCCCGGATCTGGTCTCCGGTCACTTTCCCCACTTTGTTGCGATTGGGCTCCCCAGAGCCTTTCACAATTTTTGCCGCCTTCTTCAAAAGGACGGAAGCGGGCGGGGTTTTGGTCACAAAGCTAAAGGATCGATCGGAATAGATGGTGATCACCACCGGGATGATCATCCCTTCCTGCCCCTGAGTCCGAGCGTTGAAGGCCTTACAAAACTCCATGATGTTAACCCCATGCTGTCCCAGGGCCGGCCCGACCGGAGGAGAAGGGTTCGCCTGCCCTGCTTGAATCTGAAGCTTCACCATTGTCGCCACTTTTTTCGCCATCATCCACTCCTCAAATGAGGACCATCAATTCTTTTCTACTTGGATAAAATCCAGTTCTACAGGAGTTGCCCTTCCAAAGATAGAGACTAAAACTTTCAATTTCCTTTTCTCTGGTTTGACCTCTTCAATCGTTCCGATAAAGTTGACGAAAGGGCCGTCGATGACCCGAACGCTGTCTCCGACTCCCAAAGAAACTTTAGGTTTTGCCTTCGAGACACCTTCTTTCATTTGAGACAGAATCTCTTCCACTTCTCCTTCCGAGATGGGAATGGGTTTTGTGCCATCGCCGGCAAACCCCGTGATCTTCGGCGTATCCTTGACGATATGCCAGGTCTCCTCGTTCAATTCCATCTTCACCAATATATAGCCGGGGAAAATCTTCCTCTGGGAGGTCTTTCTCTTTCCCTTCACCAACTCCACCACGGTTTCCGTGGGGACTAAAATGTGGGAGAAAAATTCTCCCTTGCCGAGGTTTTTAATCCGTTCTTCTAAATTCTGTTTGGCCCTGTTTTCGAAACCCGAATAGGTGTGGACCACATACCACTGTTGCGCCATAATGTCTACCGTCTGGAGGAGAGAGGAAGTTCGTTCCACGTCCCTCTTTAACTCACTGCCCTCCTCAATAATTGCTTGACGAGACTTGACAGCCCGGAATCAACAATTCCTAAGAAGATCGCGATGATAAAAACAGCCACCAAAACCACGAGGGTGCCGGAAAGGGTATCCTTTCTTGAAGGCCAGGTCACCTTTTTGAGCTCGGTCCTCACCTCTCTCAAAAATTGTATCGCGACGTCAAATTTCGCTTTAACTGAAAATTCCATTTTATTTTCTTCGCCCTCAGCCCTCTACCTTCCACCATCCAGTTATGGCAGACCATATATCTTAATGATGGTATATGGCAGGCCAGGAGGGATTTGAACCCCCATCACCCGGATTTGGAGTCCGGTGCTCTATCCGTTAGAGCTACTGGCCTGTATCCGGTGCGTGGAGAGCTGAAGGTGGAATCTGCCACTTTCTACGGTCACTTTGTCTCCCTATGAACGGTATGTTTACGACAGAACCGGCAATATTTCTTGAACTCCAGCTTATCCGGAGTGGTGCGCTTATTCTTGGTTGTAGAATAGTTTCTCCGTTTGCATTCTGTACACGACAAAGTTAAAATATTTCTCATCAAGTACTCCCAAACAGGAAGTGTTCCCCTCTCCTTTATTCGAGGACATCACTGATGACGCCTGCCCCCACCGTACGACCCCCCTCACGAATCGCAAACCGCAACTCCTTCTCCATCGCAATCGGCGTGATCAACTCCACCGCCAACGACACATTGTCCCCAGGCA
>DATHCH010000045.1:0-12357 GCA_035319625.1 Thermodesulfobacteriota bacterium
TGGCCGATAACGATAACTCGGGCCGAGATAAAAACGTTCTGAGCAAAATTCACATTTGAAAGGACACCCCCGGGAGGATTGGATTGAAAAAGCCTTAAACAAACTATATTTCCGGAAATTCAAGAGATCGTAACGCGGCAATGGAAGGTTCTTCAGCTCTTGAAGGTGGTCAGCTCGATAGACCTTTTTGAGTCGCCCCCGGGCAGCATCTTCAAGCATCAACGCCCAAATCTTCTCCCCCTCTCCAATACCTACCGCATCACAATGTTCAGCCGCTTCATCTGAGTAGAAGTACGTGTGCGGGCCACCCATGATCACAGGGACTCCCCTTTCCCTGTACCGGTCTGCGATCTCATAAGCCCGAAAAGAGTTAATCGTCCAGGCAGTGATCGCTACGAGATCCACAGGAGCTTTGAAATCGACATCCATTAATTGTTCGTCGATTAACGTGACTTCCCATTCTCTGGGTGTAAGCGCAGCAAGGTAAGGCAATGTCAAGCCAACCAAAGTTCTCCTCTTGACTTTATGCAACGTCATATTTGATCTGGATCGGTAATGAGAAGGTTGAATAATGGAAAGTTTTAAGGACATGAAATTCTATCCTTCGCTGCGCTCAAGGTCACTGAAAGCGATCTGGTGGATATTCAAGGTAAGGACGTTTCCCTGCATTTCATTCATCACCAATGATAATAAGCGTCTCCGTGACTATGACTACAAAGATCTCAGACGGCCGTCACGAGTAAGAATAAATTCAGATCTTCTCCAGATCACTCTCTTTTTCGTAAAAGCTAGCGCCCAAGAAACTAAGCCAGCAATATCTCTCAAGGGGAGAAGGGCGAGACTCTTCACACCCTCTCGGCCCCCCAACCCCCATGCCATCACTACCGCTGCCGTTGCCAGACGAAGCCCCAAGACGCCAATCAGGATGGCCACTCCCAGGGTATCTCCCATCCGGGAAACGGCAAAAAGGAGGGCAAAAGGATAAGAACGGGTCACAATGCTGGCGAAAAAACCCGCAGGCTTAGCCGCACGCGTTTTTTGATCCCAACAGACCTGATGATTCCACCATTGGGAAAAGTCTTTGAGATCAATCGTGATGTCTACAATATAGGGCACCAGGACCATCCTTTTCCCCGAAGCCCAGAGGTGTCTGCCCATTTCATAATCCTCTGCCAGATAATCGGAAAGACTTGTTAAGCCTCCTATTTCTTTTAGGGAGTCGCGCCGCAAAGCCACAGAGCAACCCAGACAGAATTTTGAGGCCCTACTCACATAGGCAAAGATCACACTGGGTATGAAATCAGCATTCAAGGTCAACAGCTCCATTTTTTCAAACCATCGATTAGCTGACTTCGCTTTATAAAGTGTGCATACAAAGCCTACCTCCGGATCAGCCAAAGGAGCGATAATGGTTTTCAAATAGTCAGAGTTCAAATAAACGTCACTGTCACTGATGACCAAAAAATCATAAAGTGCATGGGGTAACGCTGCAAGAAGATTGTTAATCTTAAAGTTGGGTCCCGCCTGACAATGGTCAATGACCACAGACACTTTTTCAGGACCGAATTCTCGCTCAATTTCTTTCAGCAACGGAATGACTGGATCGTCCGGATCCTGAACTGAAAAAACAGTTTGAAACTTTGGATAGTCCTGCAGACAGGCACTTCTCAGATTGACTTTCTGCTCTTTCTCAACACCGCACACAGGCTTTAGAATGGTAACTGGAGGCCACCGAGAAAAGGAGAGCCGTGATGTTTTTTCCTTTCGAGTCCGGAAGCGAAAGACGGCAAAAGGACAGAGAACCAAATAAATGGACCCTCCGATCGTAAGGACCAAACATATCCATTGCAAAAGAGCGAGAAAAAATTGTTGATACATCATCTGGGTGCGGTTTGGTAAAATTCTTGATACTATCCTAATTCTAAACGATTTCAGGAATTGTTTCGGTTTCAGGTAAAAGGTTGCTTCGGTTGTCCTTTGGAACAAATTTGCTTACTTAGCAGGCCTTTAGAATTTTTATATTAGGTCATTTAGGATTTGGAATTACAACCGGGACTAAATTTCTAAAGCAAGATTCTACATCATGGAGAAAATCTTAAACGTCTTTTTTCATCCATTACCCCTTTTGATTTTTTTATTATCAAAAAATGGCACCCTTGTCAAAGTCAAGACCTTAATCTCGTGACGTGAACCTCTCAGCTCATATGTCTCATGCCAGCCTTCCTCTTGTGGCCTCTCAGCGATAAGATGATATAGAACGTTAGGGCTCCTCCCAGTCACCTGGTTGACGCATACTTCTCTATGAGCTGACTCATCCCCTCCGCTCCGTTCTCATTACAAGAACTTCTTCACTACTGCAGGATGATTCGCCCCCTTCATGGGCATTGATACTTTCCTCCTTCGTGGTTCTCACTTATAGGTTTTTCTCTTAAGGGTGTCAATGAGAATTGGGAGGACCTACTGCTAAAATCAACAGACGACTGTTCTTAAATTGCGACTGAATTGGCTCAACCAATGATTGAATGCAGGAGGAAGCATCACACAATATATCTGTTTCCAAACTTCATCCGGAATTATTTTCCCCCAAGGGGCCGTGTTTAAAAGTATAATCGTAAGGCTCCTTTACCAGTATTTTTGAAACCTCTTCCCTCTTTTGGAAATGGACGGTAACTGGAAGAGAGATTGCGTAAGCTGACGCTCCCAGGATGGTTCCACATAAGCCTAATGGTCTATGTACCAGAATATCCAACACAACGGCACCCATGGAAGGACACCCCGAAGAATTATCCTCGGCCAAAACGAAACTATTAAGGGACAACACTAAAAAACAAATCAGTAAAAAGGTTGCAAGTTTGGTCATTTTAGCATCCTCCTTTCTTCGTTTGTGTCAATAAAAATTGCCATTCGCTCAAGTCTCTTAACGTACCCCTCCACTCTCATCGTTACCTCCAATGACGGCCAAAGGGATAGTAGCCAAAGTAGAAATAGGGGTATGGATAGGGATAGTAGTATGGGTAATAGGGGTACGGATAGTAATATGGTTCAGGGCGGGGCTGCTCCTGGGGAGGAGGTTGAGCTCCAGCATATTGACTTTGGATATCCGCAATGAAACCCTGAAACGTTTTGATCGCCTCGTCCTTTTTCATCGCTAATTTACCGGAATCCGCTGCTGCGCCAATAGCATTTTGCAGTTCACCTATGATATCTGGTGTCACTGGATAATCAGCAATCCATCCGTTACGGGGTGCGATTCCTATTTGGGCCAGTCTGCTCTCGGCTTCCGCCTCGCTCTTAGCCGGTCCTATCTTTAGCGCCTCAGCCAGCTTCATTGCAAAAGAACCTTCACGAACCAAATTCTGTCCTGTTGGAAGGGGTCCGGGTTTGCTCTGCTCCGGCTGAGAATAACTCCAGTACGTTCCACCCCGCAGAGGGCGACATTGGGTAGCCACTACTCGATCTTGAGAAAAAGTAACCCAACAGATCGAATCGGTGTTTGAAAAACGGTATTCCCAAGTTTCAACAGCTTTCCCATTAACAGTCCTATACGTGACCAGGTTTGTTCTTCCCCACAAGGAGGCCACTTCTTCTTTCGTCATGTTAGGTTTAATGTCTGAAACATGACGGGGGTGGCATGAAGAGAAAACGAAAATAAAAGAAACCAACAGAAACAGATAAATAATCTTCTTTCTTTGCATCTCTACTTACCTCCTTTTTAAGAAAACTCGTCTCAACCCTGTAGGGGTATAAGAAACAGAGCTTTTTGGGCACGGTTTCTTAGTGTGGATCAAGACGGGTATATTCAAAATTTCCTCAGCCATTTGCTTTCCTTCCCATCTCCCTATCCACCGCCCTCAAGAAAGGTTTAGCTTTATCGGAGTTATATTTATTTGTTTTGGATTTTCTTTTCTGGGAGGCCTTTAAAAATCTAAATCAGAGGGGAATTTTCAGCTACAGAAGGAACTAACTTTCAAGAGGAAAATTCTATTTTAAGTAAGGAAAAATTTTAAAGGTCTTCCTCCATCCACCACTCCTTTTGGAAGGGAGAGTATTGGGACAATTAAGTTTATTATACTAAAGGCGAATCCATTGTCAATGCCAAAATGGGCTTGTGAAAATTATCTTCTAAGGATTATCACTTGAAATCTGGTATAGCGATATGTTTTCATGGCTTGATGATTTCAGGAACGACTCTCTATTTGCGACGAGCTGTCTTTTTGATTCTCTTCCTGGAGATATTAGCTCTGCTCTTGCCCTCTTTCACTCTACTTCCTGCCCGCGCTACGGGGGTAAAGAGCTCCCCTGTAAGACGATTGTCTATAATTCTCCTGGTCAGGAAGCTTACGACACTCTTGAAATCTCCAGGGTCGATCTTTCCATGAACTTTTGCTACACCTAAAGCGTTCCGGGTCATCCCAGCAAGGTCCGCAATGTCCTTTATGGTGTATTTATATTCTACCTTTGGTTTATATGGCGGCTTCGATCCTCTTCTCGGCATTTCGACCTCCTATAGATATCACTCCATCAAAGAGGGTGTTCGTTAGAGCGATATAAACCATTTATGCCACACTTAATGAAGATTTACAAGAATAATCTTCACCACTGCAATAGGATTCTCAATGTGCATGTTTCGGGGTGAAAGTGTTAAAATAACCTACCCTCAATCACGGACTATCCGATTTCGATTTCAAGTAGGCAGTCCAACCGGATACGGATTTCAACCCATAATCCTCGTTCCTCTTGTCCAATGCATGGGCTTATCAGCCTATTTGCTATGATATCGGACGAAAGGTTTCTCCCAGTATTCAGCGGAAAATATCTATCTTCTGACGAGGTAAAATGATGGAGGCGAGGGTGTTACGAGAGATAAGGTTATTCTCACCGTCGTCTATTGGCGGATAGCGGAAATTTAAAGAAAACTCCCTGAGAAAACAGGATGACGCCTTGATCGAGTTTATCATCCGTCAAGACAAGTCATTTACGAACTAACGGGCAGCTGAAACCAACTTTTGTATTACCTGTTACACCTACAAGTCCTCAGTCTGTGCCATTACCTGGCGTTGAGGATTACTGGTAGAAATCAGGTATCCCAGGTGAATATATGAAAATCAGATCGTGGCTTTTTTGGAGTATCGGAAACAGATGATGGATAGCAGAAATATTCACTTTTCATCCAGCCTTCTTATTCAGCTTGGTCAACAGTAATGGTGGCTGCCCCTATTTTTAAAAGAGAGATCCTTCAAAAGGAGGAAGCGGTTTCTTGCGGGATTGTTGTCGTTGAGATATTGAGAGAGGCAAAGAACGAGAAAGACTTTGGTTCTCTGTGCGATTCTCTTATGTTTCTACCGCAAATCCCCCTTGATGGTGCAGTGATAGAAAGGGCTCGAAATGGGGATCCTTGTTGGACAGAAAAGGCAGGACTGTAGCGACCACGGACCTCCTGATCGCGGCTGCTTCCTATAAGATGGCTAAAGTTCTGCATTTAGATACTGATTTTGAGGTGATCGCGTCTTTTGTTGACTTGGAAAGAGGAGAAGATATCTTCCCGAGAAATCCTGCGCCAATAACAAAATGGTCTGAATAAGTTTCTGAACCTTTGATTTTTGAAAACCCTGGTTTCATCCATGCTACCGGATGAGTACCATCCAAGGTCTTGTGAGACGACGGATCAGGGGAGAGAAATCAGGAAGACCCCGAAGCAGACCAGGGAGATTCCGGCCCAACGCTGGAGGCTCACGGTTTCCCCGAGGATGAACTTCGCTCCGAGAGTGCTGGCGACATAGACCAGCGATTTTGCGGGAAAAACAAGGCTCAGGTCGGCCCAGGAAAGGACAATCAGAAAAGAGAAAAAAGTCACAGCCAAAAAGAACAAACCGAAAAGGAAGTTTCGATTCGTAATGACCTTTCGTGCGATGTTTAGAAGAGTTCTCGGGTGGATGGTCGAGATCTCACCCACCTGTTTCATTCCTCTAGTGAGGAGCACGTCTCCGGAAGAATCGGCCAAAACAATCATCGCAATCAGAACAGCAGTTTTCATCGTTTCCGATACCTTTAAAGATGTTCCTTTATTCGGCGTGTCTTTTGACTCTCGGACCGCATCACCAGGATGACACCCAGAGAGATGAAGAGCACTCCAGCCCACCTCGTTAGCGAGATGACTTCATGCAAGAAATAGTTGGCCAATATGACGTTGACCGCCACTTCGATGGATACCGCTGGAATAACGAAGCTCAGATCCGCCCAGGAAAGGGCGGAGGCAAAAAGGATGAAGGAAACGATCAGGAGAACAGTCCCAAGCCAAAGCATTGGACTTTCAACGGCCCGGGGAAGAAGATCGAACCAACCGCTGTTTCCAACCTCCTTCATCCTCATACTCAAAAAAATATTCCCAGCCCCTTGGGCAATGACAGCCGGAATTAACACGGCAAGAGTCTTCTTCACTGGGGGTCTCCTGATAACCAATATTGCAGGGTATCACTATCTTTCATCATAAAACTTTCGAATTACCCTCCTCATTACAATTCGTCTGTTGGGAAATTCGGACCAATGTATCGTCTTATCCACTGGGCCTCCCGGAACGAATAAAATATCTTCTCTTGGATCGAAGCCTCAAAAATTCCCTTCCCTCTTTGTAGAGTCGTCGGCGGTCATTTCCAGAAAATAAGGCCCGGCCCACAATCCGCAAGACGATCTTGGGTCGGAAATAATAACGAGCATAAAAGTCTTCGACGGATTTCAAAATCTCCTCTCTACTCAGGCCCGGATATTGGAAGTTGGGCAGCTGATGCCCTTGTTCGTCTGTCATGTTTTCGGAAATAAAATACCCTTGATCCCTTAAGTATTGAAAAAGCTCGGTTCCGGGATAAGGGTGTGACATGGACACTTGAATTGTCTCCGGGTCCAGCTTGATGGCAAAGCGGATCGTTTTCTCGATCGTCTCCGAGGTTTCGCCCGGGAGACCCATTTGGAAGTCTCCATGGACCTTAAACCCGAGGCGTCTGCAATTTTTCATGAAAGAGAGCGCCTGCTCGATGGTTGCCCCCTTCCTTATGTTTTTCAGTATCGCCGCGTCTCCGGATTCAAAACCAACGATAAGAAGCCGGCAACCCGCCTCCTTCATCGCCTTAAGGGTTTCAAAGTCGGTTGTAACCCTTGCATTGCAGGACCAGGTTAGTTTGAGAGGTTTCAGTTTCCCACAGAGATCAAGGACCCGTGATTTGCCAATCGTAAAGGTGTCATCATCAAAAAAGATCTCTTTGACCTGGGGAAACAGTTCCCGTGCTCGCCTGACTTCGGCAACCACGTTGTCACTACTGCGCGTCCGCCAGCGGTGACTGCACATGGTTTGAGGCCAGAGGCAAAATGTGCAGAGGGCCGGGCACCCCCGGGAAGTGTAAAAGGAGAGATAGGGATGATGCAAAAAAGGGATGTTATACCGGTTGATGTCGAGGTCGCGCTTAAAAATCTCGACAACAAACGGCAGGCTGTCGAGATCTTCAAGCAAGGGTCGGCTCAAGTTGTGATACACTTGACCATTTTTTCGAAAGCTAATGCCGGCTATTTCTTCGAGGTTTCTCCCCGAGGCAAATTCGGTAACCGCATAGTCAAATTCATTTCTTACGACGAAATCGATTGCCGGAGAAGCGTTAAGACTCTCTTCCGGGAGGACCGTGACGTGGGGACCAACGAAGGCGACCTTGATGCCGGGCCTGGCTATCTTTATATTCTCTGCCAGACGGACATCATTTCTAAATCCGGCGGTGGAAGTGAAAATAACCACAAATTCGTAATCGGCGGCAATGTGAATGGTCTCTTCCGGGTCAACCCCGTGAGAGGGAGCGTCGAGAAGCCGGCTATTGCTAATCATACCGGCGGGATAGGCAAGCCAAGTCGGATACCAGAAGGAATGAATTTCGCGCCTTGCCGGGTAGCGCGAACCGGCTCCACCGTCAAATTTCTCGAAAGAAGGAGGGTTGAGAAGCAGTGTCTTCATCCTTATTGCTCGATTCCCTTAACCTCAATCAAATTTGTAATATTATCATATTTTAACAAACAAATCTCAACCTCCACTCATTATCTATTTCGCCTCCCATTCGCAAATTCTTTTTCCTTTTTCACTTGATCCACTTCCATCACCGGTAACGATCAGCCTCTTCAAGATCTTTGCTCCCTGATCGCAACCTGCCCTTTACGGGTAAGGGTAAGCTCTGTCCCCCGCCAGATGACCGTCTTCTTGACGAAGGCCAGAAACCACGACACCAAGGCTACCACATCCCTCAAGGGGAGAAAAACAAGGCTTCTTATACCTTCCCTACCCCCTATCCCCCATCCCATGATGACTCCGGCGGTTGCCAGCCGGATAACGAACGTTGCACCCAGAACCGCCCATCCCAAAGTATCCCCCAAGCGAAAAGCTGCGAAAAAGAGCGCAAAAGGGACGGATCGCGTTACCAAAGTGGCAAAAAAACCGACAGGCCTGGCGGCACGGGTCATCTGATCCCAATAGCATTGGTGAATCCACCACTCCGAGAAACTCTTAAGATTGATGACAATATCGGCAAAATAATGGACAAGGAAAACCCTTTGCCCAGAGGCCCATAGGCGCCGCCCGATTTCATAATCCTCTGGGAGATAATGCACAAAAGCTTCCAGGCCGCCTATCTTTTCGAGAGACGTCCGCGTAATAGCAAGCGAAGAACCGAGACAAAATTTAGAGGCACTCGTGACATGGGCAAAGATCAAGCTGGGTATGAAATCGGCATTGAGCGTGAGCAGTTCCAGCTTCTCAAACCACCGATCCCCGCACGTTGCCCTGTAAAGTGTGCAGGCGCACCCCACTCCGGAATCAAGCAAAGGGGGAACAATCGTCTTCAGGTAGTCCGGTTTGAGTCGGACGTCGCTGTCGTTTATGACAAGGATATCATAACGGGCGTGGGGAAGGGCACCGAGAAGGTTGTTGATCTTTCTATTCGGGCCCGCCTGTCTATTTTCAATGGCTATTGACACCCGTTCAGAGCCGAACTCTTCCTCAATTTCTTCAAGAAGTGAAACAACCGGGTCCTGCGGATCCTGAACTGCAAAAACAACCTGGTACTCCGGGTAATCCTGGACGCAGGCACTCCGCAGACTCTCCTTGAGATTCTTTTCAACGCCGAAGACCGGCTTCAAGATCGTAACCGGAGGCCATTCAGAAAAAGAGCGTTGGGACGATGTGCGAGGTTGCTTACGGAAGTGTAAGACCGTAATCAAACAAAGAAACGCATAAATCGAGCCCCCAATCACAGGGATCAGACAGACGCGTTCAAGGAGCAAGAGGAGCGATTCCATGGTCTATTTTTTTTGAGGGTCCCCCGAAAAAGTTGGATTAGTGAAGTCGGTCCCTTTCGTAGAAGGTTAGCATGGCCTCTATCCTGATCCAACCCTGAAGTGGACCCTGGAGTGGACCGGGACCGAAAACGGCCTTAAAAACATCTGGTCCGTTTGACGTAATTTTCCTTCATGTGAAGTGGTCAACCCTGTAAAAGTCCCCCGCTTCGCCTTCAATTGTTTCTCTCTTCTGCACGACTCCAGGTTGAAGGTCACAGGAAAGCACCATATATGGTGCTTGGGATTATCATCAAAAGACTGAACATATACTTAAAAAATTGCCATTCTAGTCTAAGTTGAAAGAAAAAAGCGAGAAGCATTATTGGATGTACCCGTTTTCCTTAAACCAATCCACGGCCTCCCGCAATGCCTTCTCTATCGGCTGCGGATTAAAACCCAGGAGACATCTTGCCTTGTCCGTGGAAAAGAACATTCGTTTCTTGGCTAACCGAACGCCGGTGACGGTAACCCGTGGTTCGTCATCGTGAGTCAGGTGTGACCAGGACTCTGATAGATAAGCGATCGGAAGCACCCAGTTGTGGGGCAAGCAAAGCCTCTGGGGTCGCCCGCCGGTGATGATTGCAAGTTCAGTAAGAATCTCTTCCAGCGTCATGTTCCGGGCCCCTAAAATATAGCGCTCTCCAATTTTCCTGCGTTCGAAGGCAAGGAGGTGTCCAACAGCCACATCGTCTACATGAACGAGGTTGAGACCGGTATCAACATAGGCAGGAATCCGGCCCGAAACTGCATCCAGAATCAAACGACCGGTCGGGGTAGGTTTAATGTCCCGGGGGCCCACCGGCGTCGAAGGATTGACAATGACCACCGGCAGTCCCTCCTTATCTGCAAGACCCTTCACCTCGGCTTCTGCAAGAAACTTGGAGCGTTTGTAGTGGCCAATCATGTCGCTTACAGAGGCTGGCGTGTTTTCATCCGCGGGACTCCCGTCAGGGGCTAGGCCCAGGGTTGCCACACTACTGGTGTAAATGATCCGTGTCACACCGGCATTGGCTGCGGCCAGCATGATGTTTCGTGTACCGGTTACATTCGTTTCGTAGATTTCTTCTTGGCGAGGTACCCACAACTTGTAGACAGCAGCTACATGAAAGAGGCTGGAACAACCGGCCAAGGCGTGATCCAAGGAGCTACGGTCTCTTAGGTCTCCAGTGACAATCTCCACAGGTAAACCCATGAGGTTGCGGCGATCACTGTTTGACCTGACCAAAGCCCGTACGCTGTGACCGGCGGCAATCAGCTGACGCACCACAGCAGAACCCACAAAACCGGAACCTCCCGTGATCAATGTCTTCGCAATCATACGAAATCGCCTATCCCCCAAATGACCTAAGCTATCTTATGCATTCTTCTTCACTGTAAAATCTTTGATAAATCATGGACCCGTCGCATCCACAACATTTCATTTTGGCCCCTCATCGACCAAAATCTCCCCTTCTCACCCCCAATATTCTTCAAAGCCATTATAGAAGGAAAGAATTAAGAATGAATTAAAGTAAAATAAAGATTTTTTAAAGCCGCCTTTTTCAGCTCCCTGTCCTTCGTAGGCAAATCTTAAGCAAACCAAGGTTAAAGAAAGGTTAGAAAAAGATTAAGATTTGTTCATTCTATGGAGTGAGGACGCTCAGGTTTACTGGATTTTATTCCTGATCAGGGCAAATCAATTTTTTATTAATCAAAGAAATGTCGCCTTCTATACGAAAGGCGACACGCAGACCGTGCTCGCAACTCTAAGACCTCTCTATTTAGACCTCTCACTTTCCTAAATGAGATTGTAAGAATTATCTTTTTGAAGATTTGCACTTGAAATCTAAAGTGCTTAGATGGTTTGTTAAAATGAGGATTTTAGGAAGAATTAAACAACCACTCCACCCATCCCTTCCTCATCCAGCTAAAAATCCCGATCACTGCGTATAAACCGTATTAAGGAGAGTCCGGGACCTGCACTTATCCTTCTTTAATCCCTTTAAATTAAACAGGTATTTCCCGTGGTGAACCAGCCTTCAATGTAAATACCATACTCCATATTCCCATGAAGCAGCAGACCGTTTCCCCCAAAGATAGAAAATCAAGGAATTAGAGGGACCGGAGATGATTCGACTCGATGCCTGGGTGGGATGGGGTGGGATTAAAGATAGAGTTTCGTGGTGGGGTCAGGAATTGAGAAGGGAGGTGCGTGGATAATTTCTTGTAACTGAGATTTGACAAGATTATTGAAAAGGCGTAAATTTACCGTAATGGTTGAATCGTTGGTGGATAAAACAATTGTATCCGTAATTCCGTTTCACTTCGCTCTGTAAACAATCTTTATCGTTCGGTTTGAGGTAAGAATATGAATTTTTTACACCAACTCACTTCAGGATGGTTTGAATGTCAAGGATACTTTATTCTTCGAAATGCTAAGTTCGGTCTTTCTCTCAAAGGAGTGAACTCATGAAGAGGATTTTGCGAACTTTCTCTAAAATAATTGGGATCTTCTGTTTCGGTTTCCTTCTTACAAGCTGCGTTATTGGCCACTATTACGAAGGCCCAAAAATTTCCGAAGAAAAAGTTAAGGAGATTAGGCCAGGGGTGACGACCAAGGCGGAAATCATTAGTTGGTTTGGACCTCCACAGAATTATATCAGCCCCACTGTTTTTAATGAGATCCTTCGGGAGCTGGATGTGACGAGGGAACCACTCACCAACTATCCTTTTGCCAATATTCTTTCCTACCAGTATAACCGGGGCAATATTCGGGCCATCGTCCTGGTCTTATTCAACTTTGTCGACGCGAAGGTGAAGTCAGATCATTTAGTCATCTTTCTCGATGAAAATGAAAAGGTAAAATACTATGGTTTCCATAAAGGGACAGATGAATTGCAGTAAGATTCTGATCTTAATACCGCTCTTAATGATTTTGACATGCAGTTGCACCATCGGAAGAGTTTATATGGGGTCTGAGATCAGATACGATCCTAAGGAAAAAATCAAATTAGG
>DATHCH010000046.1:0-10545 GCA_035319625.1 Thermodesulfobacteriota bacterium
AGGCGGAATCTGGAGTAAATATTTCGTGGAAATCTGTGAAGCGGTTCGAGGCATGGATTTGGAGATTCTGCCCCTCTCGGAAATCAGAGAACTCCTGTTGTCCGAGAACCCCCCCGTCAGGAAATACCGTGTGGAACTTCTCCCCGGCCGCTCGGTTCCCTGCGCCGTGTAGGAACGACCCGCTTTCCACTGATTCCTGTCTTGTCACTCTAAATTTATCCTTGGCAGTCTCAAGCTATCCCCCCAAAGCACGATCGCTGTCACAAGTCCTCACCGAGGACTTCTTCCTAAAATCTTGTTTTTCGATTTCTACTCTTCTATGCTGCATTTCAACCGAAAATCAGCAGTACGAGTCAGATTGCCACGAGATTTTTCCCTTGACGACCAACCAATTTAAGAGTATTTTGTGATTATTAGTTCCTCTTTGTCTCTAATCAACCTCACAACCTAACCTCAAACCTTCTTGAGCGCCGTATGTGGATGAGCTTCCAGCCTAAAGTGTAGATAGAGCCTACGAGTATAAAGGAAATTTGGAATGGGAACGACAATCTTAAGCAATGGCAAAATAATAGATGGTCTTGGAAATCGGCCATTCGTCGGGCATGTATTTATCAAGGATGAGCAGATCGAGGCCGTCTTGAAAGAGAACCAAGCACTTCCTCCTGCTGACACGATCATCGATGCCAGTAATTGCGCCATTGCCCCCGGCTTCATTGATATGCATTCTCATGCGGATTGGGTACTTCCATCTGCTAATCATCCAAAACTTTTGAAGTGCTTACTTGAACAAGGCATAACAACAATAGTGGCTGGGAATTGCGGCATATCTCCAGCACCTGTCAACCATGACAAATTGCAATCCTTCCAATGGCACAATGTTGCCAGCATCTGCCATGAGGAACCAATCAATTACGCATGGCGTTCTATGGGTCAATTTCTCGATGAAATTGAACATCTTCACCCGGTTGTCAACGTGGCTCAATTGGTAGGTCATGGCGCTATCAGAAACTCAGTAGCTAATACCCCTTCTGCGCCTATGAACTCAAAAGAACTGATGACTTGTCTTAGTGAAGTACATAACGCCCTCGATCAGGGGGCATGTGGACTGAGCTTTGGTCTTGGTTATTCACCCGGTATGTACTCACCGACTGAAGAAATCAAAGCCTTCTGCCGCACTGCAAAAGCCAGCGACAAGCTGGTGACAGTACATTTGAAGGCTTATGCAAAAATATCGCCTTTATATCCTGTGACAATTTTCTCCAAGCCACATAATATAAGAGCGCTCAAAGAAATGCTGAACATCGCCCGTCGAACGAGTCTGAAGCTACAAGTGTCCCATGTTACGTTCGATGGACGCAAGACGTGGCCAACAGCGGAAAACTACATAAGGATGATTGATGATGCCCATCGAGAAGGGATAGATCTCATGGTCGATGCCTTTCCGTTTACATACGGTAATACAACTATAGATGTGTTCCTGACCCCCCGATTTATTGAAGCAATGCCAGGGAGCTTCAGAAGCAGATGGGCCCGTATGAAATATCAATATATGGAAGATATAGGTTTTAAAGCGCTCGGCACATCTTATGAAGACTTTCAGCTGATAGATGCAGCAATAGAAGGATGGGAGGAACTAAGCGGTCTAACTATCCCTGAGATCGCACGAAAGAGAAATACATCTCCATTCAACATCGTGCTAACCTTGAGTGAAGCAAGCAAGGGCGCTGCCTCGATCCTTTATCATGGGGTCAATTCCGAACAGATACTTGAGGATGTCTTGTCTAATAATCTATGCCTTTTTGAAACGGATGCGGTGACCAAGAGTAGAGGTTATCCTAACCCTGCAGCACTGGGGACGTTCCCTAAAATACTCGGCCACTATGTACGTGAAAGGAAGCTCTTCAGTATTGAAAAGGCCATTCAGCGAATGACATCTGCCAGCGCAAAGCGCTTTGGAATTACGGACAGGGGCATTTTGGAACCTGGCAAGGCTGCTGACATTGTGATATTCAATCCCGAGACCGTCTCCGAGACCCCTCCGCTGGATGGCAAGCCTGCTGACAAGCCGAATGGCATTCTGCATGTGTTTGTGAATGGCACCCAGGTTGTCGAGAACGGCAATAATACAGGCTCAGTTGGAGCTGGGCGTGTCCTTAGACTGTGAGGTTTTCCCTTCACAGATAACGGATTTGATTATTGGTTTTTTGACTCATGCTTGCTTTCCATCAGTAATAATCACCTCTTCAAACAATCCGGAACAGAGATTAGTAGGTGAAAGCTTTAACATGGCTTTCTTGATCAGCGGGATTTGGAAAAAGGAGGATTTCTTTCTCCTACCAGTAATTGACTTTTTGTAGCAGCCGCAATATTATTAAAATTGTTAGGCGCTTGGATGGAGTGTATCGGCTGCATCTGGAATGGCAGGAGGTTTGCATCAAAGAGCAAAATCGGTGAAGGAGAGTTGGGTGATGAAGCTGTTTATGAAAGTCTTTATTGTTCTAAACCTCTTTTTTATTTTCAATGGCTTAATGACGATTAGCCGTGCCGGAGCAGAAGGGGAACTTATCGTCCATTTCTCCTATGCACCGGAAAAAATCCGGCAAGGAGACATCTGGAAGATTTATCTCTCCGTCACTGATCCGGAGGGTCACATGCATCAGGTCGTCTGCCGCGTTGAGCAAAACGGGGAAAGTTATCACAAGCCGAGTTTGATCTTCCTGAAAAAGGGAATGGAGAAACAATTCACCGGGCATTTTGCTGTCTACACCCAGAGCTTTTATGAGTTGAATGATTTCGTTCTTGAACTGAACATCTTGGACCGTGAGGGGAATGTACGGAAGACACTTCGGTTTCCATTAGAATTTGATCAGTCATCTGAACCAATGAAGCCTCTTCCCGCTGACATTGAAAAGGATTTGAATCGGCGTATCGGGATTATTGACATCGACTGGGTTTTAGGCGGGGTATAATTAAAAAGTGTGCGGAAAGTAAAAAAGCGGCGTATTCTTTCAGAGGACAGCGGTGTATAACAGCGTAGGAAATAAAGGAAGGAGGCTGTTGTATGAGAACATTTTTGTTAATAATATCGTTGGCTCTAATGGTTGGGTGTGCTACCACTCATCCAGGTTTTGAAACTATAGGTGAATATAATATCGGTCAATTTGAACCTCAAGACGGTTGGATAAAACTAAATACCCCGGAGCCGGATGACTTCGATTATAGATCCAAGGATCCATTCTGTCAGAGGTGGTACAAAGCGTGTGAGTGGCGCTGTTTAGATTATGAACATTAGTAAAAGGGGATCAAGAAAACCCTAACAGCGTTGGTTTTGGGTCGGAGGGTACCACTTAAGAAACGGTCCGCCATCGCGCTGCGTTTGAATCCCTTCCAATAGGGCGAGAGTTTCCTCGTTTTTTCGTGCGTCCTGCAAGGAATAGGATTTTGACAAAATTGGACAAAAGATATGTTTCGGATCATGCTCCCTTGAAGTATTTCTTACCACGAGTTTAGCAAATTCAATGGGTTGCGACTTTTGGAAAAGGGCATCCTATTTGCATGTGATTGTTTTACAGGAGGGTCGGCCCATGAATGTTCGCTTGCCTTTCTCGGTAATATCTCTGGTTTTCTTCCATCTCTTCTTTGTTCAAACCCACCCGTGCTTCGGTCAACATTCTCCTAAAGATTCTTTTTTCCTGCTGGCGAAGAGTGAGGAAGGGGCTTCCACTAAAGAGGATTCGAAAGAGATTCCTTCCAAGGTCATCGAGCAATATGAAAAGGAGAAGCTTGCCAAGATGGAACAAAACGTCGGCAGACGGCTGATGACCGCCCCAACCATCAACCCTGCGGAGTTCTACGAATCCCCGGATGATCTGGGGAAAAAGATTAGAGTAAAGAGAGAGAAAGAAGGTTTCATCATTGAGAAGGTGGTCCAAAATCGTTTGGGAACGATGAACTTCTATCAGGTAAAATTTGATTCGGGAGAGAGAGGTTATTTAGCCGCGGACGGAAATAATTTGGAAATAAGGATTAAGGAAGGAAGTCTCATTTCCGTCCCAAAGAAGGCGAGCACGGTCAGGAGAGGTTCGAGTCAATCGCAGGCCCGGGCCAATCAGGCTGTGGACCTGGTGAAGAATCATGCCACTCTGACGGATCCCGCGACCGGCAGGAGGAGGTCTGTCGAAATGAGAATGATCGAAGAGAAAGCACGATCTTTCCCAAATCTAAAATGGAAGTATGAAGCAAAGGAAATTGGAAAGAATACGTATCGGGTCACGCAATATTCAAGGGAAGGGGCGGGTCCTCCGTTGACCAGGACGTGGATTGTCGATCTCTCAACAACAGAGGTGAATCCTGAAAATCTGGCTGCGAAGGAGATGTATCGACAGTAAAGTTTTTTCGAATTAGCCTTTGGCAATCTCGAAGGAAAGCTGATTGTCGTCGTACTTGAAGGGCCTGATGATCACGTCCATGCCCACCTTTACCTCTTCAGGCTTTATCTCCTTTGCCAACCGGGCGAACAACTTCAGGCCGCCACCAAAGTCCACCACACCCATGGTGTAGGGAGGGTCCGCCTCGAATCCAAATGGCGCATAATAGGCGGTGGTAAATGTCTCCAGTTTGCCTTTCTTGGGCATCTCGAACCAGTCCATGCTCTTTGAGAAACATTTGGCGCAGTCGGCCCTTGGAGGGAAAAATCTTGCACCACAATCCTTACAAACGGTCCCTTCAACCTTCCCTTCGGCCAGGAGATCAACAAACTTTGCCGTCTTGGTCACGGCTGTAAAACTTTTTCTTCCAAATTTCTCAAAACCCATAGTTACCTCCCGAATATCGTCACATTTCCGTAAAGTCCCACGCCGCCAATGTTGTGAACAAGACCGATGTCCGGCCCACTGGGTACCTGCATGGGACCTGCCTCCCCGCGAAGCTGTAAAACGATCGTGCGGATCTGGGAACCACCTGTTGCACCAATGGGGTGGCCTTTTGAGAGAAGGCCGCCATCGACGTTCACAGGAATTTTTCCGTCTTTATACGTCGCCTTCTCACGAATGAGCTGTTTTCCTTCACCTATCGGCGCAAACCCGAGGCCCTCATACGCCATAATCTCCGCAATGGTGAAGCAGTCATGCACCTCGGCCACTTTGACATCTTTTGAAGTAATTCCAGCCATGCTGTATGCCTCGGCGGCTGCTCCATAGCCAACGCTCAGGCCTTTGGTAAAATCGGGCCTCGCCGCCATATTGACCGCCTCTGACGCCGCCCCGATGCCTAAAATCCAAACGGGTTTCTTGGAAAGGGCCTTCGCTTTTTTTGCATCAGCCAGAATGATACAGGAGCTTCCGTCCGCATTGGCGCAGCAGTCACCCACCCGGAGCGGCCAAGCCACGGGGCCTGCTAATTTTGCTTCTGGGTCACCCTGTTTAAAGTCTTCCGGTTTCACCGCTTTTCTGTAGACGGCCCTCTCGTTGATCACGCCGTAGGTGGATGACTTGAGCCGAACACTCATCAGGTCATCGTGGGTTAAACCATGCTTGGCCATATAGGCCTGTGCATAGAGGGCGTAATACGCAGGCATCATGGTTCCGAAGGGTGCCTCCCACTGGATGTCAGCGCCCCGGCCCATTCTCTCCTGGGATTCCGCAGACGTGATCTCGGACATCTTCTGGAACCCGAGGACCACGACAACGTCATGGAGGCCTGACTTAATCATGCTGTAGCCCACCTTGACACCGGTGCTACTCGAAGAGCAGACGGACTCTACGTAAAACGTCGGCTGAGGAACGAGACCCAGGTATTCTGCGAGGACACCCGCAGGGGAGCGTTGTTTGTCATATTCAGGGGCCGAACAGAAGACAGAAGCATCCACATCTTTCTGGGTGATGCCCGCATCTTGCATCGCTTCTCTGAAGGCCTCAAAGGCCAACTCCCGGATCGACCCTTCGTAACCTCTCACGAAGCTGCTCTGGCCCACGCCAATAACCGCTACGTCTCTCTTCATTACAAACCTCCCTTTTACCCTCACCTCCACTCCTTCCCCTGCTGGCGGGCAGACAGGGCATATGGGAGAGAAGGAGGGTGAAGAAATTTTTTCTTTGATGGTCGACGAATAAAGATAAATGAGCCTTCATTGTCTTGTCAAGTTATTTTTTGTCGGATATTTTTGGTATTTCCAAACGGCTCGATTATGTTCTTCGAGGTCGAAAGAAAAATAGTGAGACCCATCATTCCTGGAAACGAAATAAAGGTAGGAAACAGGGGCAGGGTTGACGGCAGCCAGAAGGGAATCTTTGCCAGGGTTACAGATGGGGGTGGGAGGAAGTCCGGCAATACGATACGTGTTATACGGAGTGGGTCTCGCCAGGTCTTCTCTTGTCAGATTCCCATTGAAATTCTTAATTCCATAGATCACGGTGGGATCACTTTGAAGGGGGATCTTCTTTTTTAGACGATTGTGAAAAACAGCAGAGATAAGAGGTTTCTCCTCTGGAAGCGGTGTTTCTTTTTCGATGATGGAGGCCAAGATGACGGCTTCCCTCTCCGAAATTCCCAATTCCGATGCCCGATTGGAAAGGTCGGGTCCGAAGACTTTCTTAAATTGACGAACCATCATCTGAATCACTTCCTCCGGGTCCATTTCCCTGACCAGGTGATAGCTGTCAGGGAAGAGGTAGCCTTCCAAGGTAGGCCCAGCGAGTTGAGAGAGGCCAAGAGCGTTAATGAAAGTAAGGGAAGTTGCTTTTTGGAGGAATTCTTTTCCTTCCATAATATTCGAATCTTCCAACAATTGGGCGATTTGAGAAAGGGTATAACCCTCAGGAATGGTGACCAGGTGACGCTTCACCTGCCCCTTGACCAAAGCATCCAATACCTGGAGGGGGAGCATTCGAGTATGGAATTCATATTCTCCTGCCTTGACCTTGGTTTTTCCCCCGAGAATCGTGGTAAGGAAAACGAAAAAACGTCTATCCTTGATGATCCCTGCTTGTTCGAGTACCTCCGAAACCTTTTTGAGAGGCGTTCCCTTTTTTAGGAAGATTACTTTCGTAGATGGCGTTTTAGAGGGGGGGATGCCAAGAAGCCAGCAGAGAACGAGAACAAAAAAGAGAAAGAGAAGCCCCGCCGAGAGGAGGAAGCATTTACTCCTGGAAGAAGGGTCCATGGTTTGTGCTCCTGCTTCGGTCTAAGTATCCTTGGAGAATGATGACGGCGGCCAGTTTATCGATGACCTTCTTCCTTTTTCCTCTCGAGACATCGGCTTCCAATAAAACCTTGGAGGCTCCAACGGTTGAAAGCCGTTCATCCCAAGTGACCACCGGAACTTGAATTTTATCCATGAGGACCTTCGTCCACCTAAGGACCATCTCTGCCTGCTTCCCCAAAGTCCCGTTCATGTTTTTAGGAAGCCCGACCACAATTTTCTCAATTTCGAATTGGCCGATGATCGTGGCGATTTCTTTTAAATCGTCTTCCATCGATTTTCTTCTGAGGGTTTTGAGACCTTGAGCGGTTATTCCCAACTCATCGCTGATCGCTACTCCAATGGCTTGAGTACCAACATCTAAACCCATTGTTCTCACTCAAATCTTATTGCCCATTTGCTCATTATTGTCAAGATTCCCATGCCTTTGGCTTTTTACGGGTATTCATAATCCAAATAATTTCAATCATAATATTAATAATTTCAATAAGTTTTAACTATATGATAACGCAAAAATGTCTTGACAAAGGAGAAGTCCTTTGTTATAGATTGCAGAATCCAACCCGCAGTAGGAGATCTTATGGACTTTAAGTTAAACGAAGAACAAGAAGCCATGCGGGAAATGGCTAAGAATTTCGCCGAAAAGAAAATAGCACCCACCATGGAAGAAGATGAAAAGGAGCATCGTTTTCGTCGGGAAATTGTAAAAGAAATGGCCAGACTGGGTTTCTTTGGATGTATTGCCCCCGAGAAATATGGAGGAAATGAAAGTGGTTATCTTGCCGCTTCAGTGATGACAGAAGAGATTGCAAGAATTTCCCCGTCGTGGGGACTTCCCTTCAACCTTCAGATGAATTCGATCCAATCTGTTCTTCTCAATTTTGGGACGGAGGAGCAACGGGAACGCTGGATTCCCAAATTGATCAATGCCGACCTGCTTGGCTGTTTTGCAATCACTGAACCCAATACCGGCTCGGATGTGGCATCGATGAAGTCGACGGCAGTAGAGACGGAGGGAGGATTTGTCCTGAACGGGACAAAAATGTGGATTTCAGGGGTTCCCGTGGCCAACCTCGGTATCGTTTATGTCTATACGGACAAGGCCGCGAAGCATCGCGGCATGTCAGCCTTCATCGTGGACATGCATGCCCCGGGCGTCACACAAAAGTCTATTGATTCGAAATTAGGTCTTTTCTGCGCCCCAACCGGGGAAATTGTTTTCGAAGAGGTGAAGGTGACGAAGGATAGCCTGGTGGGTCAAAAAGGAGATGGGTTCAAAATCTGTATGGCCATGTTGGATAACACCCGACTCTCCTCTGCATCAAGAGCCGTTGGGGTGGCCAGAGCCTGCCTCGAACATTCTGTCCGGTATGCCAATGAACGGGAGCAGTTCGGCCAACCCATTGCCAATTTTCAAATGATCCAGGAGCAGATTGCGGAAATGTATGTTGAAGAACAAGCTGCCCGGCTCCTGGTTTGTCGGGCTGCTTGCAATAGGGACCTTGGACAGCGAAACACCATCGAGGTTTCCTGTGCAAAATATTATGCAGCAGAGGTGGCTGTTAAAGCGGCGAATCAAGCCGTGAAGATTTTCGGATCTTATGGTTTTTCAACGGAGTATCCTGTAGAGAGGTTTTATCGGGATGCCAAATCTTATCAGATTGTGGAAGGGACATCCAACATTCAAAAGATGATCATTGCAAGAAACGCGTTGGGTCTTAAATAAAAATTTGCATCGTGGAAGGAGGAGAATGTCATGGGGACACCAGTGACTGTACCAATGGTCGGTAAGATTGTTTCGGTTTCCGTAAAGGTGGGAGACAAGATCCAAGAGGATGATCAGGTGGCTGTATTAGAGGCGATGAAAATGGAGATGCCTGTTGTGGCTCCGATCACCGGAACGGTGAAGGAAATTTGTGTGGCCCCAGGTCAAGAGGTCGAGGCAGAGGCAGTGATCGCTGTGATTGAATCGTGACGCAATAAAGCGGGAGGGGGAGCCGATGGAAGAGGATTTTTTAGCCAAACTGAACATACGACCCCTGACCGTTAACGATCTGGACGCGATTGTTGAGATTGACCGTAAGGTCTTAGGTCAAGCCAGGCGGGATTATTGGAGAAAGGAGATGAAGTTTCCCACCCCTCCCTATCCGAGGTCGGGTCTGGCCGCCGAACTTGAAGGGAGGGTCATCGGATTTATTTTAGGTGAAGTAAGCGGTTGGGAGTTTGGCGTTCCGGAGACCGTGGGTTGGATCAGCACGGTCGGAGTCGATCCGGATTACCAGCACAGAGGCGTTGCCAGAAAATTAGTCAAGAATTTATCCAAAATTTCAAAGCGATTGGGGTGAGGATTGTTTATACCTTGGTGAATTGGAGCGATTGGGATTTGCTCAAATTCTACCGTGCGATGGGATTCACAAGAGGGGGGGATATGATCAACTTAGAACTGAAACTTGGATAACTCACTGACGGATGCATATTCCTCCGTTCTCGGACGGTCCGTAAAGGTCTCCCTTCAACCCTTCCTATAATCTATCCTGTTTTAAACTCAGCTTTTTTCTTAGAGTCGTTTCTCAGGTCCCCCTGGCCGTATTCCTACCCCAGAGACATAAGCGTTTTCCCTTGAAGTTTTTTGAACTTTTTTCTTGACAAAGGAAGAATGCCTGTGTTAATTTTCGACCACCCGGTCGGATTTGAACCAAACGGTCGGTTTTTTGTTCTCCGGCGCTTTTCGGAACGTCTTCATGGGAAAAAACCTGAAGCAATTCACCCCCAAAGAGCTACGCAAGGTGACCGGCATCGCCAAAGCCGCCGCCAGGCTTTTTAACGAAAAGGGATTTTTGGAAACGAGTATGGACGATATTTCGGCGGCAGCCAAGTTGAGCAAAGGAGGTATCTATCATTATTTTTCGAGCAAGAATGAGATGCTCTATTTCATTTGTACCAATTTCATGGGTCTCCTGCTGAAAGGTCTGAAGCAGGAACTGGAGAAGATCCGGGAGAATTATGCAAAAATTCAATATGTCATCTCCCGGCACATCGAATTCTATACAAAAAACATTGCCGAAGCCAAAACAACGATTCACGAAGGCCACCTGCTCCCATCGGAATATTTTAAGGTCATCGGCGAGCAACAAAGGCAATACCATCGCATTGTAGGCGATGTTCTTTCAGATTACTTTGGCGGCCGGATGTCGAAAGGTGAGTTGAAGGTGATCACCTTTATTCTGTTTGGAACGTGTAATGGCATCTATTTCTGGTATGATCCGAGGGGATCCATGACTCCCAAGGAGCTTTCGGGAATTATTATTAATCTTTTATGCAGAGGGTTAAGTGGGTATAAGGCGAAG
>DATHCH010000047.1:0-15347 GCA_035319625.1 Thermodesulfobacteriota bacterium
CAAGAAATTTGCTTCGGGGGGAAGAGAGGATCTCAGAAAACTCGTCTTCCGAGTCATGGACGGAGAAGAAGTTGATCTCAAGAAGCTAAGTAAAGAACAGGCCGATTATGTGAAGACCACCAGGGTCTTGATTGCCAAGACGCTTTACTCCGATTCATGGTTGGAACTGTAATCACTGAGTTTTAGTATTCGTCGTTTAGGAATTCAGGGATTGCGAAAAGGGATGGCCTTCATGAATCCTTAAATTCCGAAATCCTTTGATTCAAAAATTCTATTTCTTTTCAATGAGGAAGTGCCTATGAAATCAGGAAGCCGTCTCGAGAGGGTCCTTGCAGCCGGACATTTTGCCTTCACCGGTGAACTCGGGCCACCCCAGGGAGCCAACGTGGAGGCGATCAAGAAAAAAGCAAGTTATCTAAAAGGGATCACGGATGCGGTGAACATCACAGACAACCAGACCGCTGTCGTGCGAATGGCAAGCTGGGCGGCTGGCTTGATTGCCATCCAGGAAGGTTTGGAACCCAACTACCAGATGGTCTGCCGCGATCGTAACCGCATCGCCATGCAGAGCGATATCCTGGGAGCCTACGCTCATGGCATTCGAAATATGCTCTGTCTTTCGGGTGACCACCAACAATTTGGTAATCACCCTTTGACAAAAGGCGTGTTCGACATCGACTCCATCCAGCTGATCAGCATGGTCAAAGGGATGAGGGACAACAAGAAATTTCTGAACGGGGATGACATTGATGAGGCCCCGCAGTTATTCATCGGCGCTGCAGCCAACCCCTTTGCCGAACCTTTCGAATTCAGGGTGCATCGTTTGGCGAAAAAGGTTGTCGCGGGTGCAGATTTCATT
The DNA here is from genome assembly GCA_035319625.1 of Thermodesulfobacteriota bacterium. GTDB lineage: Bacteria > Desulfobacterota > BSN033 > BSN033 > UBA1163 > UBA1163. The sequence goes on from DATHCH010000047.1 coordinate 860, forward strand.
CAAACCCAATGCATCTACGATATGAAAATGTTCCGAGAGTGGATGAAACAGGCAAACGACATGGGACTGACCGAAAAGGTCCATATCCTGGCGGGAGTCACTCCTCTTAAATCAGGAGGTATGGCTCGGTATATGGCCAAGAACGTCTCTGGCATCATCATTCCCGATGAGATCATTGATCGAATTGTAAATGCCAAAAAAGCTGCGGACGAAGGGATCAAAATCTGCGTTGAACAAATCGAAGAGTTGAAAGAGATGAAGGGGGTTCATGGCGTTCATCTAATGGCCATTGAATGGGAACACAAGGTACCAGAAATTGCGGAACGGGCTAAGTTAATACCCAGGCCCCAGGTTTAAACAACGATGGTGAGATGGGGTGATGAGGTGATAGGGAGATAGAGAGAGAAGGAGAGTTCATGAACCATTTTATTCGGGGACAGTTGATATCGATTGCTTTTGTTGTATTTGTTCTGGGGCTGATATTCCATTTTATCCAATTTTTCAGACTGACCAGGAAAAAAGAATGGGCTTACCCTCCCCTGGAAATAAAGTCACAAAAGAAAACAGCGGGACAGTGGGTCACTTCCTGTCTGGCATCTCTTAACGGAACCCTCTGGGAAACCGATTCCCTTATGACAATCATGACATCTGTTTTCCACGTCTTTCTGATCGGGGTGCCTCTTCTTCTGGTCGGCCATAATATCCTCTTGGGTCAATCCTGGGGCCTTAGCCTTTGGAGCTTGCCTGAATCGATCACCGACGTCTCAACCGTGCTCGTTTTAGTCTGTGCGGCTTTTTTCCTCGGCCGGCGATTATTCCTCTCCCGCGTTCGAGCCATCACGACGGCCTACGACTATCTCGTCCTGCTCATTGCAATAGCCCCTTTTCTGACAGGGTACTTGGCATACCATCAGTGGTTTGATTATCATACGGTGATGACCATCCACATTCTGTCGGGAGTGGCCATGCTCATCATGATCCCATTTACGAAACTCGGCCACATGCTCTTTTTCTTCCTCTATCGTTTCCTGATCGGAAGTGAGTACAGTTTCGCAAGGGGAGCCCGGGCCTGGTAACGGAAAGAATCTTGCGGCATGGAGAACACTATGTCTCATCAGGAATTGAAACCAGTTGACTCAAAACAGATCCAGGGGATGCTCGCCCGGAAAAAGGGCAAAATGAAACGATTCTTGTCCTATTGCGCCCATTGCAGTCTTTGTGCCGAAAGCTGTTTTTTATATATGGAGCACCATAAGGATCCGCAATACATGCCCTCTTATAAAGCGATCAACTCCTTGGGCAAATTATACAGAAAAAACGGCAAGGTAGACCGGAAGCTTTTGAATGAAATGAAGGGCATTGTCTGGAGAAACTGTGTGCTTTGCGGCCGTTGTTATTGCCCCATTGGGATTCATATCCCAAGCATGATTGCTTTTGCCAGAAGCATCCTCAGGTCCCAGGATGTCTATCCTCAGCTGGATGAAGTTTCGTCGGAGAGCTGGTTGTAATACGGAGGGAAATTCGCGAAGGAGAAAGGGTATGAAATGGATCGGCTATAGCCTCTGGATGATCGCGTTTGCTGCTCTCCTCATTTTAAGCAACTCTCCTGTCAACGCACAGCCGGATAAGATAGTGTTAGATCTTTCGGCCATCACGGGAAAAAAAACAAGACCCCCGGTGAGCTTTCCTCACAATCGTCACGTGGAGGCAGGCTTATCCTGTAAGGACTGCCATCACATCTACGAAAACGGGAAAAACGTTCTGGACGAAAGTAAACTCGAGGAAGGAAATAAGGGCATCCGTTGCTCTGCCTGTCATGGTCCGAAATCCCGACGCAATCTGGAACAGGCCTTTCACGATCAATGCATCGGCTGTCACACAAAATACGAGAAAGAAAAGAAGAAGACGGGTCCCCGGTACTGTGGGGAATGTCACATACGAAAATAGCATAGCCGGAGGAAGAAAAATGATTGTTGGGGAAAGAAAACCTTTTGACGAGATCAAGAAAATGATCAAGAGCTTCAAGAAGGTCCTGAATGTGGGTTGCGGGGGTTGTACATCCATCTGCGTGGCCGGCGGTCAAAGGGAAGTCGGACTCTTAAATGAGGAACTCCAGAACGCCTTCAAGCAGGAGGGAGCCTCGTCTCGGGTGGCTGGGTTCACCATTGAGCGACAGTGCAATGCCGATTTTTTCTCGGAACTGGATGAGATTGTAAAAGAATATGATGCCTTGTTGTCCATGGCTTGTGGAGCCGGGGTTCAATTCCTTGCCGACCGATACCCTCAGAAGCCGGTGTTTCCCGCTTTGAACACCTTTTTCGTCGGCGTCGACCGGGATATCGGATGGTTTGAGGAGAATTGCAGGACGTGCCGTGAGTGCGTTTTGGGAGAAACAGGAGGAATATGTCCTATTACAAGATGTGCCAAGAGTCTCTTCAACGGCCCCTGCGGGGGAACTTCTCGAGAGGGTAAATGTGAAGTGAGCAAGGATACTCCTTGCGCCTGGTTTGAGATCCATAAGCGCCTGAAGGAACAAAACAGGCTGGAGAACATTCTGAAGCTGAAACCCGCAAGGGAATGGCGAAATCAAACTCAGGGAACCCTGGTTCAGGAAGCCTATAAGAAGAGATATGCAAAATGAGGCAGGCTGCTGAAAAGGGGAGCCCTTTCCCGCTTGAAAGAGTTGTTTCAGCAGCCCATATCAATTCTTCACAAACCTTGACAGATTTTTCCGTGAGGTTTTATAATTTTAATATTCTTATTCCTCACGCCCTTAAAAATACACGTTCTTTTGGGCAATCGATTCATAAAATTAGAGCATTGGCGGTAGAGAGGACGATGTTTTGTACCGAGAAGATCCTCGGTTCCGCCTTATCCGCTTTTTGGCACGAGGCGTCGGTCAGAATGTGATGACCCTATGCCCCTCGAGTGGATTGGATAATGAAGCTCCCCGCCACAGGCCGCGGTTTCCCGGGGAAGAAATATCGTTTTGATTGTGCCCCCTTGCCCCCGCCTACAAGGCGGGGCTTACGGGGCACTTACCGGTCACCTCCCTCAAATTGGGAGAGAGGAGAAAGCCCATGACATTTAAGGAACGATTGGATTCTGGAAAATTCGCAGTTGTCGTCGAGCTCCAGCCCCCTAAGGGAAGCGACGTCTCCGAGTTGTACGACTATGCCGAACTCTTCAAGGGGCACGTGGATGCGATCAATGTGCCAGATCTCCAGAATGCCATCATGAGGTTAGGATCCCTTTCCGTGTGCGCCCTGTTAAAAGCGAAAAAGGGGATGGAGGTGATCTACAATCTCTCCTGTAGCGACCGGAACCGATTGGCACTGCAATCCGAACTCTTGAACGCTTCCGCTCTGGGCCTCAAGAACCTCCTCCTCGTCCACGGCGATCAACCCTCTACGGGGGATCACTTCGAAGCCAAAGCGGTCTTTGATCTCGACGTCATGGGTTTGCTCGGCGCCGCCAAGCGCCTCCAAGAAGGCTACGACCTCGCAGGGAATGACCTTCAAGGAAAACCACAATTCTGCATAGGCACCCACATCAACGCCGCCGCGAAAGGCCATGTCCTCGACTTAGAGGTCATGGATATGGAGAAGAAGATACGGATGGGCGTTGATTTCTTCTTCACCCATTCGATTTACGATGCAAGCCTTTTTGAGGCCTTCGCCAAGAAAGTGGCACACTTCAAGGTCCCCATCATCGCTGGCATCACCCTGCTCAAATCAGTGGGCATGGCCCGCTATGTAAACAAGCATGTGGAGGGAGCTTCCATCCCGGATTCAGTCATCGACCGAATGATGAAGGCGTTGGATAAACAGCAGGCAAGCGTTGAGATCGCCGGGGGTCTGATCAATGCGTTGAAACCACTCTGCCAAGGAGTCCAGATCATTCCCATCGGATGGGAAAAACAGGTCCCCGCGCTCCTGGATTATGTAGGATTGTAGAATATACACTCAACCTCCCGCTCTCCCCTTCACGTAGGGGGAAGGGCTATGGAGGGAGTGAGGATAGGCTACATTGGGAAGGCTATGACTGTTAAAAAACCAACTGCGCCGGCAAAGAGAAAGAAACCGGCTGAGCCACTTATCCCTGTCAAAAAGAGGGAGGTGGGCTCAGAGATGTTTCAATCCATTGCCGAATTGGGAAACGACGGGATCTTAGTATTTGACGAACGCTATCAGATCCAATTCGCAAATCGGATGGCTTCCGAAATCACCGGATATTCGAGCCGAGAGTTGCTGAAAATGTCGGTCCTTCCCCTTTTAGGCAAGCCCCATCAATCCTTTATTGAAGACCTCTTCGCCCATCCTGAGCGTTATGGCGAGAAAACGTGCGCTGAGGTTCAGCTTTCCGCCTCTCATGGAGAGATCAAAGAGGCCGAAATTTGTATTGCCTTAGCGAAAACGCCTCATGGAGTCCCGAAAGGTTATGCTTACCTCCGAGATATTACGGAGTCGAAAAGAATGGGGCAGAGGATCCAGGAGGCCACCCAACAATTTGAGAAAATCGCGGAGATGGGGGACGATGGAATCCTGGTCTTCGATCAGACGTTTAAGATCATTTTTGCCAATCAGATGGCCTCCGAAATCACCGGGATTCCCAAGCAAGACTTGATCGGAAGAAATTTCTTCTCGGTCATTGGAAAAGAGGACAAACAATTTCTTGAGGGAACAGTCACCCGCGGTGTGGGAATAGGCGAGAAGCTCTGTACCGAACTGAATATCCTGACCTCTCAGGGTCAGGTCAAGGATGCAGAGGTCTGTATTGCTTTGGCCGAGTCGGATAGGGGAGAGGTGAAAACCTATGCGTACATCCGGGACATCACAGACCGGAAAAAATTCGAGAGGGACCTCAGGGATTCTGGGGAAAAACTCAGAGACCTCTTCGAAAGGGTGAGGCATGGTCTCTTCATCAGCTCGAAGGAGGGCAAGTTTTTGGACTGTAACCAAGCCCTGCTCGATATGCTGGGATACCCTACGAAAGAGGAATTTCTCAAAATAGATATCACCCAGGATCTCTATGTCAACCCTGAAGATCGGAGAGCTTTTCAGGAGAGGATTGAAAGACAGGGGCATGTCAAAGACATGGAGGTGGAATTCAAGAAGAAGACTGGGGACAAGATCACCGTCTTGCTGACCTCTCACCCAATTAAGAATGAGAAGGGAGAGGTCGTTGGCTACCAGGGCATTAACTTAGATATCTCCGAGAGAAAACGGATCGAAAATCAACTTCGTGAAGCCAATGAATTCTTCATGAACCTGATTGAAAGCTCTGTGGATGGAATTATTGCAGCGGACATGAAAGGCAATATCTTCATTTTTAACAAAGGAGCGGAGACGCTGACCGGATACAAAGCAGAGGAGGTGATCGGTAAACTCCATATCTCCAAGATCTATCCAGAGGGCCTGGCGAAAGAGATCATGAGGAAACTCCGAAGTACGGAATATGGTGGTTTAGGGAAATTCATCCCCACCCAGCTTAATGTGCTCAATAAGTTTGGAGAAGAAATCCCTATCCAACTCTCCGCCGCTCTTATCTATAACGGGAGCGGCCAGGAAATCGCCAGTGTGGGTATCTTTACGGATTTGAGACCACGCCTGAACATGGAAAAGAAGCTCCAAGAGACTCACGTTCAACTGGTTAGCTCTGAGAAAATGGCCTCTCTCGGGAAACTGGCAGCGGGAATTGCCCATGAGATCAACAATCCTTTGGGTGGAATCCTTATTTACTCCAGTCTGATGATGGAGGACCTTACTGAGACGGATCCGCGGCGGGCAGATTTGGTTCGAATCGTTCAGGAGGCAGGCCGGTGCAAGGAGATTGTCAAAAGCCTCCTTGAATTCGCTCGCCAAACCGAACCGAAGATGGAACCCACCGATATCAATCGAGCCATCACGGACGGACTCTTCTTCCTGGTGAATCAGGCTTTATTCCACAACATCCATATCGTGAAGAAACTCGACGCCTTCTTGCCCTTCGTCCGCGGAAATGCAAGCCAACTGAAACAAGTCTTCATGAATATTGTCGTGAATGCCGCAGAAGCGATGCGTGGCGGCGGAACGCTGACCATCACGACCTTTTGTGCCCGGGATCAGAAGACGGTCTGTGTGGAGTTTACCGATACCGGTGAGGGCATTCCCCCGGAGAACCTCACTCGAATCTTTGATCCCTTCTTCACCACCAAGGAGGTGGGAAAGGGAACGGGGTTGGGACTCGCCACTTCTTACGGGATCATCGAGGATCACGGGGGAAAGATCAGCGTAAAGAGTCAGGCGGGTGAAGGCACCACGTTTACCATTGAGCTTCCCGTTCACCACGAAACGCAGGCGATCCTGGAAAGTCCTTCTATTCAAGATCGAGGAGCATATGACGGAGCTGAACGTACGGGAAAACCAGAAGGGAAATCCCTTCCTGTCTGAAGTGGCTCAGGCCAGCGGCGAAAAAATTAGCGCCTGTTTTCAATGCCAGAAATGTTCGGCAGGATGTCCCATCGCTTATGCGATGGATGTCCTCCCCAATCAAATGCTCCGTCACATCCAGTACGACCACCGGGAAAAGGTCCTCACTTCAAAAACGATCTGGATCTGCGCCTCCTGCTACACGTGCAGCGTGCGATGCCCGAATAACATCGATATTGCCAAAATCATGGATACATTAAGAGCGCTGGCCTTGCATTCTGAATTCAAACCCGGGGAAAAGGATATTCCCATATTTCACTCGGCTTTTTTAGACACGATCAAATCAAGAGGCCGAATTCATGAGCTCAGCCTCATCCTCCAATTTAAATCCAAGACCAGGGATTTTTTTAAGGATGCTGCTTTGGGATTGAAAATGTACCGCAAGGGAAAGATTAAAATTCTTCCGTCTAAATTTGGCGGGGGAAAAGAGGTTAAAGAGATTTTCAACGCCTTTGAGAAGGGAGCGAGAAGGTGAAAGAGGTTTCTTACTACCCTGGATGCTCTCTTCACGGAACCGCCCGAGAGTACGACGATTCGATCCGGGGCGTATCCAAATTCCTCGATATTCAGCTCTACGAGCTAGAGGATTGGACCTGTTGCGGAGCAAGCTCGGCCCACTGCACGGATGAAGAGTTGGCCATCGATCTCGCCGCCCGGAACCTTGCCATTGCCGAAAAGAACGATCGCAATGTGCTGGTCCCCTGCGTGGCCTGCTACAGCCGATTTAAAGCAGCGGAGAAAGACGCCAAGGAACACCCCGAGAAAGTCCATTTCCCATATCATGGCAATGTCCCCATTCGATATGCACTGGACTTTTTCTGCGACGAAGGGATCTTGGAAGAGGTGAAAAAAAAGCGCGCAAAGCCTCTCTCAGGGCTTAAGGTGGCTTGCTACTACGGGTGCCTTACTGTTCGGCCCCCAAAAGTGACAGGCGTACGAGAATATGAAAACCCTCAACACATGGACCGACTGATGAAAACCCTGGGCGCTGATCCTGTTCCATGGTGCTACAAAACCGATTGCTGTGGAGCCAGTCTCGTGATGACGCGGACAGACATCGTTAAGAAATTGAACGACCGCCTTCTCTCCATGGCAATGGAGGCAGAGGCGGACTGTTTGGTCACCGGTTGCCCGATGTGCCAAGCCAATCTCGATACCCGCCAGGAAGAATTAGAGAAGGAGACGGGGAAGAAATACAATCTCCCTATCCTCTACTTTACTGAATTGATGGGATTGGCCCTGGGTCATAAAGATGCTAAGAAATGGTTTCACCGGCACATCACGGACCCCATGAAGATCCTCGGTAGCAAAGGGCTGATATAGCGATTCATTGTTTGTGTCATTCGGATTTTGATTATTGGTGCTTATTTGGGATTTGGTGGTTGGAGTTTGGAATTTAAGAACGTCCAATTAACTTCTTGACGAACCTGGAATGACGAGGAACCAAATGGCGGACAATGTGGATGAAAAAGTAGGAGCCGTGATGGTTGTGGGAGGTGGGATCGCGGGCATCCAAGCATCCCTTGACCTCGCCGAATCTGGCTACTATGTCTATCTGGTCGAGTCATCGCCCGCGATTGGTGGGGTGATGGCCCAATTGGACAAAACCTTCCCCACGAACGACTGCTCGATGTGCATCATCTCTCCCAAACTGGTCGAGGCAGGCCGTCATCTTAACATTCGTATCCTGACGGCCACCGATGTCGAAGGGATCTCAGGCGAGCCAGGAAATTTTACTGTCCGCCTTCATCAGCATGCTCGCTTTGTGGACACGGCCAAATGCACAGGATGCGGTGATTGTGCAGCGGCGTGTCCTATCATCCGTCCCGATGAGTTCAACGCCTTACTCTCCACGCGCAAGGCGATCTATAAAAGATATCCGCAAGCCATCCCCAATGCCTTCGCCATCGAAAAACGCGGGGAAGCGCCATGTCGTAACGCGTGTCCGATTGAACAGCGCGCCATGGGCTATGTCGCACTCATCCGAGAGAAACGCTTTGCCGATGCGTACCGCACGATCAAAGAAGATAACCCCTTCCCTTCCGTATGCGGCCGCGTATGCAACCACCGATGCGAGGAGGCATGTACCCGAACTGAGGCGGGAAGCGAACCCGTTAATATCATGCATTTCAAACGTTTTGTGAGCGACTGGGCATTCGCGCATCCTGAGGAGATCCAAAAGGTGTATGCATCGAGTGTCCAAAAATCTCCGGATACCAGTGGCGCAGGGAAGAAGGTCGCCATTGTCGGCGCTGGTCCAGCTGGGTTGACTGCGGCCAATGACTTGATCCGCAAGGGGTACTCTATCACGGTCTTTGAGGCACTGCCTGCGCCGGGCGGAATGATGCGTGTAGGCATTCCGGAGTATCGCATGCCCTACGACTTACTCCAACGAGAGATAGATGAAATCGTCTCAAGAGGAGTGGAGTTGAAGCTGAACCACCGCGTGGAAGATGTGACAGGGTTGCTCAAAGATTTCGACGCCGTCTTTGTTGCAGCAGGCGCTCATATTGGCATTAAGCTCCCTATCCCCGGCAACGACCTCCCAGGGGTTCACATCACCACAGACTTCTTGCGCGAGGTCAGCCTGGCAGGAACATCAAACATCAAATCAAAAATTGCGAATAAACGCATCTTAGTCCTCGGTGGTGGAAATGTGGCCATTGATGCAGCCATGTCTTCAGTGCGTCTGGGCGCAAGCTGGGTGGGAATGTCATGCCTTGAGAGTCGAGAAAAAATGCCCGCCCACGATTGGGAAGTCCGTGACGCTCAGGATGAAGGCATTGATGTCTATCCTGGCCGAACATTCAAGGAAGTAACAAACAAAGACGGGCATATCACAGGCGTACGAACCGTCGACGTGGATTTCCGAGGCTTTATTGATGGCCGACCTGATTTTGACGAGATCCCCGGGACAGAGACAGTGATTTCTTGTGACGTGGTCATCTTTGCCATCGGCCAGAGACCGGACCTCACCCTGTTGAATAATAAGGTGGAGACCGTGCGTGGTCGAACAATCGCCGTAGATAAAGAAACGCTGGCCACCAATGTACCCGGGATTTTTGCCGGCGGCGATGTGGTCACGGGAACAACTTTTGTCGTGGATGCCATCTCTGCGGGACATAAGGCCGCGCGCTCGATTGAAGCTTACCTGAAACAGGAAGAGAAAGAAGCAAGGGTATGGCCGCCGGTTCTACAATCAATCGAAAAGCTCCCCGAGGCTAAACTCGATAAGGCTCAGGCAAAGCAACTGATGGAAGTCAAGTCACAAGCTGCTCGTGCAGTCCCTGAAAAGCGGAAAGCGTTGGAGCGCAAGGGCGATTTTTCAGAAGTGGAGTCAGGACTCGCGGAAGCGGAAGTGATCGAGGCAGCCAAGCGATGCCTGGAATGCGGCATCTGCTCCGAGTGTTTGCAGTGCGTCTTCGCTTGCCGAGCGGGGGCGATCAATCATGATGACCGGGAGAAAATCGTTGATCTTCAGGTTGGAGCAGTCATTCTCACGCCCGGCTTTAAAACCGTGGAAGGAAACATCCGGCCCGAATTCGGTTACGGTGCCTACCCCAATGTCGTCACAAGCATTGAGTTCGAACGAATGCTCAGTGCCAGTGGCCCTTATGCCGGCGTAGTCCAGCGCCCCTCTGATGCAGGCCATCCACGGAAGATCGCTTTCATCCAGTGTGTCGGGAGTCGCGATATCTCTTGTGGACAGGATTACTGTTCATCCGTGTGCTGCATGTATGCGACGAAAGAAGCCATCATTGCAAAAGAACATGCGAATTTTGTCGAGCCCACCATCTTTTATATGGATGTCCGGGCTTACGGCAAAGGCTTCGATGCGTATTATGAGAGAGCCAAATCCGAATACGGCGTCCGTTTCATCAAGTGCATGGTCTCCAGAATAAAGGAGCATTTTAAGACAAAGAATCTCCTGGTGACTTACCTGGATGAAGAGGGGAAGATTGTTGAAGAGGAATTTGATTTGGTCGTTCTCTCTGTAGGCATGGTCCCCTCCAAAGAGACAGTTGAGATGGCAAAACGGATGAGCATCGAAGTGGATTCTCACGGATTCTGCAAGACAAAACCTTTCGAGCCCACTTCGACATCCAAACCGGGCGTCTACGTCTGCGGGGTGTTTCAGGGGCCGAAAGATATCCCGGAGACCGTATCCCAGGCAAGCGGTGCCGTGGCCGATGCCACAGGACTGATCGCTTCAGTACGGGGAACCATGGTCACCAAGAAAGAATATCCTCCTGAGGCGGACGTGACATCTGAAGAACCCCGCATCGGCGTCTTCGTCTGCAACTGCGGTATTAACATCGGAGGGGTGGTCAATGTGCCTGAAGTCAGGGAGTATGCAAGGACGCTCAAAAACGTCGTCCATGTTGAGGATAACCTTTATACCTGTTCTCAGGACACCCAGGGAAAAATCAAGAATGCGATCGAAGAAAACAAACTGAACCGCGTGATTGTGGCCTCCTGTTCTCCAAGAACACATGAACCGATGTTTAGAGAAACGTGCCGGGAGGCAGGATTAAATAAATATCTTTTTGAGATGGCCAACATCCGCGATCAATGTTCCTGGGTCCATATGCGGCAGAAGGATGAGGCGACGCTTAAGGCGAAGGACCTTGTCCGCATGGCCGTGGCCAATGCCCGCCTGATTCGACCCCTCAGCGAACTCGGATTGCCGGTGATTCAAAAAGGATTGGTCATTGGAGGAGGCGCGGCAGGGATGACCGCTGCGCTCAAGCTCGCTGAACAGGGGTATGAAATTTTCCTCCTTGAAAAAGAAGCCCAGTTAGGAGGAAATCTGAGAAACCTTCACTACACCCTCGAAGATCAGGATGTCCAGGCCTTCTTAAAAGATTTGATCCACCGGGTCACGAACCATCCTCTGATCCATGTCATCACCAACGCCTTGGTGGTTGATTTCAGCGGCTCCAAAGGAAACTTCTCCACCGGAGTGATGGTGGCGCCTACCATGTATTACCGGAAGATCGAACACGGCATAACAATTTTGGCCACCGGCGCTCAAGAGTGGAAACCAAACGAATACCTCTATGGCGAGGACCCGCGCGTTGTTACACAGCTGGAATTAGAAAGTCGGATTATCAACCAACCCGAAGAGGTGGCCCGGGCCAATCCAATTGTAATGATCCAATGTGTAGGATCCCGGAACAAGGAGCGACCCAACTGCAGCCGGACTTGCTGCGCAGCGGCCGTGAAGAATGCTCTTAAGATCAAGGAACTGAATCCTAACGCCAATATCTCTATCCTCTACCGGGATGTGCGGACCTATGGCCTTGCAGAATTCTACTACGCGAAAGCCCGGGAGCAAGGCATCCTGTTCATCCGATACGAACCCGAAGAGAAACCCGAAGTCAAGAGGGATGGGGAAAATCTCACTGTGTCCTATCTGGATAGAATCTTGAAGGAACGGATGGAGACAAGGCCTGACCTCGTGGTTCTTTCCGCAGCCACCATTCCGAGAGAGAATGAAGAATTGGCAACGATGCTGAAGGTTCCTCGTACGATGGAAGGTTTCTTTTTGGAAGCCCATATGAAGTTGAGACCTGTTGACTTTGCAACCGATGGCATGTATCTTGCTGGTGGGGCTCACGGGCCGAAATTGATCAGCGAGACGATCACTCAGGCAAGTGCAGCAGCGTCTCGAGCCTGCACCATCTTATCCAAAGAGAAAATGTTGGTGGGTGGTGTGGTCGCCATGGTGGAGGGTGAGCGGTGTGCGGCCTGTTTGACGTGTGTGAGGGTGTGTCCCTATGAAGTGCCGGTGATCAATGCGAAGGGCGAGGCAGAGATTGATCTGGCCAAGTGCAAAGGCTGCGGCAGTTGCGCGGCCGAGTGCCCGGCCAGAGCGATAGAGTTGATGCACTTCAGAGATCCCCAATTGTGGGCCAAGTGCGAAGCCCTTGTTATGGACATAAGCGCAGAGCCCATAGAGCAAAGAGCATAATCCTCCCTCTCCCCCTTTAATAAAGGGAGGTTGGGGGGATTTGAAGGCGGTGACCGAGGAAACAATGGAAGCAACTGAGCAGGAGAGACGAGTTACGAATCACGAATCACGAGCGACGTCGTTTGAGCCTGAGGTCCTGGCTTTTTGTTGTGAGCATTGAGCCTATAGTGCGGCGGACCTGGCAGGTTCGATGAGGCTCAACTACCCTACGAATGTGAAGATTGTGAAGGTTCCCTGCACAGGGCGAGTGGATATCCTTCTCATTCTTCGTGCCTTTGAATCAGGGGTGGATGGAGTTTACCTGGCTGGGTGCTTGGAGGGAGAGTGTCACTTCTTGAGAGGTAATCTCAGAGCCAAGAAGAGAGTTCAGTATGCGAAGAAATTATTAGATGAGGTGGGATTGGGAGGGGCTCGACTGGAGATGTACAACATGAGCTCGGCTCAGGGTCAGCGGTTTGCCGAGGTAGCGCGTGAGATGACTGAAAAGATAAGGGCCATAGGACCCTCACCCGTTAACAACAGGGTCCGAGGGGTCGAGGATTCTAGGGGTCAAGTGAAGTAATTTAAAAAAACTTGAACCCTCGAACCCTTGAATCCTTTCATTGGAGGTCAGAATGATCGTAGCAAACAGGAAGTCACTCGAAGAGATACTCAACATGCTCAAGCCCTACAAGAAGGTACTGTTGTTGGGTTGTAATGAGTGTGTGACAGTATGTGCTGCTGGGGGCGAGAGAGAGGTAGGGGTTCTGGCCTCAGAGATACGGCTTTCCCGGGCCAAGGATGGCCAGGAGATCGAGATCAAGGAGCAAACCTTAGAGCGTCAGTGTGACCATGAATACATCGATCAGGTTCGTCCTTTTGTGGAGGACTATGAAGTGATCCTATCGATAGCCTGTGGGGCAGGGATACAATATGTGGCAGAGAAATATCGGACCAAGGTAGTCCTTCCTGGTGTCAACACGACCTTTCTTGGGGTGACCTTGGAGCAAGGGGTCTGGAGTGAGCGGTGTCAGGGGTGTGGGGAGTGTGTATTGCATATGACCGGAGGGGTCTGCCCGATCGCTCGGTGTGCGAAGAGCTTGCTCAATGGGCCTTGTGGGGGGAGTTCGAATGGGAAGTGTGAGGTGGACAAGGATCTGGATTGTGGTTGGCAGTTGATCATCGACAGACTTAAGGAACTCAATCAACTGGATCGCTATGAGGAGATCATCCCGGTGAAGGACTGGACGACCTCTCGGGATGGGGGGCCGCGCAAGAGGGTAAGAGAAGACTTGAGACTTTGAAGGGAGAACCCAGCCAGGAATGGGTTCAAAAACTTTGCAAAGCGGTCATTACAGGTTGCGAGGTAACGAAGGTGATGACTCGGCGGGACTCTTTTAAAATGATTGGGCTCTTGCAGTTCACTTTGAAAAGGTTTCCGCTGTAGAGTTTTTTCACTATCCCTGTCTGAGTTCTTACCATTTTTGGAGTTCATGCTACAGGCGCTATGCTCTATGCGCCATGCGAGATTAGAGGCGGAGATGAAGACGAAGTCGAACATTGAGCGAATATTAGAAAGTGGTGGGTTTGTGGTGACCTCGGAGTGTGGGCCGCCGAGGGGAGCGGATCCCGAGGTGATCCGAAAAAAGGGGAATCATCTTAAGGGGGTGGTGGATGCCGTCAACGTCACGGACAATCAGACCTCGGTGGTGAGAATGAGCTCCTTTTCATCCTGTATCATCCTCAAAGAGATGGGGTTTGATCCTATCCTGCAGATGGTCTGTCGGGATCGGAACCGGATAGCGATCCAGAGTGACATCTTGGGGGCAGGGGCCTTGGGGATCAACAACATTCTCTGCCTCTCAGGGGATCATCAGAAATTTGGGGATCATCCGAAAGCAAAAAATGTCTTTGATATGGACTCCATCCAGTTGATCAATACCGTCAAGATCCTGAGAGATGACGGGAAGTTCTTGGGGGGTGAGGAAGTCAAGGGGAAGCCCATACTCTTCATTGGGGCGGCTGAGAACCCCTTTGCGGACCCCTTTGAGATAAGGGCAGCGAG
>DATHCH010000048.1:0-6382 GCA_035319625.1 Thermodesulfobacteriota bacterium
AGATCAGAAAAATTGAGGATGTCGAAAGAAATGGCCCGAAAGGCTCCCGCCACGGCGCCCCGCTGCATATAGACATTCCCTCTGAATCGGCTCAATCCTTTAATTCCAAATGAGAAGTCTAATTCCCACTCCTCCTCAAACTTATGGCGCTGTGCGTCGGTCAATACACTATAACAGAGTCTTTTCGTATCGGTTGCCGTCAAAAGGGTATCATCGAAGCTCACTAGCTTTCCGTCAATCCGGAATTGAGGAGCAGCCCCTGTCGTGATGTGTAAATCCGAGGCCTTTTTCTCAATGACGATTTCAAGCAATTTTTGTAATTCTATCATATTCCTTTTCCCCCAATATGCCCCTTGACGGCTTATCGATCTTCGATCGTTGACCGAAGGACTTCCTCAATAGTCGTCACTCCATCCTTAATCTTCGTAATTCCACTCTGCCTCAATGTCTTCATTCCTAAACGGATGGCTTCCTTTTTAATTTCAGAGTTGGAAGCCCGTGATAAGACAAGCTCCTTGACCTCTTCCTTCATGGGCATTACTTCATAAAGACCAAGTCTGCCCTTATATCCGGTATTATTACAAATGGAGCATCCCTTCCCTTTGTAAACCTGGAAGGATTTGACCTCATCAGGTGGGATTCCCAAATCGATTAAGAGTTGAGGGTGAACCTTGACGGGTTCTCTACAATCCATGCAGATTTTTCTGATTAACCGCTGGGCCAGGATTAATATCACCGCCGAGGAGATCAAGAAAGGCTCGATTCCCATATCGATTAATCTATTAACCGTCCCCGGAGCGTCATTGGTGTGGACGGTACTAAGGACGAGATGCCCAGTTAAGGCGGCCTGAACCGCGATCTGAGCAGTTTCGAAATCTCGAATCTCGCCAACCATGATGATGTCAGGGTCCTGGCGGAGGAAGGAACGCAGGGCAGAGGCGAAGGTGAGCCCAATCTCTTCATGCATCTGAACCTGATTGATCCCCATAAAATTATATTCGATGGGATCTTCTGCCGTGATAATATTATCGGTCTCTTTGTTCAATTCCGATAAGGCAGAATAGAGAGTGGTCGTCTTTCCGCTTCCGGTTGGCCCGGTTACCAGGATCATTCCAACAGGCTTGTGGATCGCAGCTTTTAAATCAGCCAGGGAAGATTCTTCAAATCCCAGTTTTGTCATGTCCAACTGCAGGGCAGATTTATCTAATAAACGAAGGACAACCTTTTCACCAAAAAGGGTAGGGATGGAAGAGACCCGAAAGTCCATTTCCCTTCCCTTTCCCGTCCGTAACTTAATTCTTCCGTCCTGGGGGAGTCGTTTTTCAGCAATGTCTAATTTCGCCATGATTTTTAAGCGTGAGGTCATCGCATTTTTGATTTGGATGGGAAGCGACATATCCCGCCTCAACACGCCGTCGATTCGATACCTCACTCGGAAAGTCCTCTCGTAAGGCTCAAAATGGATATCGCTCGCCCCCAATTTAATGGCCTTGATCAGAATTCCATTGACGATCTTAATGATCGGACCCTCCATATCCATGGAATCCTCAAGATTTTGACTTTCCACAACTTCGATATTATCGACTGCCCCATGAACCAATTTATCAAAATCATCCACATCAACCACGTCGTCATCAAGCGAGATGCCGTCACCCAGGGCGTCGCCCTTTGTATCGTTGAGATCATAATCGGCCGCCTCGAAGGAAAGGCTTCCCAACCCCGCAACGTTTCCACCACCTCCATAATATTTCTTTATCGCATCGATAATCTCCGTCTCCGAGGCCACCACGGGTTCGACATTGAAGCCGGTCATAAATTTAATTTCATCGATCACTACAATATTGCTGGGATCGGCCATCGCCAGGGTCAATTTAGGACCCATTCTGTTGATGGGGATGATGAAATACTTTTTTGAAAGGCTGGAAGGAATTAATTTGATCACAGTTGGATTGATTTCCATTTTTGAAATTTTGACAGAAGGAACTCTATATTGGGCGCTGAGAAAAGATAATAATTCGTCCTCCTTAATATATCCCAGTCTAACCAGGTTAGATTCTAAGCGGCCCCCCTTTAATTTCTGCTCGTCTAAAGCCTTTTTAAGCTGGTCGGGGGTGATATAATTTCGCTTTATGAGAAGTTCGCCTAAGCGCTCTGTCAATCTTGCCTCCTCTCATGTTTCCAGAATAGTTTACAATATTAAAAAAGATAAATTTTTGTCAAGAGTAAAGTACCTATAGCAAAATGAGTGCCAATTTTTGCCCGTTTCTAATTATTGGAATTCTAAGAAGTTTAGTATTTTTCACATTCTTTTTCTTACAAAATAGTGCAAAAAAATGGTATAATTGGTTAACAATTAACCGATATTGTTTGGAAAATAACTCGATAATCCCTTGCCCCCGGTGGGAGAGGGTAGGGATGACAAACTCATCATGGAAAATTTTGTAGAAAACAGGTTACGTCGAACGGTGGGGTAAAGGCACCCGTGATATTTAGGGACGATGAGTATTAGACGATAAATGGAATGAGCCCCTCCCGTGTGGTGGTCCAAAGGCAGATTTCAATTCATCATTCGAGGGGGGGGAGGGGCAATTTAACGATAAAAGAACTACCTTTTCCGAATTCGCTTTCGACCTTGATTTCACCTTGATGAGCTTCAACGATCCACTTGCAAATGCTAAGGCCGAGGCCACTTCCTCCTTGCTCTCTTGACCGAGCTTTATCCACTCGAAAGAAACGGTTAAATATTTTTTTCTGGTCCTCCTTGGCAATTCCAATTCCAGTATCAGATACGATGATTCTGACAAATTTTCCCCTCTCTCCTTCTAACCGCTCCGATTGGTTTCTCACAGGGGCTGGGTATTCTTCCTGGAGGCTAATATGTATAGAACCTCCTTCCTCAGTATATTTAATTCCATTTTCGATCAAATTTATAAGTAATGCTCTGATTCGCAAAGCATCCGCAAAAATATAAATACTCTGCTGATGATTCGATGTGGAGAGATGGAGTCTCTTGGATTTCGCCAACAGATCCATTTGAGCGGCAACGTCGGTGAGGATCTCCGCCAGATTAATATCTTCCTTATTCAACCTTATTTCTCCGGTATCCGCTTTTGAAAGAAGCAAGAGATCTTCAACAATTTGTGACATGCGATTAATTTCTTCCAAGTTGCTCTTCAGGGTTTGCTGATATTCCTGGGAGGACCGTTCCTTTCGGAGCATCACCTCGACTTCTCCTTTGAGAATGGTTAAAGGAGTTTTTAGTTCATGCGAAGCGTCGGAGCTGAACTGCTTCATTTGTCGGAAGGATTGATCAAGCCGGGAGATCATCTCATTGAAGGTCTCAATCAATCTCGATATTTCATCCTTCACTTTGGGAGGACTAATCCTTTGGTTTAAATTTTGGGAGGTGATCATTCGTACCGTTTGGGTGATATCATCAACAGGTTTCAACGCCTTATGTGCAAGGAATTGTCCCCCCAGAATGGCCACCATGAGGGCTAAAGGGACAGTGATCATCAAGATAATAAACAAGGTGTTAAGGGCTTCCTCGACCTCCTCTAAAGAAGAGGCGATTTGGACAATTTTAGTAACACGACCATTTTCAACCACGGGGAAGGTGATAATTCGCAAGGGAGTGTTTCCAATAGAACGATTCGTTTCAAAGGTGATTAAACCCGCGGAGGCATTCTTCAGGGTAATTAAGCTGATCGGGAGTTGATCGTTTTTTAAATTATCAGACTTCCGACCAATGTTTCCGGATTCATCTAAGACCTGAATGAATTTCCCAATCGGTTTTAGGTTCATGGTCGTTTCAAGGGCTTGGTCGATATTTCCGAAGCCAAATTTCGATAACGGGGACGAAGATTCCGAGGCGATGAATTCAGCGAGAGACCTCAATTTACTATCCACATCTCGATGAAGACTTTTTGAGAGGGTGAAATATAAAAAAGTACTAAAGGAGATTAATAAAACTCCTAATATCAAGACATACCAGAGGGTAAGTTTAAATCGAAGACTTCTGAAATGCATTTAGGCCTTTCTCATGGTATAACCGACTCCTCGAATCGTATGGATCAGTTTGGGTTCGAATTCTCTGTCGATTTTTCTTCGGAGATAGTTGACATAGACATCGATCACATTGGTCACCGAGTCGAAATGATAATCCCAGAC
This sequence comes from Thermodesulfobacteriota bacterium, assembly GCA_035319625.1. GTDB lineage: Bacteria > Desulfobacterota > BSN033 > BSN033 > UBA1163 > UBA1163. The sequence goes on from DATHCH010000048.1 coordinate 4,171, forward strand.
ATGTTCAGAAATCATGGTCCGGGTAAGGACCTTATCCGGATTTCTCATAAAATACTCTAAGAGAGAATATTCCTTCGCCGTGAGTTCAATTTCTTTCCCTTTTCGCATCACTTTATGCGTGACAAGAGACAAGGTTAAATCAGCTATTTTCAAGACGGGTTCCTTATCTAACTTTTCGCGGCGCAACAGAGCACGGATTCTGGCTAAGAACTCCAAAAATTCAAACGGCTTCGTTAAATAATCATCGCAACCAGCATCCAGTCCCCTCACAATATCTTCCAGACTATCCTTGGCAGTCAACACCAAGATAGGGATGTTGTTTCGATTCCCTCGGATCCTTTTTAGCACCTCTAATCCATCGATCTTCGGGATCATGAGGTCAAGAACTATCAAATCGTATTCATTCACTTCTGTCATGTAAAAGCCCGATTCCCCATCATAAGCATTATCCACCGCGTAACGTTCCTCTTCCAGTCCTTTCTTAATGAAATTGGCAACCTTTTTTTCATCTTCGACGACTAAGATTCTCATTTCTTTTTAAACCATACTCCCAAAAAAGAATTAATCGCTCGCCTACAGCTTGTGAAATAAATAAGGAATAACCCCTATCATTATAAATTTATTGTCAAAAAAAGCAATAGCGAAAATAATGACCCCAGAACCTTGACACGTTATCTTAACTTTGTTAGCATTTGCGAAATTTTCTATCCGCCGGGGAAGGGCAAATATCTTGATCAAATTGGCAGGGATACAGACCTCCTGTTCTGAGGAGAAAGAGCGAAATATTGAAAAGGCGGTTAAATTTGCTCAAATCGCTACGGAAAAAGGTGCCAACCTCATTTGTTTCCAAGAGCTCTTCACGACCCATTGGTTTCCGAGAGAAATGAACAAACGCTACTTTTCTCTGGCTGAAAAGATAGATGGCCCCACCATTACGAGAATGCAAAGGTTAGCAGTAGAAAACAAGGTCGTTCTGGTCTGTCCTATTTTTGAAATCGAAGAAGATTCTTTTTACAATTCAGCAATCGTGATCGATGCGAATGGAGAGATTTTGGGAAGTTATAGAAAGATTCATGTCCCTCAGATTCCGCTTTGGGAAGAACGATATTATTTTTCTTCTGGAAATCATGGGTTTCCTGTCTTTAGAACCAAATTCGCCCCCATTGGTGTCCAGATCTGTTGGGACAACTTCTTTCCAGAAGGATCAAGAATATTGACATTAAAAGGAGCCAAGATTTTATTTTGTCCTACCGCCGCTGCTTTTGCTTCACAACGGAAATGGGAAACGGTGATCTCGAGCAATGCCGTCACCAACGGGGTTTACATTTTCAGAGTGAATCGGGTGGGGAGCGAAGAGAAACAGGATTTTTATGGGAGATCTTTTTGCATCTCCCCAGAGGGGGAATTGCTGGATAAACCGACGGGGATGAAAGACAGCATTGCTTTGGTTGAAATTGACCTGAAAAATATTGATAAGACGAGGAAGGAATGGCCTTTCTTTAAGGACAGAAGACCTGAAACGTATCAGGAAATTTGTTCTGACAAAAAACCAATTCAAGAACCATGAAATGTCCCCACCTCAGGAAGAAGAAAAGGTGGTGTTATTTCTGACATATCGAGGAGATCATGGAGAGAAAAAAGTTCGTCAAAGAATATGTGGAGCCGATTGTCATCGCCGTGCTGATCGCTCTTTTTATTCGTGCCTTCATTGTCCAAGCATTCAAGATTCCGTCAAGTTCAATGGAACCGACGTTGCTGGTGGGAGACCACATCCTGGTTAATAAATTTATTTATGGAATAAGAATTCCTTATACCAATATCAAATTTTTTCAGTATAAGAAACCGGGGAGAGGGGATATCATCGTCTTCATTTTTCCAAAAGACCGGTCAAAGGATTTTATCAAGAGGGTGATTGGAATGGAAGGTGAGAAAGTGGAGATCACCAACAATAGAATTTACATTAATGACAAGTTGATGAATGATCCATGGGGCCATTTTGCACTGACCAGACCTTCGTTGGAGGAGTTTGGCCCGGTAAAAATCCCTGAAGGCTGCCTGTTTGTTATGGGAGATAACCGTGATAACAGTCAGGATAGTCGCTTTTGGGGGTTTGTCAATATTAACAATGATGTGATCGGAAGGGCATTTGTTATCTATTATTCGGGTCCAAATTTCTGGGAGATATGGGAAATATGGAGATGGGGTGAAATAA
>DATHCH010000049.1:0-4978 GCA_035319625.1 Thermodesulfobacteriota bacterium
GCTACGATTTGATAAGGAGCAGAAGGAGGAGAAGGACGATTTCCCTCCAAATCAAAGAAGGCGGAAAAGTAGTCGTTCTGGCTCCTTTTCATACGCCGAAATGGGAGATAGAGAGATTCATCGAGGGAAAGCAGTCGTGGATTGTCGAGAAGCTATCAGAGAAAGAAAAACGGGCAAAGGAAGCAGAAAAGATGTTTCTGCCGGGAGAGAAATTCTTATATTTAGGAGAGCGGTATCCGTTAGAAATTCGTGAGTCTCATCATAAGGAACCACCCTTAAGATTATCTTTTGGTAATTTCATCCTTCATAAGGATTGCATGGAAGAGGCAAGGGATCTTTTTGTCGAGTGGTATAAGAAAGAGGCCAAAGAAAAGATAGCCGAAAGAATTAATTGTTACAGCCGTAGCGTTCATCTGTTCCCGAAAGGGATAAAAATAACAAGCGCCAAATCCCGGTGGGGCTCCTGCTCGCGGGATGATCGATTATCTTTTAGCTGGAGAATCATCATGGCCTCCTTGGCCGTCATCGATTACATCCTCCTTCATGAACTTGTCCATATCCAAGAAAAAAATCACTCTGCGAAATTCTGGGCTACCTTAGAATCCATTCTCCCGGACTACAGGAAACATAGGCTCTGGTTGAGAAAAAATGGATATTTATTGGAGATCTAAAATGGGCTGGGTGTAGAAGAGCAATCTGAACCGGTGAAAGGGATTCGCCGAAGAGATTTCTTAAAATATATGGGAGTGGCTGGTAGGACCTTGTTCTCGGGTACGAACGGAGGAATAGCGATGTCCAGCACAAAAAGTCGTGTCGCATTGGTGAAGACAGATAATAGAAAGAACGAGGTAAAGACATCTTTGAAGACACTGAACGTGAACCCTGTCCAAGGAAAGCATGTCTTGATTAAACCTAATTTCAATACCGCAGATATCACGCCGGGATCGACAGACAATGATACATTAGTAGCATTGGTGGAAGAGATCTGGGCAATGGGCGCAAAATCGATCAGCCTCGGAGAAAGAAGCTATCCGTTAACCAGTGAGGTGATGGAGAAGAAAGGCATTCTGCCTGTCCTGGATAAATTGAATGTAAAGGTTATCGACTTTGATCATCTTGATGAAAAGGATTGGGTGCTGTTCAAACCTAAAAAGAGTCACTGGCCCAATGGGTTTCGGATCGCACGACCCATCCTCGATGCAGAATGCCTCGTTTCCACCTGCTGCCTGAAGACGCATCAGTTCGGAGGAATCTTCACTCTATCGCTAAAGCTTCATGTCGGGGTCGTTCCCACATTTCGTCACGGTTATGAATATATGAAGGAGCTTCACACTTCTCCCGATCAACGAAAAATGATTGCAGAGATTAACGAACCTTTTAAACCCGCTCTTATCGTTCTTGACGGGATCGATGCCTTTGTGGACGGCGGCCCATGACTGGAAAGCCTGCGAAAGGAGAGGTCTTCCTTGCCTCTACCGATCGGGTTGCCATCGATGTAGTAGGAATGGCGATCTTGAAACTTCTCGGAAGCAATGAAAGCATCATGAAGCCAAAGATATTTCAACAAGAACAGATTGCAAGGGCAGCGGAGCTTGGTTTGGGCGCATCCTCTCCATCAGAAATCGGGGTGATACCTGCTGATAAGAACAGCCAGGATTACGGGGACCGCATTGCAGAGGTGCTGAGCAGAGGTTAATAATGGTCAGCAGGGTGTACTGTTTTTTTATTTTCAAGAGGCTTAAGTGTATACTATTTCAGTAATTATATAAAGTTAACAATTACAGCGAGTTACAAAATCGCGCCTCGTTTTTTTCAGGAATATGTATACATAGAATATTCAATTTGGCCCCAGACGCTCCTTCCTAAGAAATCCTAACTTATAAAATATTTAATAATATCAATTAGTTCAATAAAAGATTTTCCTTTGGCACGCCAAAGGCAGTCCTTAGGTTGAACATCAAAGAAAGGAGGAATCAAAAATGGAAAAAACAAAAAAAGGATTAAAGGTAGGGTTAATCGCTGGGTTGATCACACTCATGGTTTCTCCAGCATTTGCAAGGTCGATCAGCCTAAAAGAGAGCGGGGTGGCGCTCTGGATCTTCATCATTGTTGGAGCGATTATTGTTTTTCTTCAATTGATCCCAGCGGCCATTCTCTTCTTCAGCTTCATCGGTTCCGCAACCACCATGGCTTTGAAGAAGGAGAGGAAAGCTGAAGAGGAAGTGGGTGTTCCAGGTGCTGAGCCCGTGGCGGTCAAAAAGTGGAGGAAACCGCAATAAAGGAGATGATCACCATGTCTGCGAAGATGAGAAAGATCTTGACAATCCTCGATCTGGTTCTGGTAATGTCGATCGCCTTGTTCTCTTTCGGGATTGCTTACAAGGGGGGCGTGAGGGGAATAGGACTTGTTGGTCTCATGTTCTTCTTTACCTTCGGGATCATTGTGGTCCTGGCTCAATTGATTCCGGCAGGCATCCTCCTCTCCTCCTTTATCGGAGCCGCCATCTCTCCTACGAGAAAGTCTGAGGTCGTCATCCGTGTGACGTAGGAGAAACGGAATAGGAGGAAGATGACCATGAAATCGAAGACGATACTCATAGCCTATCAGGATGATCATTGGACCCGATCGCTCTCCACTTTCTTCCATGGAATGGGATATAAGGTGGAAATAACCAAGGTGATGAGTGAGATGATTCGAAGGGTTCGGAAGGGTAATATTCATGTCATCCTCATCGACGATGAGATCGAAGGGATAAAGGCCTGCGATGTCGTCCCCCTGTTGAAGAATATCAATTCGAAGATTGAGATTATTGTTATCTCATCAGAAGAATCTATTGGCTTGGTGAAACGCCTTCGGGGAGCGGGAATCTTCTATCAGGCGATGAAGCCCATTGATTTGGGAGAAGTGAAAGCAGCTGTGGAGTGTGCCTTTGGAAAGATCGAAAGGGAGAGCGCCAAGGAAGGCTTCTTTTCAGGTCTCACCGCGGAGATGGTACCTGCATAACGTCCGACCTAATTCCACCCTCAAAGGCAATCCGTAAGCAGAGCGGTCTCCTTCTTTTCTTCCTTGCAGAAATTCACGCTTGCTGCACGGATTATTTTTTCCAGGATCGATTTTCCAGGATCACCTGGTCGACAATCTCACCGCAGTGAATGCATCTCCAACCAAAGAAGTGTTCTTGAGAGCCATAAAATTTTTCAAAAACCATAATACCGTGACGCCGGGGACACTTCATTTCAGCCTCCTGCAGATCTTCTAAACCTTGCGCACCATCTTATAAGAAGCTCAGGAAAAGTGAATAAGGTAAAGGCCGTATTTTATGGAGAGAAATACGGTTTTTTTCTCCCAAGGTCCCCGGAAAAAACGTTTTTCCCATTCTCTGATGCAGGAGGCTCCCTCCAGATGATTTTGTTTGGATCCGTGTTCCCCTATCAGTGAAACTGCCATACGTTGTCTTTGTAGTGTCTCCATAGACAAGAAAAGGATTGATCTTGTCATCGGTGTGCCCTATACTGGGATAAATGAGAATCCATTCCTGAAGGAGGAACCATGTTCTTCATCGTTCGTTTAATCATTAATATGGTGGCCATTCTGATCATCTCTTATCTTTTTCCAAAGATGATCTGGGTGGATGGTTTCTTGGCAGCCCTGGTTGCAGCCTTCCTGCTTGGGGTTGTCAATACGATTATCCGGCCCGTTCTGGTTTTGCTCACTCTCCCCCTCACTTTGGTAACCCTGGGACTCTTCTTACTGGTGATCAATGGGCTGATGCTCTGGTTGGTGTCCGCCTTCGTCAGGGGATTTCATGTGAGTGGTTTTTGGGGGGCGGTTCTGGGCTCAATTCTGATCAGCATCGTGAGCTGGATGATGTCCAGGTTTTTGCCTTACTGATCCGCTCAGGCCCTACATGACCGTCGTCCTCATATCGCCCTGAGATTGATTCAAATAGTCGGTGAGCAGCCAAGCGAGAATGGCCATGGATTCCATGTCGAAATATTTTTCTGCTCGACGTTCGAACAGCAAAAGGCATTGTGCAGAGAATTCCTCGTCTGCATCATTAAAAAGAAGCAGGATGGGAATAAGGGGAAGGGGATCGAATTTCATCGATAGTTGGTAACCCCAAGCCAGGCCTGGGTCCTTGCCGCCCAGTTGGAGGCATGCCCTTCTTAAGGCTTCAAGCCTTCCGGCGAAGTTTTTTGCAATCGCTTTCTCTATATTGCTTTGAAATCCTCCTACAAAAGGGGAGGCATCCTTGAAATCTTTATAGGAAACCCAATCCTGTCCGTCGACTTCCCCGACTGGCATATGAAGAAAGTATTGGCACAAGACCACCTTGACAGAGTGAATTAGTTCTTTTCCAGAAGGACCCACAATCCCTCCGGAGGAAATTTTATAAAGTTGGCCGAAGAGGGGGACCAGAATGGAGTCTCCTTCCATTTCGGCTCCTATCCTGTTGGCTATCCTCTGAAGATCGACCTGACGCAGTTGCCTCAGATAATCCTGATAAATTTGTTCGAAGACAGACGCTTTTTGCTCTGAGTCCATATTTGAAGGAATGGCAGTGTCATTTAGCGAGTAGGATTATTGGCCATCCAGCGTATGATGTTCCGCCTTCCGGTACCACGAAGCAGGATCGACGAAGTATTCCTCCGTATCCTTGAGGGAGACGTAGTGCTCATTTTCCATCTTTGACAGTAGATCGAAGAATTGCTTTTCTTTAGGATTAGAAACACTATCGCGCAGTTCGGCGTAAAACTTCGCTCCCTTGGCCTCGAAATCGAGGGCCGTCCGGACCGCCTCCAGGTCGTCCGAATCTCCTTTGGCTGTCTCATCTACCTTTTTGACGAATTCAAGCAGGATATCTTTCACAATGGTATCTCTTACTTTGAGAGGGACGGTCTCAGGCCATTTTTCCTGTTTGGCCCACTTTTGATGGAGCTGTTTCAGCCGTTCATAATGTTCCAGCTCGTCGTCCCC
>DATHCH010000050.1:0-3919 GCA_035319625.1 Thermodesulfobacteriota bacterium
GCTTTGAGGAATTGAATCGGCACAATCTGTTTGCCTTCGTAAAGGATGGGTTGGATGCTTGCCATCCCAATATTTTGGATCACCCGTAAATGGGTTAAATATTCCTGCCCAAACGTCATCCAAAACCGAGCCCGCCTTAGAGTAGGATAATGTTTAACCAACGATTCCAGCTCTTCGTGGTAAATCAGATAAGATTCGCGGGGTCCGATATTCGGATAATTCAGCGGTTTGTGAATTTCGTGGGGTTGTGTCTCAATCCATTCTCCCTTTTCCCAGTACTTCCCTCTTTGGGTCACTTCGCGAATATTGATTTCCGGGTTGAAATTGGTGGCAAAGGGTCTTCCATGGTCGCCTGCATTGCAGTCAACGATATCCAGATAGTGAATTTCGTCGAAATGATGTTTCGAAGCATAAGTAGTGAAAACCCCTGTAACGCCCGGATCAAAACCACAACCTAAAATGGCTGTTAATCCCGCATTTTTGAATCTGTCGCGGTACGCCCATTGCCATTTGTACTCGAATTTGGCGACGTCGGGTGGTTCGTAATTTGCGGTATCCAAATAATTGACTCCGGTTTCAAGGCAGGCATCCATGATCGTTAAATCCTGATAAGGCAGCGCTACGTTGATGACTATTTCAGGCTTAAAGCTTCTGAACAATTCAATCAATTGGCGTACATCGAAGGCATCAACCTGAGCCGTCTTAATTCTGTCGGCTCCAATTACCCGAGCGATCGCATCACACTTCGGTTTTGTACGGCTTGCAAGCATGATGTCCGTAAACACCTGCGGCACTTTTGCCACTTTATGTGTCACCACCGTACCCACACCGCCTGCCCCGATGATCAGTACTTTAGCCATGATTCACCACCTCCCCGAAAATCTCCGCAAGAATACTATAAAAAGAAATTTGTTTAGTAATTTGTAAGACATTATAAGAAGAAAGAAGTTTAATAAAATAAACCTGAAAAAATTATAGCTTTCTTTTTTGATTTGTCAAGCGTTTTTTGTAAACCAAACGTTCCGAACGAAGCTCCTTACCCCGCTCTCCCCTTGAGACTGTGTCTTAATTGAAAGAAAGTGGGCAAAAACGGAACAAACAGCCGGATTCCAAAGCTTTAGAATGCGCACGTTTAGGTTAGAGGTCACTGTTGTCGTCACAAGAAATCCGTTTCTTGAATGGGTTTGAGGCCACCATGCTCATAGTTTAAAGGTTGCGGTCTAAAGCTTTCTCACCCGTCTGCCTGTCCCGTTTTTTGGAATTTCCGTCACTTATCCCAACTACGCCACACAGTCTCTGGGGGAGAGGGCGGAGGTTTACCCCGTTAGAAAATGGAAGAGTTTCTAATGGGGTTTACACCTCGCGGGTTTTCTGTTAATTTTTCTTAAGAGAGAAAAATGGAAAAGATCATTATTCGGGGAGCGAAGGTCCATAATTTAAAGAATATCGACGTCGAGATCCCTCGGAATTGTCTGGTGGTGATTACCGGCCTGAGTGGTTCGGGGAAGTCCACGCTCGCCTTCGACACGCTCTATGCCGAAGGGCAAAGGCGGTACGTGGAGTCCCTCTCAGCCTATGCACGTCAGTTCTTAGAGCAGATGGAGAGGGCCAATGTAGAGTCGATCGAGGGCCTCTCTCCTGCCATCGCCATTGACCAGAGGGGCATGTCACGAAACCCGCGTTCCACCGTGGGCACCGTGACAGAGATTTACGATTACCTCCGGCTTCTTTTTGCCAGGGTCGGAGAGGCTTTCTGCCCGCAATGCGGCTCTCCTATTTCCTCGCAGTCGCTTCAACAGATGACCGAGACACTTCTCAGGCTCCCAAAAGGGACAGCCCTCATTGTCCTTTCTCCTATCGTCAGGGGGAAGAAGGGTGAATATCGAAAAGAGTTGGAGGAACTCCGCAGGGACGGGTTTGTGAGGATAAGGGTGGACGGACAGATGAGAGACCTCAGCGAAGAGATCAGGCTGGACAAGAATAAGCGCCATGAGATCGATGTGGTGGTGGATCGTTTGGTTGTTAAAGAAGGGGCCGAAAAAAGGATCAACGATTCCCTTGAGATCGCTTCGCACCTTTCCGAGGGAATTGTGAAGGTGGAAAGAGAAGGATCGACCCCCATGGTTTTCAGCCAGAAGTTCTCCTGCATTCAGTGTGAATTCAGCTTCCCAGAGATCACCCCTCGGATGTTCTCTTTCAACAGCCCCCAGGGCGCCTGCGCTGCCTGCGGCGGATTGGGAACAAAGCGCTATGTCGATCCCGATCTCATCGTTCCGAATCCCTCCCTCTCACTGAATGAAGGCGCTCTCCTTCCGTGGAAGGAGAAGGAAGAGGCTTTTCTAAGACCCATTCTAAATGGTTTGGCCAAACAATATCATTTCGATCTCGACACCCCGTTCAAACGGCTGTCCAAATCGGTTCAGCATCTCCTTCTCTACGGATCGGCGGGAGAAAAAGTCGCTTTCAAGGTGAAAGGAAAGGGCAGAGCCCATCTCTTTCGGCAGGAATTTGAAGGGGTGATCCCTGAAATGGAGAGGAGATGGAAAGACGACGGGGAAGAGGACGAGGCGTTAGGGGAATTTATGAATGTGGCCCCGTGCCCGGATTGCGGCGGGACACGGCTGAAGAAGGAAGTGCTTTCCATCAAGGTGGGTGGAAAATCGATTGCTGAAGTTACCCATCTCTATGTCAAAGAAGCATTGGATTTCCTGAAGCATTTGGAGCTGCCCCCAAGATCTCAAAGAATCGCGCAAGGCGTTCTGAAAGAGATCGAAGAACGATTGAAGTTTATGGTGGAGGTGGGTCTGGATTACCTTACACTGGATCGAACGGCTGCCACGCTTTCCGGAGGAGAGTCCCAACGCATCCGCCTGGCGACTCAGATCGGCTCAAGTTTGGTCGGGGTGCTCTATATATTGGATGAGCCGAGCATCGGACTTCATCAAAGGGATCACTTGCGCCTACTGGAAACATTGAAGCGGCTGAGAGACTTGGGAAATACCGTCATCGTCGTGGAACATGATGAAGAGACGATCCGTTCCGCCGATTACATCATCGATATGGGACCCGGGCCTGGAGAAAGAGGGGGTGAAGTGGTCTTTACCGGACCTCCCGGGGCATTGGTGAAGGCAGACCATTCGTTGACGGGACAATATCTTTCCGGGAAAAAGTTCATCCCCCTCCCCAAGCAGAGAAGGCCGGTCGAGGGGAAATATCTCATTGTTCGGGGTGCCTCGGCAAACAATCTGAAGGATCTTGACGTGAGGATTCCCCTTGGGGTGTTTACCTGTATCACAGGTGTTTCAGGGTCCGGAAAATCCACATTAATCATCGATACCCTTTATTGCCTGTTGGCCCAGCAACTTTATCGTCTTCCCCGGCGTTGTCTCTCTGTCCAAGGCATTGAAGGGTTGGAATACGTAGATAAGGTCGTCCATGTGGATCAGATGCCGATCGGAAGGACACCCCGTTCCAACCCAGGCACCTACACAGGCGTGTTCCAGCCCATTCGTGACCTCTTTGCCCAGCTTCCGGAATCGAGGATGAGAGGATTTATGCCGGGGCGCTTCAGTTTTAACGTAACAGGAGGCCGGTGCGAAACGTGCCATGGGGACGGGGTCTTGAAAGTCGAGATGCAGTTTCTTCCCGATGTTTACGTGACCTGTGAGGAGTGCCATGGGAAGCGCTATAACCGGGAGACGCTCGATGTCCGATATAAAGGGAGAACCATCTCTGATGTCTTGGAGATGACTGCAGAAGAAGCTGACGAATTCTTCCAGGCGATCCCAATGATCCGTCAGAAACTCCGGACCCTCTGCGATGTCGGTCTGGGTTACCTCAAGTTGGGCCAGCCTGCCACCACGCTTTCCGGAGGCGAGGCACAGAGAATCAAGCTGGCCCGGGAGTTGAGCAAGAGGGA
>DATHCH010000051.1:0-3020 GCA_035319625.1 Thermodesulfobacteriota bacterium
AAATCAAAGGGTTTTCGATAGGCGTGTACGAGCTTGCCATCCTTCCAAGTCGAGTTCGAGAATACGAAATTAAGCAAACGTCTCTTTTCCTGCATGTGCTGTTTTTCGTAAAGAGTTACGGCCCTTTGCGCAAGTTCGAGAAGTCGCATCCCTTCTTCAAGATAGAATCTATTTGCACCGTGGTGGTGTTCAATCTTGCGCAGGATGTCGGCCTGTTGAGCACCCCACTCTTCACTTTTACGACTAAAGAGATCTTCGGAAATCTTCCCATCCAGTTTGTCTACATACATCGCATCGATCCGATCCTGCAATTTCTGATACTGAAGCGAAGAGATCACCTCATTGTGATATTGTTTCTCTTCAGAGTGGCTTTCCCTAAGCCCTGTTATGACCCATTCCAACACCTTTTTATCTATCTTTATTGCTCTTAGGGCATCGGTAAATTCTCGGTCCAATTCCTCTTCACGGACATAACGTTCTGGACACTTTCCTTTGTGACCAGTACAGTGGTAATAAGCGTAACGCCCTTTTTTGATCTCACCGGTCATTGCACAGCCACAATGGCCGCAAGAGACGAGACCTTGGAATGCCCAACGATGTTTTTGCTGACGCGTTCTTCTCCAACCCTTCTCCGTCAAGACTTCTTGTACACGATCGAAGAGTCCCTTAGAAATAATCGATTGATGGGTTCCTCTATAGCGTCTTCCTGCCCAGTCGAAATCACCATAGTAAATGGGGTTGGTCAGAATTTTATAAACTATACTCTTGTGTAACTTTGTTCCGGTCTTACGATAGGCAAGCCCTCAGCTTGAGCCTTCTTAGTCACCTCCAAGAGCGAGTAGTTACCGGTGGAGTACCATTCATAAAGCATACGAATAAGTGGTGCGATAATCGGATCGGGTTGAATGCATCTCTTTCCGCCATCATCAACATTAATGTAACCCACAGGGGCAAAAGAAGGGTAGATGCCCTGCTCTCAAATTGAAGCTTTTTTGAGGTCTCGGAAACGCTGAATAGATAGCGAGACTGTCGAAAAACCTCATTATCGGCATTTTGTTGACGGCCATTTCCTCCATTCCTACAGTTTCAAATTTTATTTACTAAAACCCAACAGTGTGGTATTTCTTAGCCCATTCTTCATTCAAATTCCCTGGAGAGGAAGGGCTATGGCTAAATATAAGCCTTACAACTATTCCCAACGAGTGATGATTCCGGTTTCTCTTGAAGACCAATTAATGCCTGGGACATTAGAGTTTGCGATCCACACCTTGGTCGAAGACCGCATGGACGCATCTATTTTTGATGATCGATACGACAATGATGAGACGGGACGGTGGGCTTATGATCCTAAGGTTCTCCTCAAGGTGGTTTTGTTTGGTTATTCCCGGGGGTTGATTTCTTCGAGGAGAATGGAACGAGCGTGTCGCGAGAATATTACGTTTATGGCACTGACGTGTGGGCAATGTCCGGATCACAGCACGGTTGCAGCGTTTGTTTCATCGATGAGAGATGAAATATTGCCTTTATTTCGAGATGTGCTGCTGGTTTGCGATGAAAGTCATTTATTAGGAGGAACTTTGTTTGCCTTGGATGGGAGCAAGGTGCCTTCCAACGCTTCGAAGGAATGGAGCGGGAAGATCTCGGAACTGAAGCGAAAAAAAGAAAAGATAGAGAAGCAGGTCAAGGATCTCCTCAGGAGACAAGTAGAAGTAGACCGGAAGGGTGGAGGCGAAGAGGAGATGGAGGGAGGTGGGCTATTATTAGATCGGTCCAAGCAGGTTGAAAGATTAAAGAAAAAGGCAAAACGGATTGGAACGTTTTTGAAGGAACATGGACCCAAGCTGGGCAGAAACGGAAAAGAGGTCAAGAGCAATGTGACGGATAACGAATCGGCCAATATGATGACCTCTCATGGGACGGTTCAGGGATATAATGGGCAGGCCCTTGTAGATTCCAAGCATCAGGTCATTGTTCATGCGGAAGCCTTTGGAGAAGGACAGGATCACTATCATATCGCTCCCATGATGGAGGGAGCGAAGGAGACCATGGAAGCCCTGGGCTATGGGGGCGATTATTTTGAAGGGAAGAAGCTGGTAGCGGATAGCAATTACAGCAGCCCAGCTAATCTGAGTCAATGTCAAGAGGAACGTCTGGATGCTTACATTCCTGATATCCGATTCAGAACGAGGGATGCAAGATTCGCGACACAGGAGCGATGGAAATCCCAGCGGACCAAGCGATTCATCTTAGAGGATTTTCAGTACGTTAAAGAGACGGACGAATATGTTTGCCCGAACGGAAAGCTTCTGCGGTCGACGCGAAAAAGAATGATAGTCAACAAGGTTATCTACAGAAAATATCGCGCGGACCGCGAGGACTGCATGCATTGTCCGCTAAAGAATCGGTGTATAAAAGGTGGGAATCTCGTCACAGGCCGTAATCTCAGCGTCCCCATAGCGGCCACTCCCGGAAATCTAATCAAAGAGATGGCTGAAAAGGTAGACACGGAGAGGGGGCGGAATATCTATCACCAGAGGATCGCGATCGCCGAGCCCGTGTTCGCCAATATCAAGTATGGAAAAGGATTGGACCGATTTACGCTCAGAGGGAGAATCAAGGTTAATATTCAGTGGGTTTTGTACTGTATGGTCCATAATATAGGAAAGATCCTGAATTTTGGTTTTGCATAGGCCAAAGCGAATGGATAGAACTATGAAACTCGATGCTCTTCACATCCCCAGAATGAGAAATTAACCGAACGTAATAACCAGAAACCTCCCATAGCAAAGAAACCGTCCTGAAAATTTTCTTATCAGGAGGATTTGTCATTCAAAAAAAGGTTTTTCGACACTCTCAGCAGATATTAATCCTTCACAAAAAGGGAACTTCGCCTCGTTCCACTCGGTTGTCGCTTCCACCTGCAAATCCTACGAATTCTCCCCCTTACCGTTAATAATCCGCCATGGATTACTGGGTAGATTCGCGGATGACATTCAAATCGGACAAGCGTTTTAATCAAG
>DATHCH010000052.1:0-14960 GCA_035319625.1 Thermodesulfobacteriota bacterium
ACCAATAAAATGCACCATGAACTTTGACCAACCGGCATCGGGGAATTTGATAGGGAGGCCTGTGGAAGCGAGTCCGAAGAAGGCAAAGATACAAATCAGGTGGAAAAGCCTGTCCCTAAGTTTAAAGCGGATATAGGTCTCTCCGGGGTTTTCAATATGGACAAGTCTCTCTGATATGAGATGCCCTTCCCTCAGCTGCCTCTGTTTCTCCCAGTAGGCTTTTCGCCACCAGAGAAGGGTATGACCCCAGTAAAAAAGGAGGGTACCCAAGAGGAGCATAACCATGAAAATCCTTGTCCAAAAGAGGAGAGGATATTTTCCCCTATCACTCAAATCAGGATGGGCGATATATTTCGTAAGGTTTAGATTTACCCCTCCATGGCATTTTGAGCATATCTTCTCAAGGTTTTTCGGGTTAATTGAAGATTTAGGATCCTGTCTTGGGAGGATATTATGGGCGCCATGACAATCAGCACAACCTGCGGCAGGACCGCCCAATTTTCTTATCTTTCCATGAAAAGTCTCCTGATAGGTTTCAACGGAAATGGTAGTGAGATGATTCTTTCTCATAAGCTCTTTATCGCCATGACACCTGAAGCATGCTTTCGTATAAAAATCCCTTGCCTCTGTGGAATATGCGCTCCCCAAGGCATGGAAAAGTTTCGTATTATGCAGGCCATGACAATCTGAACAGACTGCAGAATCTTGGTTACCCTTAAGGATGGCTTTATCATGGCCGCTTTCTACATAATCCTCCTTACTATGGCAGGATGTACATTTATTTATAATCGCCACTTTGCTTCTATCCCATTTTTTCAGATAATGGACGGGAGAGTGGCATTCTACACAGTCGAAGCCGGTCTTCATACGATGGACACTTGCCGAGTATTCCTTTGCTTCCGTCTGATGGCAGGGAGTACAATCTACCTTCCCCGGTATGTAGATTTTTTTCGCATGCTTTTCAGTATCGATAATATCTACATGACAGCTATTACAAGAATCGGATCCATGGACTGAGTTTGCATATTTCTTCGCATCTACAGTTCGTCCATGACATTCCAAACAATCTTTTGAAAAAATGGTTCTTTGCATATCTACGTCGATCGTAAACGTTCGGTATTCAGCAAAAGAGGGTGAGGAATGAAAAATGATGAAGATGAAGAGGACTAAGAAGCGTCTCATCAATTCTCCTTCGTTTTCTTATTTTTTATGTTAGGATTCTTCATAAAACAAGGAAAAGATAATGTCAAATCAAAAATATCACCCTTGGCAAAATGATGAAAAGAACGCTAAGCGCCAATAACGAATGTATAATAACGAATGACTTCGCTCTTCCGTTATAATCATACAGCGTCATCAAAACAAAACCCTCAACCATGCTCGTAAGCCTAATAAATCCCTGACATCTTTAAACTGCTGATGACAATGTCGAAAGGATTCTCCTTCATTCTATCCATGGCTTCCCTTCCACTGAGAGCAGTCTCCACTTCATATCCATCCTCTTGGAGAATCCGCTTGCAGCTCTCGCAAGTGATCATTTCATCATCGGCCACTAAAATTCTTGGCACCGACATTTCTCGTTCCTCCCCGTCCTATGGATAAAATCTCTATCGTCTTACCATAAAGGATATAGGTAATAAAGAACGTGGTAACGCCCGCTTCCAGGACCACACGGCTCCAATGTATTCTAAACGAACGGCCTTTCTACTTAGCTGGCATCTCTTCGACAATGATCGTCTCGAATCTTACGTTTCAGATGTCTCAATCCGCGACCCGTGATCGACCACAGAGGGAAGTCTTTTCTCCAAATCTCTCAGGTCTGAGAGAGTAAAGTCTCCCCCTTCCCCGCCCGATCGATCCAGGTAAAAGGCTTGGATTCCCAACGAGCGGGGGACGAGATAGTCAAACTCGTAGTGGTCACCGACATGGACGATCTCCTGAGGTCTGACCTCAAGGATCTGGCAAATTCGTTGGTAAAAGGCCGCTGTCTTCTTCACCTCACCGAAATCAGAGGTCGCTGAGAAGATCCGATCGAAGTATCTCCCAAGGCCTGTGGCTTCCATCTCTATGCGGATAAACTCTCTTCCTGCATTAGAGGTCAGAACCATTCGCCATCCGTCTCTCAAACGTTCCAAGAGAGGATGAACATCTGGATAGATCTTGATCTTATCCGTATATCGCCCCATCAATAATTCCCAACTCTCCTCCAACTGGAAAAATCGAAACCAATATTTGATGTCATACCACTCAATCGTCCCTTCGCCCATCTTCAGGTATTCTTTCACCACAAAATCCTTTGCCTCCTCGAAGGGAAGCCCTGCCTTCTTGGCATAAAGTGTGGGGATACCGTGACCCCAGACCCAATCTGTGAATTCCGCGTCCACCAGTGTCCCGTCCATATCAAAAGAGATGATCTTGGGCATTTCTACGCTCTATCGAACCCAAAGTCTGAATATCAAACTGTCAAATGCCAAAGTTCGCACAAAGTGATGAACCGGAGGTGAATCAATGACGAATCAATTCCGAACTCAAATGCCAAGAATTTTGAGAATTTGGATTTTAGCGTTCATTCGACATCTGGATTTTGACATTTGAAATTAACTTTAATAGCAGGTATCTATATCCTTTCTAAGACCACGTCGTCTAAGGTTCGGATTTCCTTTTCCAAATCAGCAATGGCAATGGTGCGGATCGGCAGATAAACATTTGAGGTGAAAATGGTGATGCAACGCTTGTTGAACATGATAAAGGGGGCGTTGGGCTGATGGGACCGCACAAGAACCTCTTTTTGGTATCGCTCCATCATTCGATTGAAATATTCTCGTCCAAATTGGGGTCTTCCCCAAAGATCTCCTGCGTAGTCGGTTCCGCTTTCCACAAAATCCCCCCAGACAACTCTGTCCCAATGTTCATCTCCCAATTCGACCTGGTTCATGTCCTCAAGGGTCTTTAAATCCGGTAGCGCACCGTGAAGCGCTAAGATTCCATTTTGGGTAGTGGCTGCAATAGGAAATTTTGAGAAGAGATGGCCGTATTCTTCCCTTTCTTCAAAAGAGAGGGACGTCCAAAAATTGGCAGGATAAAACTCTTTCACCATAAAACCCTCATGGTTCCCGGCCAGGAGGAAGACCTCTTCGGGATGCTCCAACTTTAATCTCAGGAGATATCGGATATTCTCTTCGGAATAATTTCCCCGATCCACGTAGTCTCCCAGGAAGACAATGCGATAAGGTCTTTTAAGGTATCGCTGGATAACCTGCTGACCGGCCTCGAGATCTCCGTGGGTATCTCCCACAAAAACCACTTTTCCCTTTGAGGGAAGACGGATCAGCCGTGGTTCCTTCTCAAATACTTCCTCTGCCTTTTTAAGAAGATCCTTCCACTCCACCTCTTTCCCTACGTCTTCACCACTTTGACATGGACCTTCCGATTCCTTGGCCCATCAAATTCACAAAAAAAGATCCCCTGCCAGGTGCCGAGGACTAACTTCCCTGACTCAACAAAGACAATTTCGGAACACCCCACTAGACTGGCTTTGATATGAGCCGGAGCATTTCCTTCCGAATGGTGATAATGATCCTTAAAAGGAATAATCTTATTTAACTCCATGACAATGTCGTGAACGACGCTCGGGTCCGCATTCTCATTGAGCGTGACCGCTGCAGTGGTGTGAGGGATGAACACGATGCAGATTCCATCTTCCACCCCCGTTTTTTTTATAGCTTCATAAACAGACCGGGTGATATCAATAAATTCGGTCTGTGTTGAGGTGGTCACTCGAAACGTTTGAATCATCTTCCACTCCACACTCCCAAGGAAGATTGACAATGATGCACCTTCATATCACATTCGACTGAGAATCTCAATCATATCTCAATATGACGTGCAACGAATCCTATTGACTCTTCCATCTCGATTTAGTACATTCCCGTCCAACCGGGGAAACAAATGAAAGCTGCTTTTCGGATGTGGAAGAACACAAGAATGATTATTTTAGCAGCCGTCTGTGCAGCCATTTACGGTGCGGCACTCATTGCCTTCAAGACCGCTGTTCCTCTCATCCCGGGGATCACCGAAGTGCGTGTTGCCAATATTTTTCCGATGGTATTCGGAATGCTCTTCGGCCCTGCGGGCGCCTGGGGCACAGGCATTGGGAATCTTATTGGGGACATTTTCGGAGGCACTCTGGGACCTACCTCCATTGCCGGCTTCGTGGGCAATTTTCTCCTCGGCTACCTTCCTTACACGATGTGGGTCACATTTGCACCCTTTACGAAGAAATCCCCCCAGTGGGACGCCGGCAGTTGGCGCAGCTGGATGAATTATTTTCTCCTTGGTTTTATCTCAAGCGCTGCGTGCGCAGTCGTGGTGGGCATCGCCGCAGACACTCTGGGTTTCGTGCCTTACGTCATTCTAACAAAGATCATTGTTCTCAACGATACCATTGCCAGTTGGATCGGAGTGCTCCTGTTCATCTCCGTTTATGGTGTCACGAAACACCAACTCGGCCTCTTTTGGGCCGACGTAATGGATGAGAATGATATTGGTTCGCCCGTTGCCGGCATCATTGGCGCATGGTTGGTCGCGATCGCTTCCGTATTCGGCCTCACAGGAGGAATGATCGCTGGTCTTCCGCCAACTACCGTTGGCTGGGTCTGCACCCTCGCGATCATCATTGGTAGTCTCTTGCTCTGAAGATAAGACTTTTTAGGTCGAAGGCTACAATAAAACCAACGTGGCGAAGAAAGACTCGTTATCTTTATTGACCCTCATATCGAATTTCGTTTTTTGCTACTCGGCCCCCGACCTTCTATTTTCGAGCTTCTTGTTTCGATACGATCATCGTCACCGTTAAGCAATATTCTCTTTGATCCTGAAGTGAACAGTTTTCTGACTCGTTCCCCGGAAGCCAATCTTATGAGCTCCGCCATTTCAATCGAAGACCTAACTTTCACCTATCAGGGAAACGCACGGCCAGCCCTGCAGAATATCCAGGGCAAGATAGAAGACGGAACCTTTGTGGCAGTAATGGGGCACGGCGGAGCCGGCAAGTCGACTCTATGCTGCACTCTCAATGCCCTTGTGCCCAAATTTTTCCGCGGGAAATACCAGGGCCGTGTTCTGGTTAGAGGACAAGACGTCGCCCGACATCGAGTTTCTGAGATGTCACGTCTGGTCGGGCTGGTACTACAGGACTTCGAAGCACAACTCTTCTCCACCAATGTTGAGCTGGAAATGGCTTTTGGGCCGGAAAACCACTGTCTTCCTCGTCAGGAGATCGAACGTCGTATTCAACGGTACCTCAGCTTCGTAGGCTTAGAAGAACTTCGCGATCGTGAACCGGCGAGCCTCTCCGGTGGGCAGAAGCAGAGACTAGCGATCGGTTCAGTCCTCGCCTTGGAGCCCAGGATCCTTGTCATGGATGAACCAACCACGGATCTTGATCCTCTTGGCCGTGAAGAGGTCCTTTCGGTGACCAAGAGTATTCGAGAAGGTGGCCGTATACTCCTCACCGTGGACCATGAACCAGAAACGGCGGTCACCGCAGATCAAGTGTGGTTAATGCGTGACGGCCGGCTCGTCTCACAGGGATCCCCTTCAGAAATTCTCTGGGATGTGACGACGATGGAATCATGCGGGATTAAGACCCTGCCGATGGTTGAGCTATTCCATTCTATGAACTGGCCAGGAAAGCCTCTGACTGTGGATGCAGCAATTGAACTCATTCAAAAACATCACCTCACCCAACGCCGAGATCTGAAGACTAAAAGAGTCTCTCCTGACCGACCCAAAGGTTTCCCCTTTCTTATAGCAGAAGGCCTAAGATACAGCTATCCCACGTACCCTATTGAGGCACTTCGAGGAATTGATTTGTCCGTCCAAGAAGGTGAATTCATCGCCATTTTGGGGCAAAACGGCTCCGGCAAGACCACGCTGGCCAAACATTTCAACGGTCTTTTTAAACCCAGCTCCGGCCGCATGCTGGTGCAGAATAAACCCACCACCGAGTATAGCCGTCGCGAATTAGCACGACTGGTGGGATATGTTTTTCAAAATCCCGATCACCAGATCTTTGCAAGGACAGTGGCTGACGAGGTTGGCTTCGGACTCAAAATGCAAGGGGAAGCTCCTGAAACGATTGAGAGGCGAGTGGCCGAGGTATTGGAAGTAGTAGGGTTACAGGGTTACGAGCAGAAGGTGCCTTTCGCGTTGACCAAAGGGGAACGTCAGCGCGTGGCCGTGGCGTCCGTGCTGGCCGCTCAACCCCAGGTGATCATCCTCGACGAGCCAACGACCGGCTTGGACTATCGGCATCAGCGAAATATGATGGAGATGTTAAAACGCTTAAATCGATACGGACATACCATCGTTATCATCACCCATTCTATGTGGGTGGCCGCTGAATATGCGAATCGCACGATTGTTATGAAGAACGGTTGTATTCTGTCAGATGGACCTACTCGTTGGATCTTCTTCGACGAAAATAGGTTGGCCGAAGCGTCATTATGCCCACCCTCACTGGTGCGGTTGAGTAACTGGCTGGGAACGGAGGCGCTCGCCGTCCAGCGGATGGTGCGGGAGTTAACAGAAAACAATGGCCGCCCTAAGTAATGAAGGTCAAAAATGGTACACGCTCAAATGCCAGAATCCAAGTGACAAACAAAGTTCAAACGGCAAAAGAAAAATGCCAAACTGGTTTTGAACTTTCTCGTTTGAAATTTATTTGAACTTTGGGCTTTGACATTTGATATTGACCCATGCTTCTTACCCATTGGAACAAAGTTGGTTATGAACATCTTCCTCTACCTCGATAAAGGCACCTGGGTACATCGCCTCGATCCGCGGGCGAAGATGATGGGCGCTTTGATCATCTTTGCCGTCTGCTTGTGTTTCAACCATCCCCTTTATATGGCCGCCGTCGCCTCGGGTATCGCGCTGGTCGCTATCTCAGCCAAAGCGTTGCTAAATTTCTGGCGCCTCCGCTTTGTCCTCATCCTCCTCATCGTTTTCAGCACGGTGATGTGGCCTTTTTTCATAAAAGGACCAACCCCGTTGTGGTCATGGGGACCATTTGGGATGAGCCAAGAATCTCTTCTCTACGGAATAGCCATGGGACTCCGCCTAGCGACATTTGTCGGCACGAGTTTGATCTTTCTCTCGACAACCAGAAATGAGGAGCTAACCAACGGCCTCATTCGAATAGGATGTCCTTACCCCATCGCCTTTGCCTTATCTACGGCACTAAGACTCATTCCAACCTTTGCCGGCGCCGGGGCCACTATCATTCAAGCTCAGGTGTCACGCGGGTTGGACGTGGAGTCAGGCAGCATCTTTAGCCGCATAGGCAAGTTCATCCCTCAGGCGGTGCCGCTCTTCATTTACGCGATCCGGCATACCAACCTTTTGGCGATGGCCTTGGAGTCGAAGGGTTTTAGCCCTGACTCAAAGCGTACAATGTATTACGAGCCAAGGATGCGAGGAGTAGACTGTGCCGTCCTTGTTTTTCTTATATTGATCTTTGGATTATTACTATACGTCCGGCTGGGGTTGCGTCTTGGTGTCGTGATCCCGGGTCGTCTATAGCACAACCACTTTTCTCACTTACAATAATGAGTTATTATACTTGATAAGCGATTCATACGTGTGGAAAGAAATCCTACGGTGCGTGTAAGGAAATGAAAGAAGAGCTTCTGCCCTATTTGGTTCCAACGGTTATTATTGACAGCGATCACAAGAGCATCCAAGATTACGCAAGAAAGGGTATCGGCGGAACTGCCGAGCCTGTTGAGATCGCGGTAAAGCTTTATCTCGCCGTACGCGATGGAATCCTTTACGATCCTTACACTCCTTTCTATCTCCCTGAGCATTATCGTGCAAGCTGTGTGCTCGAGCGTGGCAGAAGTTTCTGCGTGCCCAAGGCCTCCCTCCTCTGTGCTCTGGGAAGAGCCTGCGGCATTCCTTCCCGTATTGGTTTTGCCGATGTCCGGAACCATCTTGCGACCAGGCAGCTGGTTGAATTCTTAGGAAGCGACCTTTTCGTTTATCAC
Source organism: Thermodesulfobacteriota bacterium (assembly GCA_035319625.1). Taxonomy (GTDB): domain Bacteria; phylum Desulfobacterota; class BSN033; order BSN033; family UBA1163; genus UBA1163. Next base: position 8,049 of record DATHCH010000052.1, read on the forward strand.
GGTTTTACGGAATTCTGGCTGGAAGGAAAATGGGTGAAGGCCACCCCGGCGTTCAACAGCGACCTTTGCAAAAGGCATCGTGTCCCTCCTCTTGAGTTCAACGGCCGCGAGGATTCTATTTTCCAGCCTTATAATTTGCAAAGCCAAAGGTTTATGGAATATGTGGCTTTTCATGGGGTCTATGCCGATGTTCCCGTGGATCGAATCGTAGCCGAATGGGAAAAAACGTATGGCAGGGACCGCGTCAGGGACTGGATAAAGAGGTTTGAAGAAGCAGCGGGTCGCAGTCTTGCCGACTTCGGAAGGGAGGAGGTCCTGCAGGAATAAACTGATTAAAATCCTTGAAATCCTGCGCTGGATCGGGTATGGTGATGCAAGCGAGGAAAAAAGGAATTCACATGTCCCCAAAAAAGATTTCAGAGATTTTGAAACTCGTTGAATTCCTCAATGAGGAGGTAAAGGAGGTTTCAAAAAGGTTAAGCCGTGTGACGCCGAAAGAGGTGAGTGAAAAATTAGGGGCCTTAGCCCTCCTCAGAGAAAAGATACTTAATCTTCAGGTTGACGTTCCCCAAGAAGTAGAGAAAAAACTTTCAGAACTGTATCCCGCCATCGATAAAATCAAACAAAAACCGTCCTAATTCGCCCCGCGAAGAGTCTGGAATAATGAGCTCGCCTCCCTACCCTGCCTACTGTTTTCAACGGAAAGCGTGATCTTTAATATTTCTTGGAGTTCGGAGCAACCCAGCCCCTATTTCTCCCCTCGCTATCCAATACCGGGGACTTATTTGGACATTTTACCTTGGAATTAGAAGTTCACCACGGCCCTGAGTTTCTGCTCAGGATAGATCTGTCCGGGCTTTGGCGGCATGGAGTTGTAGACCCAGATAATATCCACGCACCCCAACCTGACTCCCCAGTGCCTTCCAAACCCGGCAAAAACTCCGCGGACCAAAACATCCTCCATGTCCATGGTGAGGCCGAAGACGGCTACGGATGAACCCTGTCGCAGGGCGCTGAGTTCTTCATGATAGGCCAGGGGAGAAAAGGCGAGCCGCGTGCTGTCTGCTGCCTGACACTGGATCAGCGGTATGATTGCCGGGAAACCATCATCGCCTACGTAAGAGAGGAGCTTGATGGCATCCAGGCGGTTGAATAGGCCTTCGGCCCAGGGTTTCAGGATACGCTCGGTACGGCTCTCCTGCCTAACGGCGGACTTGGTGGCCTTCGTCAGAATGGATCCCAGCCCGATTTGCAGAAGGGGCAGGGATTCCCTGCCATAGGTCTCCACGAGATCCATATAGTGTACGGTGTGGATGCCGAAGTAGGCGTTATAGCGGAACATGGGCTTGTTGTTGAACATCTCGTAGTCTTCGCCATGGGTGGCCTGATGAGTCCAGAGGGCCTTGCCTCGCCATAGGCTTCTGTCCAGGGTCATGATGAGGAAGCCGGTCTTAGGGCTGGTCTTCACATTCTGCTTGCTTTGTCCTTCCGAGAATTGACCCCAGATGAGCTTGTCCGGCGTTTTTGCTTGCAGAGCCGTGATGAGCGTGATATGGGGCAGACCTTCCTGATTGATAGTAGCGATCAACCCTACCTTGGCCTCCGGCTCGAACTGCTTCAGGTCATTCTCAGAGAAACGTGTCAATGTCTTCTTCATGCTCAAACTCCCTCACTCATCAGTTAGCAGGCGCTGCTCCGGGCGATGCCTATATGCGTCTTGTCTTCCAGAGATTCATCTGGACAGATCTCTCTCATGGGGCCACTCAGGTGAACAATCCCTGGGTGGACTCCTGATTCCCGCGCCAGACAGGCGAGCCGTTGTGCCTCATCCCGGGAAAGAAGAGCGGTCTTCCGAAAGTCCCAATCGATACCCAGCCCCTCGTATTTATGGATGCACAGGTTATTGAAGGCGCACAGTTCCCACCTCTTGACAGACGGCCCCAGGTGCTCCTTGATAAACATGCCGATGCCCTGGAGGTTTTCCGGCGTGGCCGTACAGTCCGGTATCAGCGGTGTGCGTATCCAGAGCCCGCACGGCAATCTGTATTCCTTCATGAAGCGGCTGACCAGGATCAGGTTTTCGAGTATTCTATTATTAGAAGCACCCGTGAATACCTTGTGTTTATCCGAATTGATCTCCTTGAGGTCATACAGCACCAGGTCCGTATGGGGAAGGAGTGTATTCAACGTCTCCCACGAACATTGCCCGCACGTGTCCAGAGCGGTATGGAGGCCTCCCTGCTTGAAAGCCGAAAGCAGCGCTTTAGCAAAAAGCGGCTGCATCGTGGGCTCCCCGCCTGACAGCGTTACTCCGCCCCCAGACTTCTTGAAATAAGTTTCATCTTTCAGTACGTCGCGGACCAAATCATCCGGATCGCAGGCTGCTCCGTAAATCTCCATGGCCGTGGACGGGCAGGCTTCCGAGCAGGCCCCGCAGGAGTCACACTTTAACCGATCGATGACAATACCGGTTTCCCTCGCCGCGAGAGCTCTTTTGCTACAAGCGTCAATGCAACTCCGGCAACCGATGCACCTGGTCTTCTCCCAGTGGATCTGGAGCCTTGGGGAGATGCTCTCCGGGTTGTGACACCAGATGCACCCAAGAGGACAACCCTTAAAAAAAACCGTACTCCGGATCCCTGGTCCATCCTCAGTGGACATACGCTGTATTCTGACTATCGTCCCGGTAATATTTTCTTCATTTGCACTCATGTAAGAAACCTACAGCGACCCGTGACTGATCCGGGCAATGACTTCATCTTGTAGTTCGCGGCCGATGCTTGTGAAATAGGCGTTGTAGCCCGTGATCCGAACGAGCAGCGAACGATATTCTTCCGGCCGCTTCTGGGCATCGCGCAACATATCGCCATCAAGCATGTTGATCTGTAGTGCGCTTCCTCCGTTTTCCACATAACCTCTCAGGAAGGCTTTGAACTTGGCCTTATGTTCCGGGTCCCTCAGCAGCGAGGGATTGATGGTGATGGTGTGGCTCGCGCCATTGGGCAGAGAGTTGTAATAGCCCTGAAAGTCCCCCCTCCCTGCAGGGTCCCTGCCACCCAAGGCCTTGCCCACGGAGTTGACGTTGGCCGTTGGACCATTGATGTCGGCTCCGTTGGACGGGCAGATGGCGTTGGACAGGAATCTTCCCTTCGGTCTACCGTCCGGACTTGCCGGTAGAATAAAACCGTCGCCCACCCAGTAGTTCCAGCTCAGCATGCCGGGCCGGAACTGGCGGTTTGTGGAGACGGTCTTGTGTTTCCACGTCTGTTCGCTCCACAGGTCCATAACAGCCTTGGCCATGGCATCCGCCTCGTCGTCGTCCCTGCCGTATTTGGGGGCTTTAAACCGGGCTTGCGCCTGCAGCTTTTCGTGGCCTTCCCAGTTGGCCTTCAGCGCATCGATCAGTTCCGCCATCGTACACTCTTTCTTGTCGAAAACGAGGTATTTGACGGCCAGCAGAGAGTCCACGGTAGTGGCAAAGGCCAGGGCCTCCAGCGTGGTGAAGCTCAGCTCCGCTCCACCTTCAGTGATATCGAGCCCTTTCTCGGCGCAACCCTTGACCAGACAGGACAGGTAGGGCGTAGGGCAGAATCGGGCCCGGATCGACTCCGACTTTTCATAGAGCTCTGCACAGCGTTTGATGCTGAACCGCGTCTGCTCGACATAAGCTTTCCAAAACTGCTCCCAGGTGCTAAACCCCGTAGCCATGCCGGTTTTGGGGCCGTCCTGCCTGATCTTCTCGCTCTTACCCGTAATAGGATCCACAAACACATGGAAGTCTTTGCCATTGTCCAGGGCAAGTTCCACGGACTTCAAAAGATTGAGGTTATTGTCCACCGTGCCGGAACGATCGTTACCCTGCATGGTGTTCTCCAGACAGCCGACGGGTGCGTAGTCGTGCACGTTGTTTTCGTTGATGAGATGGGTGACACCCGCCTTCCTGGCCTCGCGCAGCATCCCGGCCATAGAGCGCTCGTCGAAATTCAGCAGGAAGGGGGAACCCTGACTCACCGAAATCATGCCTACCACTTTGTCAAGGAGCGCTTCCGGGCTGCTCCGATGAAGACGCACGTTGGGCTTTGGCTCCAGGATGGGCGACAGTTCATCGATGACCTCCAGCATGGCATATGTCAGGCCATTGGTCATGTCCGCACCGCCAGGTCCCACACCCGAAAGCGTGATGAGCTGTCCATAACCCGAGGTAATGCCCTGGTTGCCGATGCGGATCATGGCGTCGTACACTGTATTGGCGTGGACCCAAAAGCATTTCAGTATCTCCTTGCCGAACTCCCGGTCCATGCCATTTTTCAGTGAGGCCTGCCAGTAAGGCAGCAGGTATTGATCAATCCTCCCGAAGGACACGCCCGGCCCTGGGTAGTTCTCGTCGCTCATGACAAGCATATGCGTGAGCCAAAGAGACTGGACGGCCTCCCAAAAGGTCTTGGCCGGTTCCCAGGGGACATGGTACAGATTTTTCGCCATCTGCTCCAGCTCGGCCTTGCGCGCTGAATCCTTTTCCAATGCAGCGAGCTTCTCACACAGGTTGGCATACTTCCTGGCCAATTCTCTGGGCATGGTTGCGGCAGTGATCATGGCCCGCAGTTGAGCGCCATGTTTGCCCTTCTTGTCTTTCTCGGACAAAGCACTGTATTTCGTTTCAAGGTCTTCGTAGATTCCTTTCCACCCGATCTTCAGTGCCCTCTCATATCCGGGAATGAGGTGGCCGCTTGTAGCGCCCGAGTTGCCGTAGCCGTGATCGTGAAACCACTTCATTTGGGCCCGCACGCCCTTTATACCATAGATGAGCTTGTCGCGCTCCTTTACCTCTTTCTCGGTCCAGCACATGGATGTCTGGATGTTGAAGCGGCCGCCCGCAATGAGGTCGCCCGGCAATATCTCCTGAGGCACGTATTCCGCCATTACCTCTTTGACAAACCAGGCCTTGCGTTCGGCAAGACTCCAAGACCAGAAATCCGGGTGGAGTTCCACGGGCCTTGCGCTCTGCTGCACGGAGGCACGGAAGGGTTGGAGGAAGGCGTAGGTCTCGGGCACGATATAGAAGGTCATCTCATCGAACTGGACATCCCACGGCGTACCAGTGGTCCAGGCCGTGAACTCGTTGTTCCAGGCGCGACTCGCCCCTTTGAAGTAGTAGTCCCTGAGCCAGGTGATCCGCTCGGACAGGTTCTTGGGCTCCTTGATCTTCTGACCTCTCTGGATTGCTGCTGAATGATTCATGGTTCTCTCCTTTCGGGCTCGTTGAAAATGGTATCGTGCACCAATACCAACACTACACTCAAAATATACCCTTAAAAAAGCATTGACACAAGAGGAACGACACTGGATCAGAGGAGCAACCGTTTCGTTTATAGCCGCAGCGCAAAAATAATCAATAGACAATTCTGATCCCAAGATCCGCCGATCATGGTGGATCAGTATACATTTCTGTTGACAAAGCAGAAACAACATGCCTAAACTAAAATTATCTCCGGAAGTGAACATTCCAGGAGGCTGTTACTAAGTACACCCTGTCAGAAATTCCAGTCGTTGCGGCTCGAAACCGAGCTGAGCATCATTTTTAGCGGGGAATATTGGTGGAGGGCCTATGTTAAAAAAGGGAATAGTCGTTTTGATAATCATTTTGATACTGATCGGGATCGGAGCATGGTATTACCTCAGCCGGGTCCACGTCTCCGAGATTGAAAGCCTGCTCAGCAATCCCAAGGCCTACGCAGGAAAAGTGGTCACTATTGAGGGAGAAGTGACAGACAGGACCTCTTTTTTTGGTGAGATTAAATTCTATAAAGTGAGAGATAAGACCGGAGAAATAATCGTCGTTACCAGGAGAACTTTGCCTGAATTAAAGTCAATCCTTAGAGTAAAAGGCAAGATAGATCAGGCATTTCCAATCGGCGACCTGAAGTTGGTGGTTTTTTTGGAAGAATCTCCTGAAGAAAAAGGCAGGAATAAGTGACGACTGCAATCAACAGAAGATTAGATAGGAGATATTGGAGATCGATTTGAGGACTTCTGCCACCCAGTGCGTTTTCCTATCTGCGAATGGTCACTGATGGTCCAACCATCCAGCAGGTGACCCTATTTCGTTATCCTCTCTTCTAATCCAAAACCAACAGACCCAAGTATACATTGATCTTCAGACTTTCCTCGGAAACATTGAAACTTATGTTTGACATAGAAACTTAGGAGGTATATTCTTTGAGCCAGGAAGTGCCAGAACACAGAGAGACACCAAAAAAAATATCGGACAAATTCATACCATCTTGGAGATGCAACCCTGTTGCATTCCTCCTACTAGAGAGAATGAATGTGGAGACTAAATATCTAAGAATGATCCGAGGGATGAAGAGAAGGGGGCGAAAGGATTGGACAGTCTATATCCTCCGCTGCGGGGATGGGTCTCTCTACACGGGGGTAGCAAAAGACGTACGGGCTCGGGTCAAGCAACATAGTGAGGGTCGGGGGGCAACTTACACCCGAACTCGCCTGCCCGTCAAGCTGTTATATCAACAAGAAGGCTTAACGCATTCCAAAGCTCTTATTCGAGAAGCACAGATAAAAGGGATGCCTCGGTCCAAGAAAGAGGAAATCATCCTTAATGAACATTGTACCTAATCATCCATTCCAGTCGACAGCTAACGCTGCGGCAGAATTCGGACGTAATCCTCCCTTCCAATCTAAAATCAACAACTCTTAACGCAGATTGATCTCCAAACTTGCGGGTGGAAGCGGCAGCCCTTTTCTTAACTCTTTCTTCCTCCTACCATCAATTCATAGTATAAATCTATGCAGATGAAAGTTTATTGCTTAGCCATGGAAAGGCAGGAGGGCTTACTTCTTCCTGGATCTTAGAATCCTTATTTCAGTCTGTCCCCTGCCTCCCCCAAGCCATGA
>DATHCH010000053.1:0-19695 GCA_035319625.1 Thermodesulfobacteriota bacterium
AGCCCCTCCGGAGACCTGAGGGAGAATCCCGTTCCACTTCTCGACGCCTTTGTACTGCACGAGGATCGGGCTAATCGACCGTGCTAGGGCCTCATTGGCTTTGGCCTGTCCCTGAGCCACCACGAGAATCGATTCAGCCTCTCCTTTTGCCGTGGCAACCTTTTGCGCAGCTTCAACTTCGCGTTGCGCCAAAACCTGTTTCTGCGTCTCCACCTGCTGCTGGGCCACCTGCTTGGCCTCGATGGCCCCTTCATATTCGGGAGAGAACCGGATGCTTGCAAAGTAGATGTCATCGACCATGATATGGTACCGCGACAGGTTATCCCCCAATTTTGTCATTGCCCTTTTCCGGATCTCCTCCCTTTTAGGAAGAATCTCGCCGATCGGGTAAGTCGGCACAACCTCCTTGACAAAGTCGTTGAAAGCCGGATCGATCACCTTGCCGGCAAAATCGAGCCCCACCTTCTGGTAAAGGTCATTCACAAAAGATGGGTCGATATGGAAGTTCATCATCCCCGTCATTTTCACCATCTGGTATTCTTTTGAAGAGGCATCGATCTCCTTGAACGGATGGGGCTGAACCTTGACATCCACCTTGATCACTCTTTCGGCAAAGGGCACTTTGAAATTGAGCCCCTCGCCCATGATTCTCTTTTCCACACTCCCCCACCAGAGCACAACCCCTCTGTGGCCTGCCGGGACGATGGCAAAACAGCCCCATAAAACAATCAGAGGAATCAAGAGGACAATAAGGATTAAGATGGTTCGGGGCTTTGGCCCCTTAAAATCATACGCTTCCAACGATCTTTCCGGCATGCTTCGCCTCCTCTGGGTGTCTTAACATGACAGAATCACAAGAATCCCTGTCCCGCTCTCGCCAGCCCTGCCCGAATCGCTGCTTCCTCCACCTTTTCACATCAATAGGGTCTCACGCGAGGTCTCTGGGGCTTGACTTTTTGGGGGACGCTCTTCTTAACTGAAAAACGATCAGATTTCTTGTTGGGGATCGTTTGTGACTTCTGCTTGTAAAGGCTTTCCAGCCTATCCTCCTGCGCTTCTGTTAGCGCATGGTTTTTATCGAAGTCCCCCAACGCAGTTTTGAGAAATTGGTCTTCAGCCTGGGTTAACGCATACTGATTTAACCCTGACATAACCCATTCAAGCCTTGCTTTGTTCATAATAATCCTTTCTATCCTGACGACTGTCTTTAAGTTCTTATTGCTATCTTCCCCGAAAGCCACGCCTGACGATCGCCTCTTTAACCAGCAAGTTTTTCCCCATGAAATCTATTCGGTTCAGCATGGAGACAGCTCTCCTCGCTTCCCATTATGTTGACATCTCAACGAATGCAATACCTCTCGGTTAGCCAGTTTGCCTGTCCGCTAAAATCTTGACAGACATGACGTCTCCAGCTTTGGAGAACAGCACTTTGAGTTCAGGTTCGCTGGCCTGGAAAGGGAGGTTGGCTACGTAAACCTTCTTATTCATGTATTTGTTCCTCAAATATCTCTATTTGCTGAAACACTCGGTACACAATAGTTTTTTGTCATTCGGTGGGGGAACCGGGGTGACCACTTCCTTTCCGCAACCCGAACATAAGACCTTATAGGATTTTGGATGCCTCAAATGGCTCGGTTTTGAAGCATGGAACCTCCCACGCCTTCTTCGCTGTAGCATTGTTCAACCTCTTTTCTGCAGAATCCGAATTAATGACGGTTTCCGCGGCCGCTATAATCCATCCGCCCTCCCCCAGTTCTTCCCTGGTCGGCACGGGGACGGGCCTCATTCACACTGATCGCTTTGCCCAGAAGTTCCTTCCCGTTAAGACTTCTGATGGCCGTTTGAGCCTGAGACTGCGCAGGCATTTCTACAAAACCAAACCCCCGAGACTGGCCATTGTACTTGTCTTTGATTACTCTCGCTGAGGTTACCTCACCGAAGGATTCAAAAGCCTCCCGAATCGTTACATCTGTTGCCTCAAAGGGTAGGTTTCCCACATAGATATTCATAATCATTCTCCTTTTTTTTGTTACAAAAGTTTCGCTCCATTCCCGTGTAAATTCTTCATGTCCGCTCCATACTGACCTTGCTTTCTTTTTGGGACAGCTTCGTGGCGGACGGTCCTCTCCTGTTCTTTGCCCCCTTCCTCCTCAATTTTGATGATTCTTGTATCACCTTTTCTACGGTTGTTCTCCCTTCTATTACTTTTCCTCCGGTCGCTCTGCCTTGTAATCGCCATCTCAACCTCCAAATCGGCTTTGATTTGGCTATAAAAAAGCCCGCAAAGAAGTCGTTTAGAGTTCTTGCGGGCGTAAGCTATAAGCCTAAAAGGCTCTATGCAACTTAGTTTGTTGACTTATTATAGGCTAATTTAACCTTAAAAGCAAGAAAATATGCTTGGCCAATACCATGTCCGGTTTAGATGATTTAACTCAATGAATTTTAGGGCTCAAAAATTTCTATTGACATTATACTTTTTAAAGTTCATATAATTATTCATCAATTGTCACCGTTCTTATTCAGAATGATTCTTTAATCACCAATTTATGTGGTTAAGGAAAAGCTAAGACAACGTACAAGCATAAGTCTCGATAAGGAGGCGGTACCGTAGTTCTATGAGGTAATGTATCTTCAAATCATCCTTCAGAAGACCTGAAAAAATTGGATCTGACAAACCTGTAGCCCTGTCTCTTCTCAAGAAATCTCCTGTTGTCCTCCTACCACCAGTTCGGGAATTCTCAGAGTGGGTTGGGCATCGGCGACCGGAACTCCCTGGCCATCCTTTCCACAGGTCCCGATCCCAAACCCCAGATCACTGCCGATCATATCAATGTCCCTCAGCACGCGGGGTCCATTGCCAATGAGGGTCGCTCCCTGGACCGGTTCTCCGATACTTCCTTTTTCAATCAAATACCCCTCGTTGACCTCAAAGATAAAATCCCCGTTGACGGTATTGACCTGCCCACCGCCCATTTTCTTCACAAACAATCCCTTTTCTACAGAACGAACAATCTCTTCGGCCCTCATCCTCCCCGGAAGGATCATCGTGTTGCTCATTCTCGGAATCGGTTTATGCTGGTAGGATTCCCTTCTTCCATTGCCACTTGACTCCACCCCGTCTTCCAAAGCGGATAACCGATCATAAAGATATCCTCTTAAAACTCCCTGCTCCACCAGGATCGTTCTTCGGGAAGCCACTCCCTCGTCATCAAAGGCATAGGACCCTCTTCGCTGAGGAAGGGTGGGATCATCGACGACAGTGATCAGAGAAGAAGCAACCTTTTCCCCGATCTTCTTAGAATAGACGGAAAGCCCTTGCTGAGCGAGGTCTGCTTCCAATCCGTGGCCGATGGCCTCATGGATCATCGTCCCTCCTGCTTCGCTGGATAAGATCACTGCCATTTTGCCCATCGGTGCTTTTCTGGCCGAAAGCATGAGGAGAGATCTCTTTGCGGCCACCTCAGCCACTTCCTCTGGAGGATGAAGATCAAAGAGCTCAAAACCCACCGCTCCCCCGATGGGTTCATATCCAGTCTGGACAACATCCCCTTTTGCAGAAACGACCTGTACAGAGAAAACTGTCCCTACCCTCTCTCCTTCTATTAAAATCCCATCCGAATTTGAAATAGAAAGCTTTTGATTCACATCCCGATAGAGGACTTTCACCTGTTGAATGTGAGGATCCAGTCTCCGAGCCGTCTCGTTGGCCCGTTTTACAGCTGAAACCCTCTCTTCCATTAAGAGGCCCTCCGGATGTCTCTGGATCTGATAAAAGGATTTGGAAATCGGAACGGGCGCAAGGGCGGCCCGGGGTAGCTGGGGAAAACTATTTTTCCTCTCCCCTCCACCCTCTTTCGCAGAGCGACTTATCCGTTTGGCTAAATTGAAGAGGGACTCCTTTGAGATCTCTGTGGTAAAACCGTAAGATGTCTTTCTGCCAAAGAGAATTCGAAGTCCCACGCCCACATCCACACCGGATATCACCTTCTCGATTCGATCTTCTTCACAGATGATCACCGCCGAATGGGTCTGTTCAAAAAAGAGGTCTGCAAACTCCCCGCCTTGTCGAAGAGCTTCACGCAATATCTCTTGGTATGGAATACTTTCGATCCTCCTTAAATTTCAAATGCCCAAGTTCGAATGTCAAACCAAATCCAAAACTCAAATTTCAAGAATCTTTTGGTTTTGGACTTTGACATTACGTAGAAAATATATTTCCAAATCCCCCCTAACCCCCCTTTACTAAAAGGGGGCGAGGGGGGATTTAAGATTTTCATGGTTCGCGGATGGCGAACCCGTCACGTAAAATTTATTTGACATTTGGATTTTGAAATTTGAAATTAGAGATGTTTTCAATTGACATCTCTTTCCTTAGTCCTTCCAATACTTCTTCCAAATCCTTTTCCCATCCAGGAGCCACCATCAACTCCACGATCGCCTCATGCGGATCCTTCGTCCTTATCACAGCCATCCCTTCATAGGATTCGATGATGAATTTAAAATAGGCGATATCTTTCCTGGGCAGCCTGAAATATCTGGATTGAGTATCCATGCTTTTTAGTTATGAGTTCGGAGTCTAAAACTCTCTTTAAACGAATTATTGCCAAGAACATAAAATAGTTTACATTCCGAATCACAAGAAGTTGTCATTGCGAGCCCAACGGGCGTGGCAATCTCACCTTGAGCTTGCTTAGTCGCTACCTCTCCTCACAATGACTTACAGGGGCTAATATTGCCTGTAACAGCCTCCTCTTACTGATTTCACTCCGAACCCCGAACTCTTAACTCCGAACTTTTTTGATCAGGCTTCCCCTGACATCCCCGAAGAACATGACATCTTTGATCATCCCCTCTGTGGGGTAAAGTTCTTTTGATAACCAGCCTTCGATAAGACCTTCTTTGGAGTGTGTCACCTCTGGGTCCAAAAAAAGCTTGACGAGATACTCTTTCCCATCCTTAGATTTCTCAGATTTTTTTCTCTTCTCCTCCTCTTCTTTTGAAGCCACTCTCACTTCATAACTGGATGGCCCCTTCTTAGGAAAGGTGGCTACGGTATATTTTCTACCTCTCTCGATCTCCCCGTAAACACCGTAACGGAAATTATAAGAGGCTGTGATGAAATCATCATAGACCATTCCTGGAGGGATCTCCTCCTCTGCCCTCACCTTGGTGCCATCTTTCCTTTGCCTCACCCGAATCCATTTTCGCTTTTCATAATCGAAGAAATGGGTTCGCCGCCGCAATGTGTCTCCCACCTTCACATCTTCTTCGAACGATACGGATCGGAGGCGTCTCCCCCCGTCGATTTCTTCCGTGACGGAGCGATACGTGTCCGCTCGATAACGAGCCACCCATCCGAGGATACCCAAGGTCTCCGCTTGAAGAGTAGAAAGATAACGGCCCTTTTCCTTCATCTCCTTGAAACTTATTTTTCCCACCGCCACTTTCTTAAACAGCCAGACCCCAATGATGTAGTGAAGTTCCTCTCCCCTGAAGAACTCGCCAATGGAGCTCCCTTCACCCTTTCTTGGAAGGGCGGGAAGGTCTGCCCATGTCTCTAGAGCATGGAGGGGAAAAGAAGAGAGGAGCGGAAGTCCCAAAAGATATCTCAAGAAAAGTCTTCTCGTTAAACCCTTCATCTATTTCCTTTTCTGCTGTCCCTCGGAGGTTTCGGTAACCAATTTTAACCGTATTTTAAAATACGAAATCCAAATGGCCAAATTTCTCATACAGACCTTTTCTATTCGGCTTAGAATTTTAACATTCGGTCATTCGCCATTTTTACGAATTTCGAATTTCCTGCTTTGAATTTCCCTTCTCAAATGTGCAGCTCGATCACATCCCCTTCGCTGACAAGATAATCCCGCTTGACCATTTGTCCATCGAATTTTCCAGAACCCCAGACCCTTGCATATCGAAGCTTGGCCGCAAAATCCTTGTGAACGGAGCGGGCCACATCCTCAATCGTGCTTCCCTTCTTAAGAATAACGGGTTCCGTCAGATCCGGGTCTTTTCCGGGAACCTTCGTGTAGACCCGAATGATGCCGAGAAGTTGATAGACCTCCTTTTTCAATTCTTCAAAGTTCATTCCTTCTCTGGCAGAGAGAGGTAACATGGGGAAGGTATCTTTGAAACGGTTCTCGAGTTTACAGTACTCCTCCATTGCATTCTTCACATCGCACTTATTCCCAACCACGAGTGCCCGCAGACAAATCCATCCCGACTCCATTGAGGGAATAGGTCCTTTCACGACCACCCTTATTCTCATCTCATTCAACTCTTTCAAGAGGATGTCCATCTGGAAGAGAGGGTTTTCCGCCAGGTCAACCAACAGAAGAAGGGCATCCGCATTTCGAATCAAGTTTGGGAATCCGGGTTCGATATGATCCAATTGAATCGGCGGCGTGTCCACCAATTGAATCTGTAAATTCTCATACTTCATCATGCCGGGAATGGGTTTCTGGGTTGTGAAGGGGTAGTCCGCCACCTCGGAAGAGGCGCCAGTGATCTGGGAGAGAAGGCTTGATTTACCAGAATTGGGAAGGCCCAGAAGAATGCTTTGAGCAGCTCCCTCTCTCTTAATATTATAGGCCTGCTCCGCCCTCGCGACAGCGGGTCTCCTCTGGAGTTCCTCCTTTAATTTGGCCATCCGGCTCTTGAGCTGTCCCCGAAGTCTCTCGGTCCCTTTATGCTTTGGAATGACGGCCATCATCACCTCGAGAGCTTTTATCTTCTCTGGTGTCGTCTTGGCCTGCTTGAACTTAAGCTCTACCTCTAAATATTGGGGGGGGAGATTGGCTGGCATATCTCGTTGAATCCTTGCCTGCCCCGCCCTTGGTCAGGACCAGGGCAGGCAGGTATCGCCAAAGGAAAAGAAACGAGCTGTTCCAAATCGCCCCCAATAAATGGGGGCGCTCCGTTTTTGGTTATGACTGATAAATTCTTTCTTGCAGAAAAATTTCCAAAATTTTTGGATCGAATTGTTTTGCCTTGCACTTTTCCATTTCCAAAAGGATGCGCTCAAGGGGCATGGTCCCCCGATGGGGTCTTAGGCTGGCCATCGCATCGAAAGCATCAGGAACAGCAATGATCCTCGCCTCAAGGGGAATGCCTTCTCCCATCAAACCGTCTGGATACCCTTCCCCGTTAAAGTGCTCATGATGATTACGAATCATGGGAATCTTATCCTTGAAAAACTCGATCCCCTCCACAATTTTTGCACCGATCAAGGGATGCTCTTGAATCATCTGGTACTCTTCGGGGCTCAGAGGCCCTGGTTTGCGGAGAATCTCATCTTGAATGCCAATCTTACCAATATCATGGAGGAGCGCTCCATATTCTAAAATCTCCATCCTCTCCTCTGTAAACCCCAATGAAACGGCAATCTGCAAACTCATCCGCCTCACTCGATCAGAGTGGCCTCGTAGGTAGGGGTCTTTGGCATCGATTGCCTCTGCCAGAACCTTGACCGAATCTAAATAGGCTTTCTTCAAAGTACGATAAGCCTGTTGAAGTTCCACGGTCCTCTCCTCCACCATTCTCTTCAGGTTTTTGTGGTAAGACTCGATCTCCTCCTCCATCTTCTTCTGCTCAAGGGCTTTTTTCACACTGAAGACGGCGAGTTCGAGATCGAAGGGCTTGATGAGGAAGTCACTCACTCCCAGGTGTATCGCCTCGACGGCTATTTCGATCTCCGGATAAGCGGTCATGATGATGAACATCATGGTGGGTCGCACGGCCTTCACACTCTTCAAAAGCTCTAAACCGTCCACCTCAGGCATCCGGATATCTGAGATAATCAGCGAAAAATTCCCCCGGTAGAAATGAGTGAGGGCCTCCTTCCCGTTATGGGCGGTGACACATGAATATCCTTCTCGGGTCAGCCTTTGAGATAGCACACTACAGATCATCTTTTCATCGTCCGCAATCAAGATTCGGTCCTCCACGAATGCCCCCCTTCCTTTCCTTATTAGCTCCCAATCGCTATATTTTATAAGAAATTGAGCAACAGTCAACCCTCCGACTCCCTCAACCTGGAAATCGAAGCTTGTTCAGGGTTAATCCAGCACTTCGATAAACTCAGTGTCCTGAGCTTGTCGATGGAAGCGGGCTGCTTTCTCCGGTCTTCAAAGGCAAGGATAGGCGCTGCCGAACGGGTCAACTCCGTTAAGAATTTTGCTGAAAATTTGGAATCGAGAATTCTGGAAAAAAATGATTTCCATTGATTTAGAAATCATTTTTTGGTAAGAATACTGCTAAAAGGAGTCTGATGGGGAGTCCATGAAAATATTGGTCGTCGACGATGAAGCTCCCGTTCGGGACATCATTAGAAAAGGTCTTTCACAGATGGGTGGATACAGTGTTGAGGTCGCTCAAAACGGCGTCGAGGCCATCGAAAAAATCGAAAAGGACGTCTTCGATTTAGTATTGACCGATCTGAAGATGCCGGAGATGGACGGCCTCGAGCTTCTCAAAACGATCAAAGGAACGAGGCCAGAGGTGACAGTTGTTTTGATGACGGCCTATGGATCTATTGAGACGGCGGTGGAAGCAATGAGGATAGGAGCGAACGACTATATCACTAAACCCGTCGATTTGAACGAACTCCTTATCCACATCTCCAAAGCTCAGAAAGAGGGCATCCTGCTCAGGGAAAATCGGCTTCTGAGGTTGGAGGTGAGAAAAAAATTTGAGTTCAGCAATATTATCGGAAAAAGCAAGAAGATGCAGGAAATTTTCTCCCTGATCGAAAAGGTGGCTCTTGGGAGTAGCACAGTCATTATCTATGGGGGAAGCGGAACCGGCAAAGAGCTGGTCGCCAAGGCCATCCATTATCATAGCCCGAGGGTGGATCGACCTTTCATCCCTTTCAATTGCGGGGCCATCCCTGAGACGCTGGTGGAAAGTGAACTTTTTGGACACACCAAGGGCGCCTTCACTGGAGCGGTCCAAGCGAAGAAGGGCCTATTCGAGGAGGCCGACGGCGGGACGCTCTTCTTGGACGAGATCTCCACGATCCTCCCCTCCGTGCAAGTGAAACTTCTAAGAGTCCTTCAGGAGAAGGAAGTGATGAAAGTGGGTAGTACAGAGAGAACAAAGATTGATGTCCGAATGATCGCAGCCACTAATGAGAATTTGGAAGCGAATATGAAGAACGGAAAATTTCGGGAAGACCTTTTCTACCGTCTTCATGTGTTCCCCATTTTTCTCCCCGATCTCAAAGACAGAAAAGAGGATATTCCTTTACTCGCCTACCATTTCCTTGATCTCTATTCCAAAGAAGCCAAAAAGGAGATCAAGGGGATCTCCAAAGAGGCGATCAAACTCCTTTTAGAATATCATTGGCCGGGGAATGTGAGAGAATTAGAAAACGTCATTGAAAGGGCCGTGATCATGACCGACCAGGATTACTTGGTGTCCAATGACCTTCCCAAAGATCTGACGGAGGGGTTTTCGGAAATGATTAAGAGAGGAGTGAAGGACCGCAAATCTTTAGGCGATATCAAGTCTGAGTATATAAAAGAGATACTGAAAGAGGTCGGGGGAAACAAAAGGATTGCCTCAGAAATCCTTAAGGTGAATCCAAGAACCCTCTATCGCTTCGAGAAAAAAGGCTAATCTTAATTGATTTCCCCCAATTGCGAACAATCACCACCACCTCTACCTTTTCCGCACTTCGACGCAGAGGATTTTGGAGCTCAATTCGCCCACTGCAAATTCCAAATGGATCCCTTCCCAAGGCTTCTGAGACCGGACGCTCTCCTGGTCAGAGACACCACTTAAGAAGAGAGACCACGGGCACAACGTAACCGCTATAACCATCCGATTTCTTAGCTCAAGCATAACGCCTCCTTTGTTTAACGGGAATCTTGAATCCACCGGGATTGTTTTCTCCCCTTCTTTCGTAGTGACTTCGATTTCGCCAGAAAATGATTGCGTTCACCCTTCTCCATGATGAGAGAGGGATGGACTGGCAAATCCGTCTATGCTTTGCTAAAATAATCTCACGTTTTGGAGGAGCCGGAATATGAAAAAAACACTGCTCATCTTCTGTGGGTCCTTCGTTTTATCTCTACTTCTGCTTGGGAACGCTTTTGCCCTCACAAACGAAGAGGCCACCAGTATTTTGAAGGATTATATTCAGACGGAATTTAAAATCTTGGAGATCAAGGAGGCTCCTTTGGATGGGCTCTGGGAGGTCTCGTGCGGGATAGGTCAAGATAGGATCATTCTTTATATTGATAAGAACCTGAGATTTATTATTTCCGGACAGATATTGGATCGCCAGACCAGAAGAAATCTTACGCTTGACAGAATAAAAGATGTCCGGAGGGCGGACCCCTCCACGCTTAACCTCGAAAATGCCATTTCCATGGGAGAGGGAAAAAGAAAACTCTATGTATTCACCGACCCCCGGTGCCATTTTTGTTCCCAACTGCATGAAGAATTGAAACAAATGAAAGATCTCCAGGCTTTTTTCTTTTTATACCCCTTATCTCCTGCTTCGTTTGAGAAGGCGAAGTCCATCTGGTGTTCAAAGGATAGAAGAAAGGCATTGGAAGAAACTTACCAAGGAATTGAATTAAAAACGCCTTCTTGCGATACCACAGCCATCAATAAAAATATGGAATTGGGAAGGCGTCTGCTCGTCGATTCCACTCCCACCCTCCTCTTTCAAAACGGAAAAATAATGGAAGGGTATTTCCCCCCGGACACCTTGGAGAATCTTTTAAAATCGAATTCAGGTCTTTGACTTTGTTTCCGAAGTCTGTTATTTTTTAAAGAATGAAGCCATTCTTGACGAAAGTCCTCGTTTTTTCTCTGTCTCTACTTCTTTTGGGAGGTTGTGCGGGAAGACCCGAATTTCAAAAACAAGAGAAAGAGACGCCTCCCTTCCGGCCCATTCCAACGAAACTCCAAAAGACTCAGATGGGAACTCCCCCTTCAAATCCCCTTGCCTATTACCACTTTCTCCTCTCCCAGCTTCGGTTACAGGAGGGAAAAGTGGACGAGGCGATTGAGGAACTTAAAGAAGCGATTGCCCGTGACCCCAAAGAACCCTCCTTGCACGTCGAATTGGCCACCCTTTACATAAACAAAGGACTCTTAAACGACGCGATGGAAGAGTGCAAAACCGCGCTCCTCTACGACCCCGATCATCTTCCTGCCCATCTCCTCTTGGGTGGATTATATTCCATCCTCAAAAAGTACCCGTTGGCCATCGCCTCTTACAAAAAAGTACTGGAAATCGATCCACAACATCAGGAAAGCTACCTCTTCCTCAGTTCTCTGTACGAGGACATCCAGGAATACGATCAAGCGATCCAAATCCTTAGACGGTTTCTCGAGATCGAGCCCAATTCTGTGATGGGCCTCTATGCTTTGGGAAGAATTTATATCAGGACAAAATCTTATGAATTGGCCAAGCAATATTTTTTGAAGGCCCTGGCGATCGAACCCAATCTGGTCTCCGTCCTAATGGATTTGGGGATGACTTATGAGATCCAGAATGAACCGGAAAAGGCCTCTGAGGTTTACCAAAAAGTCCTTAGCCTCGATCCGGACAACAAAAACGCAAGAACTCGGCTTAGCCAGATCTTCATCAAAAAGAAGAAGTTTGACGAGGCATTGAATCAATTTCGGGAGATGCAAAAGTCCGGTTCAGAAGACCTCAATATCCGGACGAAGATGGGCCTGATCTATTTGGAACAGGAAAAATTTGACCAGGCGATTTTGGAATTCAATTTTGTCCTCGCTGCCAATCCCAAAGAGGATCGGGTCCGATATTATTTAGGAGTCGCCTATGTAGAAAAAGAGGCTTTTGATCAGGCCATCTCGGAATTTAAGAAGATTCCTCCCGAATCCGCTCTCTTCGCTGACTCGATAAGGAATATTGTCCTGGTTCTGAGGAAACAGAACAAGACGGAGGAGGCTATCCGAATCTTAGAGGAATCCATCCAGGCCAAGCCGAACGAGGGAGACCTCTACCTCTTCCTTGCTGCCGTTTTTGAAAAAGAGAACCAATTAGAAAAGGCCTTGGCCACGCTGAAAAGGGGGCTTGAGAAAAATCAGAATGATGAAGAAATTCATTTTCAAGCGGGCGCGCTTTACGATAAAATAGGCGATTTCGATAAGATGCTCGCCGAGATGAAGGAGGTTCTCCGACTCAACCCCAATCATGCCGACGCCCTCAACTATCTTGGTTATTCCTATTCCGAGCGGGGTATCCACCTGGAAGAGGCCCTCAAACTCATCCAGAAGGCCATGGAACTGAAACCCAATATGGGGTATATCACCGATAGTCTGGGGTGGGTTTATTATAAACTCGGGGACTACAAGAGAGCTTTGACTGAACTTGAAAAAGCGAACCAATTGACACCGGATGATTCCACGATCACGGAACACCTGGCTGACAGTTATCTCAAAGTTGACCGGACCGAAAAAGCCGTGGAGTTCTATGAAAGGGCTTTGAAACTGGATCCCCAACCAGATCAAAAAGAAAGGTTGCAAAAGAAGATCAAGGAACTCAAAGAGAAACCGATTAAATCCCAATAATCAGACATCCAAGAATGCCCTTCGCCCCATCCCTCCCCCTGGAGACTGTGTCGTCATAATAATAAAAACTGGTACCAAACAAGGCGGAAGAGACGGTCGGGTGGAAAAGTCTTAGGGCGGCAACCTCTTACACGTTAAATTCAGACGCTCCGTATCCTTGAGATAACTCCATTTTCCACAGGCACTGATTAGCCATTCCTAAAAGACCGCATTCTAAGACTTTGAGGCCCGACCGTCTCTTCCACCAAGGCCGAGGTTGTGACACAGCCTCGGGGGGTGAGAGAAAGAGTGAGGGGTTCGAATTTAGGTGATTGTAATTTGGGTTATTGTTTGGAGTTTGGAACTTGGGATTTGGATATTACGGTTTTATCAGCCTCCCGCGACAGGAGGAAAGACGCTCAGGACATCACCTTCCTTTAATATCTGCTCCTTCTTTCCGTGAACGCCGTTGATCAAAATGATCTTGGGTATCTGTTCGGGTATCTTGAGCCGCAACAAAATATCCTGAACCCGGGTGGAGCCATCGATCCCCATCTTACAGGAAAACCGACTGCTCCCCTTCGGCAGATAATTTCGAAGTGTTGCAAATAATTTGACCTCAATCTCCATCGGTTTTATTCTTTCAATCTCTTACGTTGATCGGTTCGATCTTTTTAAGTCAGCTTCATAGACCCAAAACAAGTTTCATTATAATGTAACCGAATTTTCCCTCCGGTTGCAACAAGGATTGGAGGAAAAAATCAGAGGAGTCGAATCTTTCCGCGAGGCTCTTCCACCACCTCCCCTACCGTCGAGGAGTGGACGAGCCCTTCTTTTTTTAGCGTCGCCACCAGTTTCTCTGCCCCACCGGGAGGTAAAGAGATGAGGAGGCCACCCGATGTTTGAGGATCATAAAAGATGTCCACCAAAAGATGGGGCACACTGGAATGCATTTCCACTCGGCATGAAAAAAAATCGCGATTTGAATACGCCCCTCCGGGAACCAACCCCAGTTTCGCGTATTCCATGGCTTCCGGAAAGATAGGAACAGCGTTGGATTGAATGACCATTCCCACCTGGCTTGCGATCGCCATTTCTAAGGCATGGCCGATGAAACTGAACCCGGTGATATCCGTACAGGCATGGGCTCCGTATTTTCTCATCCATTCCGACGCGGTTCGATTGAGGGTTACCATGCTCTCCACGATCTTTCGGACAGCCTCCTCAGAAGCCATCCTGGCCTTGAGGGCTGTGGAAACAATGCCTGTACCGAGAGGTTTTGTCAAAACCAATTTGTCCCCTGCTTTTGCCTTGGCATTGGTCAGCATTCTATTCGGATGGACCACGCCCGTTACGGCCAGACCGTATTTAATCTCCGGGTCTTCGATCGAATGCCCACCCACCAGAGCCACGCCAGCCTCCTTCATTTTCGAGAGGCCTCCGAGGAGGATCTCTCTCAAAATAGAAAAAGAGAGATCTTTGATGGGATAGGCTACCAAATTCATGCCGGTGAGCGGAGTGCCTCCCATGGCATAGACATCGCTCAGGGCATTGGCTACGGCGATCTGACCAAAGGTAAAGGGGTCGTCTACAATGGGAGTGAAGAAATCTACCGTTTGAACGAGAGCCAACTCTTCGCTCAGCTGATAGACTCCTGCGTCATCCGACGTGTCCAGTCCGACTAATACTTTCGGATCTTTTGGAATAGGTAAATCTTTCAAAATCTGATCCAGATCCTCTGGACCCACTTTGGAGGCTCAGCCCGCTTTTTTGACTTTCGAAGTCAACCGCACTTCATCCATTCTTCTCTCCGCATCTCGGATTTATATCGGAATTTCCTTCTTTTTCTCAAACCTTCCCTTTGAATCCTTTGTATAACGTTCGGTCATCGATACCTTATTCTCCTTGAGGATAAGCAACGCTTTTTCTTCTGATTCTTCTGAGAGTTCAACGGCGACTCCGCAGTCGGAGCTGATCTCCCTCGGTACCGGAATGAGGTCAACCTCTATCCCTTTTTCCTTTAAAATTTTCTCGGCTCCCATGACACGATGGACCGATTCAAAAAGGAAGACACATTTCATAAATTGTTTAGGAAATAAACCAATGGCCACCTCTCTCCTGGCGCCTGCCTGCGCGAAGCCTCTATTTGCATTTTACCATACATTCCTTTTTCTTTTCACAAATATTCTAATCCCTTCGCATAGCCCGCAACACTGTCCGACCTATCTTCAATGGTAAGTAGAAGAAGGGGGCACTACCCTTTCTGTTTGGAGATCAGGGAGACGGCTTGGATGGCGGTCTCGATCTCTGCCTCGGTGTTGAAAGCACTCAGGCCAAATCGGATCGTTCCCTCTGGAAAAGTTCCGAGGGTGTGATGGGCTGCGGGCGCACAGTGAAGCCCAGGACGGCAGAGGATGCCGAACTCCTTTTCTAAACGCGAGGTCCCATCCGAAGGAGTGAGGTGGCTAAAAGTAAGAGAGACTGTAGCAATTCGATGCTCCTGAAGTTCAGGGCCATAAAGTTTCACCCGGGGGATATTTCCTAAACCCCTGATGAGCTTGTTGACAAGAGCCATCTCGCTTCGCCGGATCTTTTCCACCCCTCTTCCCAGGACAAATTGAACACCGGCAAGCAGCCCGGCAAGGCCAACGCCATTTGGCGTTCCGCTTTCAAAACAATCCGGTAAGAAGTCGGGTTGTTCCTCAAATTCAGACCGACTCCCTGTCCCGCCTTGTTTAAGAGGAACCATCTCTTTCTCCTTGATACGTTCGCCAATGACCAGTCCCCCTGTCCCTTGGGGTCCATAAAGGCTCTTGTGCCCGGTGAAAGCTAAAAGATCGATTCCGCCCTTTTCTATATCGATAGGGTAAGCCCCAGCGGTCTGGGCCGCATCAACCAAAAACAACAGGTTGTATTTTCTCGCGATCAATCCCACTTCTTCGATTGGGAGCAGGGTTCCTGTAACATTTGAGGCGTGATTGAGAACGACCATTTTCGTATGGGATTGAATCCTTCTCTCCACCTCCTCCGCGTGTAACGTGCCGTCATCTAGACAGGGAGCGACGGTCAATTCGACGCCTTTCTTCTCCAGATACCTCAGAGGTCTCATCACTGAATTGTGTTCCATGCTGCTCGTAATGACATGATCTCCGGGTTTCAGTAATCCCTTCAGCGCTAAATTGATCGATTCGGTAGCATTAAGCGTAAAGACAATTCTTGAAGAGTCTTTGACACGGAATAGGACGGAAAGGGCCTCTCGGGTTTCAAAGACAATCCTGGCAGCATCAATCGAGCGGAAGTGTCCGGATCGACCCGGGTTGGCTCCAACCTCCTCCATAAATCGATTCATCGCTTCCTTCACCTGAGGCGGCTTCGGCCAGGTGGTCGCCGGGTTATCGAAGTAGATCATCTCCTTGATCTTTTCTTGTACCAAGATCCGCCAATGTCCTCAAAAGAGTTATCCGATTGAATCACTTTTACTAGATCCAAAAGATATATCACCTGAGTAAAAATCAAATGTGAAAATTCCTTCCGAAGCCAGCGCAATGTGTGAGCGAACCTCTCCGAAAAGTCTACAACCACCATGTAACGTCAGAGCGAGGAATAAAACTTGCTCCCCGGAGGTCCGCCTCCTGCTAAGGTTTGAGTGGAAGGACATGAATCGCTTTGACGATCAGTTGGACCTGGTCGCCGACCTTCAGATCGAGGGCCTCGACTGATTCAGTCGTTATCACCGAGGCCATCTCCGCGGGTGTTGTAACTACAAATTTGATGAGTGACATGACATCCCCGCGTTTAATCGATTTGACCTTTCCAGCAATCTGATTTCGCGCACCGTGTTTCATAAGATATTGCCCTCCTTCAGCTTCAAGAGTCGACGCTGCTCATGTGTACGCACAGTCTATATAACCACATTACTCATATTGCATTTTGGTGTCAACCAAGTTTCACGGCCTGATTAAACGATCAGCCTCCAATAAAGACTGAGCGATATCATACATATTGGAAATGATCCCGACCTTCAACTTCTCCTTAAGGCCATAAAAATCTAAACAGGTTCCGCAGGAGAGGATTTCCACTCCTTTTTCGGAAATGGTTTTTAAAGTTTCGAGAACCTCGGACCCCTCGGCGGTTAACCGGACCCCGGAATTAATAAAGATCAGCTTTGACGGAATGGGTCTTGAATCTAAAAGGGTTTTCAAGAAAGACCTCATGAGAATGGTCCCCAATGCCTCCTCCCCAACTCCAAGAAGATTAGAATTCATGTAGATGACCACTTTCTCGGCTTTTTGAGCTGATGCTGCCAGATCGCAGGCGCTTTTTTTCTGGATGCGGAGATAAAAGTCATTCCCTTTCTCTTCAACACCCACCATCGCCCCTTGGCTTTGGGCGAATCGCTCCACATTGTCCCGGGCCGCCAGGTTATCTACAATGAGAATGAACTCCTTGCCCTCAGATTCTTCCAACACTTTTTTCGTCGTAATTACGGGTTGGGGACATGCCATGCCACGACAATCAATTTCTTTCATATGATTCCTCCTCCTATTAGTCTTTATTGAAGGCGACGTATCCTTCACTGGAATCAGTCTCCTTCCTTCTCCACCCTTGCACGGAATGCCCGGAACAATTGAAAGCCCAATATCGGATCGAAGTATTCCAGGCCGGTAACTTCGTTTCCATTCGCCTCTTCCCAGCCATGGGTCATTCGGAGACAGTCTTTTCGGACATCATGATTTAGATTGGCTCTAACACAAATTTTACCATCCCTGGTAGAAAGAGCAACAAAGTCACCGTCATCGAAAGGAGAGATGACAATTTTCGCATGTCCGAATGTTCCTATTACTTAGGTGTTTCCTGGTGCATAAAAGTCAAGACAAGATTCGGCATAGGAGTTGGTAGATTACTTCAAACGCTGCTGCTTTATCAAACCTGAGAATATCTTCCTCAGGATGTTGTTGTCAATCCTGCTCATGAGCGCAGTCTCGTATTCGTCGAAAAATGGTTCTTCTTCGAGTAATTCGTCGGAAACAGAATGGTCCGACCGTGCATTGTATCTGACCGGTATTGCATGAGTCGTATCGTCTATTTCATAGTCCATTTTTTTGTTGTGTTCGATCCATCGCGAACAATCGTCATGCGACCCTGCGTATAGCAGCACCAAATGCTGCCCCCTCCGAAGGAGCACGAGACGGTACCGGCTCCCCAGGTCATATTTTCTGCAATACTTGATCCGGTATTCGCCGTTACGGGTAAACCTGAATTGTTCACGAACGTGCTTCTTTTCCGTACGCATAATGAGGCTTATAAGCTCATCCACTTTCTTGGCTACCACCGATGCGATTCCGCCTTTTCTCCGGAGCTCATCGAGACTCCGGTTCAAGGTCCGGGTTCGATGCACGAAGAGAATCTCGCCGTTATTGTCATCCCCAATTTCAGCAACCTTCTTGTCTTGCATCCCCGTTTCAATCCGAAGAATTCAGATGCTTCTGTGGTCCCAAGCTATCTCTGAGTCATTCAACTACAACCAGTTTGATCGTTTTCAAACCGATATCTATTGCAGGCGTCCTCATCTTTTCTTTTCATCATTTCCAAAAAGGCCTCGATGCGAATCCTTCAACAAGAAACTTCTGTAAAAGAGCGTCTTATACTCGCGACAGAGTCTCAAACAGCGCTTCTACCCTCGTCCGGATTTGTCCCACATCGGTTGCGGAATAATCCGTCTCAATCTTCAAGAAAGGAATTTTCATTTCTGTGACATGTTTCATAACCTTGTGAGACTCTACGTTATATCCATGGCATGCGTGGAGCACGACATCGATGATGACGTCTGGCTTGAAGCGTTTAATCCATTTCTCCATCTCACTCAGCCGCCTCAAATTCGGTGTCATGCAGGCGCATGGTATCTTGAGGTATCGGCGGGCAATCGCAGCGATTGGATCGACTGAATCCTCTTCGATTTCCCCCGTGAATCCCTTCATGCCCGTGCAGGAGTCGATGGCAACAATCACTCCCCCTGCTTGTTCAATGATGTTGAAGACCTTTGTGGCGTCTCCCGCAACAGGACAACCTGTGACCAGTACACGCGGCGCACCCTTCTTGCCGTAATAGATGCCGTCCTTAACTCTCTCTTCCAACCTGCTTAGGCTCTCTTGAAGGAGTCTATCAATATCGCCGGCAGCTGCCGGCACGGCGAGGAAGGTTAGATCATATATTTCTTTCCAATTAATGACAGGGGGCTTGCGAGCGGCAAAGTCAAAAACAGCATTCATGATCCGATTCTTTCGGTTCGTCTCCTTGATAGCAGCCTCTATATCCCTATCAGTCGCCTGACGGGCGAGATGCTCCTCGAGGAACGTCTTCAGCTTCTGTATCATCGCGGACCAGTTGCCCTCGGCTTGTTGTTCGTCAGGAAGATGTGGCAAGTCCATGACATGTATCGGTTTCAGGTGACGAATAAGCTCAAACATCTTCTTTTTCCCATCACATGTCGTCTCCGCAACAACGACATCCGAAAAGCCGTAGAAGGGGCAGGTATCGGTGGTGATGAAACCATAACTGGATTTGATCAAAGGGCAAAGGTTGCTGGGCAGGGCAACTTCGGCGGCTCCGATCGTTTTGTCTGAGAAGGCGCAGAGCACAGCCACCCCTGCCCCCATAGCCCGTATGACCTCCATGGGCGCATATCCGCAATAGATACCTACTATGGGATGGCCTTGCTGCCTCTTCGACTGAAGGTAGTGAAGGGCACGCTTGGCAGGTTCTCCCACGAACTCGTCGTCAACTAAGGGTTTCGTCCCCGGTACGTTAAAATCCATTTTCCCCTCCTCGGTTTGTCATATCCCTAGGCCGTTTCTGCCCACGTAAAAGCCTCAACCCCTGGCGAGGGTTAGGCTCACTTCCCCACCATTTCCAGAAAAGCCTCAACACGGGTCTTCAGCTGCCCCATATCCTCCATTCCGTAATCGGTCTCGATTTTGAGACATGGAATTCCCTTTCCCTGAAGCGCCTTCTCCACTTTAAAAGCCTCCACGGAATAGGGCGTACAAAATTGGATAGCGTAATGAATCACACCATTCACTTTAAAATCTTTGGCAAGTTGGAGGATATGTTCAATCCGGTCCTGGTTCGGCGTAAAGCAGGCACAATCGATCTTCATATACC
>DATHCH010000054.1:0-24888 GCA_035319625.1 Thermodesulfobacteriota bacterium
GAAGGATAGGCGCTGCGTTATACCAATACACACTCCAGGGGGACAACCTGACAGAGCTTAACGCATGGGCGCCGCGTGTGCTTAGGCAAATGCGCACGCTGCCTCAACTGGTTGATGTGAGCAGCGATCAGCAGGACAAGGGACTTCAAACTTCGGTGGCGATAGACCGTAGCACTGCCTCTCGGTTGGGTATTACGTCCCAACTGATCGATGACACTCTCTACGATGCCTTCGGCCAGCGACAGGTGTTGATCACTTACACGCTCTTAAATCAGTACCACATGGTGATGGAGGTTGAGCCGAAGTTTTGGCAACGCCCTGAGACGCTGCGGGACATTTACGTGAACTCTCCTCCTACTGGGGCCATGGTCCCGCTTAGTGCATTTGCTCGGCTCGAACGAACCTGGACGTCCCTGGCAGTGAACCACCAGGGTCAGTTTCCGTCGGTAACGATCTCGTTCAATTTAGTGCCAGGGGTCGCACTCGGGGATGCTGTAAACACCATCGAGGCAGCCACACAGGAGATGGGGCTGCCCGCTAGTATCCGGTCAGGCTTTTCGGGTACGGCCCAGGCATTTCAGGCATCGCTGGCCAGTGAACCGCTTTTAATCCTGGCTGCCCTCGTAACAGTTTATATCGTGCTGGGGGTCCTCTATGAGAGCTACATCCACCCGATCACCATCCTGTCCACGCTCCCCTCGGCGGGTGTTGGAGCCGTGCTCGCCTTGTTGCTCTTTCACAAAGACCTCACTGTCATTGCCGTGATCGGCATCATTCTTTTGATCGGTATCGTGAAGAAAAACGGCATCATGATGGTCGATTTTGCATTGGAGGCTGAGCGCAAGGACGGGAAAAGCCCAGTTGACGCGATCTACCAGGCCAGCCTCTTGCGATTTCGGCCGATCATGATGACGACAATGGCCGCGCTACTGGGAGCGCTTCCACTGGCGCTGGGCAGAGGGGTTGGTTCTGAGTTTCGCCAGCCACTTGGCATCGCCATTGTCGGCGGCCTCATTTTCAGTCAGATGCTCACCCTCTATACCACGCCCGTGATTTATCTCTACCTTGATCGTTTCAGGCTTTGGCTCAAAAGCAAACGGGGAAGGGAAGCCGGTGCCCGTAGGTCCGTGAAGCATTGAGGTGACTGCGATGACGGATCGGAAGAGGCTATCCATGAAACAAATACAGTACAATCAACGGATAGAAGTCGGAGGAGAAAGATCGATGGCTCGAGTAGGAAAGTCTCGCTCTATTTCGATGGGGCTGGGTTGGCTGATACCGACAGTACTTGCAGGGGCGCTTATTCTCCTGACCGCCTGTACGGTTGGCCCGAATTACGTGAGGCCCGCAACCGAGATCCCCGGGGTTTTCAAGGAGATGGAAGGTTGGAAGGTGGCGCAGCCCAAGGACCATCTCACCCGCGGAGCATGGTGGGAGATCTTCAATGATCCTCAGCTTAACGCCCTTGAAGAGCAGGTTAATATCTCGAACCAGAGCCTGAAGGTGGCGGAGGCGCAGTTTCGGCAGGCCAGAGCTCTGGTTCAAGTTGCTCGAGCAGCGTACTTTCCAACGGTCACTGTGGGGGCCTCGTTTACGCGCGCACGCATATCGCCGAACGCGCCGAGCGTGGCCGGAGCGACCGGTACGACCGGGGCCTCTTCCCCGCCCTATTCAGACTACTTGCTTGGTGCTGATGTCTCCTGGGAAGTGGACCTTTGGGGTCGGGTTCGCCGCACCGTTGAGGCCAGCAAGGCAACCGCCCAGGCGACTGCCGCTGATCTTGAATCGACCCGCCTGCTGGTTCAGGCTGAACTAGGACAAGACTATTTCCAGCTGCACACATTCGATGCACAGAAGCAGCTTCTGGATGCAACCGTCATCGCCTACCAAAAGTTTCTTGAATTGACTAAAAACCAATATGCAAGCGGCGTGGCATCCAGGGCGGATGTGCTTTCGGCGGAAACTCAGCTCAAGACCACTCAGGCCCAAGCGATCGATGTTGGCGTACAGCGCGCACAACTGGAGCATGCGATCGCACTGCTCGTTGGAAAACCTGCCTCTCTGTTCTCCATTCCTGTTGGACCGCTGATGACCGGTCCTCCCGCTGTGCCCGTGGGAGTGCCGTCCGATCTCCTCGAACGCAGGCCAGATATCGCTGGCTCCGAGCGGCGTGTCGCGGCAGCGAATGCGCAGATTGGAGTTGCCGTCGCCGCCTATTATCCAACCGTTACGCTGAGCGCATCGGGGGGTTTTGAAACCACAAATTTATCCAAGTGGTTGATTTGGCCAAGTCGCTTCTGGTCGGTTGGGCCTGGGATCTCGGAGACTGTGTTTGACGGAGGCTTGAGGCGGGGTCAGACGGCTGCGGCACGGGCAGCGTATGATGGGACGGTGGCATCTTATCGCCAGACCGTGCTTACGGGATTTCAGGAGGCAGAAGATAACCTGGCCGCGCTACGCATCCTTGAAGAAGAGGCTAAGGTCCAGGATGAGGCGGTGAAGGCGGCACAGCAATCCGTGGATTTCACCACGAACCAATACAAGGCGGGGACAGTTAGCTACCTCAACGTTTTGGTTGCTCAAACGATAGCACTGAACAACGAAATCACTGCGCTTGGCATTGCCAGCCGCCGGATGACCGCCAGCGTCCTTCTTGTCAAGGCCCTGGGCGGCGGTTGGGCAGTATCCTCGCTACGCTCGATCGATGACCCCGGTATTAAAGGCAACAAATATCAGCGGCCAACCGAGACCAAATCCCCGCCGGCAGATCAGCCTCGTGTCGATGCCCCTTGAGTTGTATTCGCTTTTTTCCCTCCCTTTGACAAGAAGTGTCTCTTCTGTTGCCTTGATTAAACTTCGATCTGTTCATAATAATCATAACAATCGATGGGTTATGGTGAAAGAGGTCTATTGGCACGTAAATTGCTGAAACATACCCAACAGTTTCTTAGAAAAAGAGAATCGATAAAGCCAAACCACGAGTAATTGTGGGACGGAAAGCCGCGGGTCCCAATGGGATAGCCGGGTTGCCGAAGGATAAATGAACAGGACCGGATTACCGTGGCTTTATCTGGATAGGTAATCCGGTATAGGTAATCCGGTTTTTAATTTCTGGTTCAAGGCCGTAGAGGGAAGGAAAACGAAAAAAATTTGAGGGGGCAATGATCAATGCAACCTGTCATGGGAGACCTATTGAAGAATAAATCGACCGGGGAATTCTACAAAGTGAAGAAGGTTCAAGAGCGGATTGTTCTTCTGGAGGCTGAAGACATACCCAATAAGGTATGGCTGGGAAATAAGGAATGCCTGGAGATACTTTATGATAGGGTAGAGGGCCAAGAAGAAGAGAAGTCTCGGTTTTGCTGATTGATAAGTGCCAACCGAATGGGATAGCAATTTGTAGTTATAGACACGTCTGCGCCATCCAGGCATAAAACAACGGATTCGTAAGCGGGACGCTTTTCCTCTATACCCAGTGAATTATTTTCCACTCGTCTTTCAACAAAAAAAGGGATCAGTTAGAGGAGGGCGATAACTGATCCCCACCAGTACATCAATAGGGAGTAAAACAAGGAGCTTTTGGTGTACTGGTTTTTCTAAAACAATATAAGACAAAAACATTAGAGTAGGATTAGAACTGGATTAAGATTTTTTAAGACTACGACTTGGCTCATCCTTCCGAGGCGACGACACACCGGGCTTTGTTGCTTTTGGATAAGAAGTAGCGTATAATTAGTTTAGTTTTTCGGAGCCACGGGAAAGAGATCCCGTAAAGAACGCTTGGCGGCTTTTTTTATGGGTTTTTTGTTAACCCTACGAATTCCTCCAACTTATTTCTGCATTGCTTATCCGCTTGTCGTTTGAAATCGTGGAAATTGTTGGTTTGGGGAAAAAGGGGGAAAGGACGGCCCTGTTCAATATCGACTCGGTTATCTGAGGATTGACGATGAAGTTTTCAGACTTGGATTTGAAGCCGGAGATTCTGAAGACCCTGACTGGTATGGGGTACGAGGACTTGACACCTATCCAGGAAAAGACCTTTTTCCCCATCCTGAGCGGAAGGGATCTCTTGGCTCGGGCAGAGACGGGCTCAGGGAAGACAGCCGCCTGCGGTATTCCGCTGATTCAGAGGATCGATCCTTCGCTCAACGCGATCCAGGCCCTCATCTTGGTTCCTACCCGTGAACTGGCCCTTCAGTACGTAGAGGAAATCAGCAGAATTTCGAGGTTGACGGACGTTATCCCTTTTGCCATCTTCGGCGGATTCCAGATGGAGATTCAAGAAGGGAAATTAAAGGACAGGGTCCATGTGCTTGTTGCGACACCCGGTCGCTTGATTGATTTCCTCTACCATACCACGTCGATTGACCTCTCTTCTGTTCGCACGCTGGTTCTGGATGAGGCGGACGAGATGCTGAAGATGGGGTTTATCGAAGATATAGACTTCATCCTGTCCTGTCTGATTCATGAACACCAGACATTGTTCTTTGGGGCGACGATGCCCGAAGAGATCGATCGACTGGTTCGGGCCTACCTGATAAAACCCGTCCGAGTGGAATTGAACAAGGAACGGGTGGCTCCTCAGAGTCTGGTTCACCATTTTCAGCTTATGGGGCGAGACGACCGCCTCAAGGCTTTGATCGAATACCTAAGGAGGGAGAGGATCTCCCAGGCCATCATCTTTTGCAACTCAAGGCATCACGGTGAGCAATTGATAAAAAAGTTGGAGGGAAAATTCGAATCGATCGCGTATATCCACGGAGGTCTGGAACAATCGAGGCGAACGTCCATCTTCGAGCGTTTTCGCCGAAACGAGATCGCCTTCTTGGTTGCTACCGATGTTGCCGGTCGCGGACTTGACTTCAGCTGTGTCAGCCACGTGATTAATTATGACTACCCGTATCGGCCAGAGTCGTACACGCACCGGACTGGAAGAGCAGGAAGAATGGGGCGGGCTGGCATTGCCATGACTTTTGTGACACGTCAGGAACTGGGAGATTTGAAATCTCTGTTTAAGATGAATCGTATTGATCCCGTATGGCACGGCAGCGTCCCTGACCTCCAAAACATCAAACGGAAACGGCCGTTCGGGCACCGGACATCCGTTCCATCTTCCACCTTCTACCCTCGAGGTCTTAACCCTTGACCCCGTGAATCCTTAACAGAGCCGGAAGCATACTCCACTGCCGATTCAATGCAACGCTAAGGCTGACTTATGAAACGCGAGGATTTGAGAAACATTGCCCTGATTGCCCATGTGGATCATGGAAAGACGACGATCATCGACGGCCTGCTCAAGCAGTCGGGCATTTTCCGTTTGAACGAAA
Source organism: Thermodesulfobacteriota bacterium (assembly GCA_035319625.1). Lineage (GTDB taxonomy): Bacteria > Desulfobacterota > BSN033 > BSN033 > UBA1163 > UBA1163. Next base: position 5,328 of record DATHCH010000054.1, read on the forward strand.
AGGTCCAGGAACGGGTGATGGACAATATCGACTTGGAGCGGGAGCGGGGCATTACGATCATGGCAAAGAATACGGCGATCGAATACAAGGGGGTCAAGATCAATATTGTCGATACGCCAGGCCATGCCGATTTCGGCGGGGAAGTGGAAAGGACACTCAAGATGGTGGATGGTGTGCTGCTCCTCGTTGATGCCTCCGAAGGGCCTTTGCCCCAGACCAGGTTCGTTCTGAAAAAGGCCCTCGAATTCAATCTTCCTCCCATCCTTGTGATTAACAAAATAGACCGTGTGGATGCGAGAATCCAGGAGGTATTGAACGAGGTCTACGATCTCTTTATCGACCTCGAAGCCACGGAGAGCCAGCTTGAATTTCCAATCGTCTACACCAATGCGAAGCTCGGGATTGCGAAACTACGGCCTGATGAGAATACGAAAGACCTTCAGTGTCTGTTCGAGCTTATCCTTCGTGCCGTTCCACCACCGGAAGGGGATGAGAAAGGGCCGCTGAAGCTTCTGGTCACCAACATCGACTATAACGATTATGTGGGCAGGCTCGCCATAGGAAGGATCTTCTCAGGCTCAGTGAAGGTTGGGGATTGGGTGTCGAGGATCGACGGAAAAGGGGGACCGATCAAGACCAAGGTTACTTCTCTCTGCGGGTTTCAGGGGCTCGAGAGAGTGGACATCGAAGAGGCCCGGGCCGGGGATATCGTTGCCTTGGCCGGCATGGAAGGGATTAATATCGGTGACACCATCTCTGATATTGAAAATACGGAGCCCCTTCCGAGAATTGCCGTGGATGAGCCTACCATCTCCATGGTTTTTTCCGTGAACACATCCCCCTTTGCGGGTCAGGAGGGAAGATATGTCACATCGAGGAACCTGAGGGAACGGCTTGAAAAGGAGCTCCTATATAATGTGTCGATCAAGGTAGACTTCGATTCAACAGATTCTTTCAAGGTGATGGGAAGAGGAGAGCTGCAGCTTGCCATCCTCATTGAGATGATCAGGAGGGAAGACTATGAGCTTTCTGTATCCATGCCGGAGAGCATTACAAAAAACCTGGACGGCATTCTTCACGAACCGATGGAGCATCTCGTCATCGATATTCCAGAGGAATTCATAGGCGTTGTCACACAGCAGATAGGGATCCGGAAAGGCAGGATGCAGAAGATGAACAACAATGGCCATGGCAGGGTTCGCCTCGAATTCAGGATCCCATCCAGAGGGCTGATCGGTTTCCGTTCCCAGTTTTTGACGGATACACGGGGGACAGGCCTCTTCAACCACATCTTCGACGGTTATGAACCGTGGCATGGGCCCATCGCCAAACGCTCTACCGGAACTCTGATTGCAGACCGACCCGGGAAGACCACCGCGTATGCTCTTTATCATCTCCAGCCCCGAGGGACACTCTTTATAAAGGAGAATACACCTGTCTACGAAGGAATGGTGATCGGCGAGAATTCAAGAGAGAACGATCTCAATGTCAACGTGACGAAGGAGAAGAAACTCACCAACATGAGGGCAGCCGGGTCGGACGAAGCCTTGCAGCTTATTCCTCCCAGGGTCCTTAGCCTTGAGCAGGCCATCGAGTTCATCAGAGAAGATGAGCTGGTGGAAGTGACCCCACACTCCGTGCGCATCAGAAAAAAGATCCTCGAATCGAATAAGAGACCCAGGTTTGTTTGACAGACAAGATAAGAGTTATTAACTTTAGATGGGAGAAGGATCTTGATGGAAAAAAGGGAAAGGATTCTTGTACCGCTCGACGGCTCGGACTGCGCGGAACGCATTATCTCGAAGGTTGAGGAGCTGGCAGAACGCAGCGAAGAAGGTATCTGCCTTTTGCGAGTCGCCTTAGCCCATACTTTTCACGACGTGGATCAAACAGAAGCCCAGGTGGGGGTCGTCCGTGAGGCAGAGGAATATCTTCATGATATGGAGGGCCGTCTGAAGGCTAAAGGGTTTGACGTAGATGCCCATGTCCGTTACGGAAATGAGGTTGAGGAGATATTGGAACATGCGGCCCAGAAAGAAATTGATTTGATTGCCATGTCCACCCGTCGCCATAATGGGGTCAGACATTTTTTCCGGGGATGCTTAGCCGAAAAGATCCTGCGCCGTACGCTCAAGCCGGTCTTTCTGGTTCAATGCACTGGATAGATCAGTGAGATTCAACGGAGTAAATGGGTCCGGAAATCGAAAAGATAACGCTAAACTTTTGTATATTTATTTTGCCCGAAGGCCAGTGATCAGACTACTTTTTGACCTTCCTTCCTAGCAGCGTTTCAGTAATATTTTTCATGAACAAGGCACAAATACCCCACAAGAAAGGCAACCACAAGGGAATCAAAAAAAGCGGTTTCGAATACTTCCAGGCTCCAAGGTAAACCGCTACGGATTCTCCTGCGGGGCCAAGGACAAAGGTGACAAAATAGAAGAGTAGATCACTTTTGGTATGCCATTTGGTGAGTGCGACGACGCTGATTGCAACATAACAAATTGTTAGAACAACTGGCTTGTGCCAGAGCAATCCTACCAACACGATACATAAGGCATACAAGCCTAATTCAAATGTAAGCTCTCTTTTCATCAGGACGCAAACCTAAACGAACGATTTGGAGCTCTTTCCCATTTTCGGGATCGTTTTCCCCGGGTAATGATACTACTTACTCTTCCATAAAAGTCAAGTTGATTTTCCTTGTCATTCTCCATCCCAATGGTTATAAATACGCCTGAGGAGCTATGAATGGAGCATAAATATACAAACCGGCTGGTGCACGAGACCAGCCCTTATCTCTTACAACATGCCCATAACCCTGTGGATTGGTATCCGTGGGGACAGGAGGCCCTGAGCCGGGCCAAGAAAGAAGATCGCCCCATTCTCCTTAGCGTTGGCTATTCCTCCTGCCATTGGTGCCATGTGATGGAAAAGGAATCTTTCGAAAATGAGACGATTGCGGGAATCATGAACCTCCGCTTTATTAATATCAAGGTTGACCGAGAGGAGCGACCGGATCTTGACGAGCTTTATATGAATGCTGTTCAGGTGATGACCGGGTCCGGGGGATGGCCGATGACCGTCTTCTTAACTCCTAATCTGGTCCCCTTTCACGCGGGAACTTATTTCCCTCCTGAAGATCGCGGGGGAATGCCGGGGTTTTCAAAAGTCCTGGTGGTCGTCTCTGATTATTATCGCTTTCATCGAGGGGAAGTGGAGAAGATGGAGGCACAACTTAAAGATGCCCTCCATCAGATAACTGAAATGGTCCTTTCTCAGGAAGCCGTGAGCGATAAGGTCCTAACAAAGGCTTTTACTGCTCTGGAGGGTCAATTCGATCCGATTTATGGAGGATTCGGAAACGCCCCGAAATTTCCCAACAGTATGGCCCTCTCCTTTCTCCTCCGGTACTGGAAGAGTACGGGTTCAAAAAATGGATTGGAAATGGTGGAAAAAAGTCTGGAGAGAATGGCCGATGGTGGGATCTACGACCATTTAGGAGGAGGGTTCCACCGGTATTCTGTGGATGAACGATGGCTCATCCCCCATTTTGAAAAGATGCTCTATGACAACGCCTTGCTTTCCAGAACTTATTTTGAAGCCTATCAGGCCACTGGAAAGGAAAGGTATCGTGATGTAGGCGAAGAAATCCTCCATTATGTCCGCCGTGAAATGACGAGTCCGGAAGGAGGGTTCTACTCCACCCAGGATGCGGACAGCGAAGGTGAGGAAGGGAAGTTCTATGTCTGGACGAGAGATGAGATTAAAGAAGTATTGGGCAAAGAAAAGGGGACCCCTTTTTGTGCTTATTATGGGGTGGCCACCGAGGGAAATTTCGAAGGAGGGAGAAGCGTCCTTAATATCGCATCGACTTTAGAAAAGGTTTCTCAATTATACGGAATGCCCGTTGTGGAGTTGAAAAAGGTATTGGCGGAGGGGAGGCAGAAACTCTATGCTGAAAGGGAAAAAAGAGCGAGACCCGGGCGGGATGAGAAGATTCTGACCGCTTGGAACGGTCTGATGATCTCCGGTTTTGTGGATGGATTTAGAGTCACGGAAAAAGAGCAATATCTTAACGGCGCAAAAGAAACCGCCGGTTTCATCCTCCGGGAGATGCAAGAGGATGGCGACTTGTTGAGGGTGTTTCATGGAGGAAAATCCCGGGTGAAGGGGTATTCAGAGGACTATGCCTTTTGCATCCAGGCCCTCATCGATCTGTATGAAGCCACGTTTGAGACAGAATGGTTGAAAGAGGCAGAGGATCTCAACCAGAGAATGATTTACCAATTCTGGGATGAGAAGAACGGAGGTTTCTTCTTCACAGGGAAGGGGAATGAACCTTTGATTGCCCGATCGAAGAACCCTTATGACAATGCCATCCCTTCGGCGAATTCCGTTGCCGTATTTAATTTGATCAAACTCGGCTATCTCACCGGTGAAGAATCTTTCAGATCGAAGGCCGAACAGATCCTTCGTCTCTTCGATGACTTTCTCGAGCAGCATCCTTCCGGATTTACCCAGATGCTGTCCGGCCTCTCATTCTTTTTGAATCCACAGGAGATCGGAATCATCGGCTCAAGAGATGATCCAAGGACAAAAGGCATGCTTAAAGAGATCTACCTCGCCTATCTTCCCAACAGAATTCTGAGCCTAAGGGATCCTCAAGAACCTATAAAAGGGAATTGGTTTCCATTTCTGATGGAGAGAGGGATCCCAGACGTTCCAACCGCTTTCGTCTGCAAAGGATTTGCCTGCCTACCGCCTGCGAGGGATGTAAAGGAATTGAAAAAGGTAATGGGATGAACTCATGGCGTTGCCACAAAGCTGTGGCAACGCCACCGAAGCCCTCAATGGATCTTACCTCTCCCCTGGCTTATATGTCACAGCTGCAATCATTCCGCAAAAGATATATTCGATCATCCCGAAGATGAACCATCCCAAGCACAGGGCAAAGGGGAGAGGAAAAAGGGGGTATTCAAAGAACGCATACGGGATGTTTGCGAAAAGTCCAATGATGATGCCGTACCGGAAACCCTCCATGACACCTTTGTTTTCATATCCTTTGATGAAAATATAGGTGAATATGAATGACAGGATAAGATAACCGACGTGGATGATCCACATCTTTGACATCATGTCAGGCCTCCACAAAGCCCCGAGAGATGCATAGGCTTTCTTGAAGATGATGCCATGGACGAGAAAATTGATTACTTCAATCACAATAAATACAAGAATACTTGTTCCGATAAATCGTTTCACGTTCATCGCCTTTTCTCCTTTCTGTTTTGATGAAATGTTATATCACCCACCGGAAATTGAACAGAATAAACACCGTTGTGGCGATTATCCAAAAGTCAGAACAGATTGTCAAGACATATTGCAAGCAAGAGATCACCAAGAATGCATCAACGCCAAATGGTGTTCCAACCGTTTTCGTCTGCAAAGGATTTACCTGTCTACCGTCTGTGAAAAATGAAGAAGAGTTAAGGAAGATATTTGAAAGACAGGGATCAAGCTACAGTTCTGGCGCGATTTGCAGATATCTTACGGCGCGTTTCGAGGGGATCCGGCGCAGCCAGAGTCAGGTCGTCTCTTTGGAGTAGGGAATGACGATGGCACCCTGCTTGAAATTGCCAAGAACTTCTGCCTTCCCACGCAAAAACCATTGTCCCACAAGTGCTGCCGTAGCTGCATCAAGTTCATCCCCGTTCATCTTTGGACGTAACCCCTTGACTCCGAGTTTTTCAAGCCCTTTGCGCAACTTCGTCAACCCGTCTTGCTTCCGACCCATATGCCATATATCTTGCGCAGCACCAGGGTAAACCTCAATCACTGCATAGCGCCGTGCTTTAAGAGCTTTTTTTAGCCTGATACCTCGCTTCGTAAGCAATCTCATCGGACCGAGTGTAATGGGAAAAAAACGGATGCCGTGTCTCAGTAATTCGCGGTCGCACGGACGAAAATGTTCCCCGTTCCTGTCTTCGATTGACCTTCGTCCGGGCGGTAAGTTAAGTGGTGCATCTATTGCAACGATAGCCGGGTTTTCTTTCTCTACGTAGTTGATAATCTCTCGATCCGTATGGAGTATCCTGCAAGAAGTGATGAGCCCCTTTTTCAACGTGCAAAGGCCGGTGTTGCGCTTCGGACTGCCCGCAAGGTCAATACCCACCACGTTGCTACTATGCCGTTTAGGGGAGTCCATGATTCAACTTTGTTCAGATTTGATTTTTCTTGATCCGGTTTTTACCACTTTTTTGCGCCGCTGTCTATAAAATGCTTGTGTGCTTCTATCCCGTAATTTTCCCTAATGCTCTTCTAGCTCTTGACAAGATGGGGTGAAATGGTTATTAGTATGAAAATATTTTCATTCTTTTTTTAACCCTTCATGAATATAGCGCTTTTTAGAAAGCTTTTTAAGGAGAAGAGACTCAGTTTGAGCCATCCGAGGCTTCTGATTTACCAGGAGCTTTCCAATGCCCTAAGCCCGCTGAGTCCTTTGGAAATGTATCAAAACCTTCTCAAAAAGAGGAAAAAGATCGGGCTGACGTCTATCTACCGGTCCCTTGGTCTATTTGAGTCCTTGGGAATCGTTTTCAAAATCACCAACGGATCAGCGGTCAAATATAAGCTTTGTGAGTTGGAGAATCACCACCACCATATTATCTGCAAGGCATGCGGGAGCGTGGTCGAACTGGATTTTTGTGATATTTCAGATTGGTCCAAGAAAGTGGCCGAGTCCACAGGTTATCAGGTAGTCGATCATCAATTGAATTTTCTTGGGTTTTGCAAAGCTTGCATATCCTTACAAAGATCGCAAAGCGCCGAGCGCTAAGCGCATAATGTTTTAAGGTTTCACGCTATGCGCCATGCTCTATGCGCTGTGCTTTCTTTTGAAGGAGGAATCAATGTCCCATATTCATCTTCCAGACGGAGTGTTGCCTGTTTGGCTTTGGGCTTCAGGTTTCATTGTGGTGATCCTTATTTGGGCCATCCTTTTGCGATCGATGAAAAAGGAGGACCTGACCAGGCGTCTCCCTCTGCTGGGAATGATGGCTGCCGTCATGATTCTGGGTGCCTCCGTCGAAATTGTTCCCATCGCTTATCACGTGAACCTGACGGTCATTTCCGGAATCTTATTGGGGCCTTCTCTCATCTTTCTGGCCACCTTTGTGGTCAATACCATCCTCGCCTTATTTGGGCATGGTGGAATCACCGTCATCGGGCTCAATACTCTCGTCCTCTCGATCGAAGGGGTATTGGGATATTTTCTTTTTCGCCTCTTATGGGGTGTTTTAAAAAGGTTTACCCTTGCTGTTTTTTTCGCCACCTTCATTGCCTTACTTTTCTCTACCCTTGCCATGATCGGAGTGGTCAGCTTAGGGACTTCCCATTATGAAGAATTGATCCATCAGGAAAGGGGAAAGGGAATGATCGGGTTCGAGTTTGGAAAAGAGAAGGAAGAAAATCATCCAGGCCAGCCAGCCGAAGAAAAAGTAAATTTGAAACGGTTTATTGCGATCGTCCTCCCGCTGGGTTTCATCGGATGGATCCTGGAAGGAGTGATCACCACATTGATTGCTCGGTATATCCGGCACCTGAGGCCAGATTTATTGCGTTTAGAGAAGGAACCCTTATGATTCAGCTTTCCTATTTGGATTATATCGCTGTGGAGAAGAGGAGTTTCCTTCATCGTCTCCCGCCAAAGTTGAAAATCATCGGGATGCTCGTTGTCTTATTCGTCATCGTCACCGTGAGGAGCCTTCCCGGGCTTTTCCTCCTTTATATCATTCTCCTCACTCTGTATTTCGCGGCGAAGGTTCCGGTGAAAATCCTTTCGCTCACGCTCTATCCCCTCATCTTTGCCGTTCTTTTTATCTTTCTTTCAGGGTTTCAAATCTTTTTTATTCTTCTTATCCTTTTGAAGGTCCTCTGCGGCTCCACCGGAGTGGTTCTCCTCTTGGCGACCACGCCCTATCCTTCGATCTTCTCTGTCCTGGGGAGAGTCCTCCCGTCTTCTTTCGTGATAGCTCTTTTCCTGACTTACCGGTCGATCTTCATCCTCTTGACCATCCTGGAAAATACACAACATGCCCTCTATCTCAGGGGAGGGGTTCAGTGGAAACATCCCTGGAGGAGTTTGATCAATATTTCGAATGCCTTTGGCCATCTAATCATCCAGGGAATTGACGCAAGCGAAAAGATGTATGAGTCCATGGTTCTTCGGGGATTTAATGGCAAGATTCATTACAGAGGAGAATAGGCGATGAAGCAACAGGAGATGATTGTAACAGTCGACTGCATTACCCATGTCTACCCGGATATGACGAAGGTGCAGATCTGCGGTCTGGACTTTATCGTGAACCAGGGGGAAAGGGTCGGGATCCTGGGAGCCAATGGCTGCGGAAAAACGACCCTGCTAAAACATCTGATGGGAGTGCTGGTGCCAAAGGATGGAAGCGTGAGGGTTTTTGGAGTGGACCCCGGAAAGGAATATTCCAAAATCAGAGAAAGGATAGGGGTGGTTATGCAAGATGTGGATGAGCAGATCCTTGGCCCCACGGTTTATGATGATATCCTCTTTGCCCCGCTGAACTATGGCATGGAGAGGCCCAAGGCCGAAGCACTGGCCAAGGCTGTGATAGAGAGATTGAATATCGAGTCGATCCAGGGAAAGATCGTCCATTACCTGTCCGGCGGTGAAAAGAAGAAGGTGGCCTTAGCCGGTGCATTGGTATTAAAGCCAGACCTGTTAATCCTGGATGAACCCTTTACGGGATTGGATCCCAAGTCAAAAAGAGACCTCATCCACATTTTGAATGACTTGAACAAGGAGAAAGGGATCACTCTGATCATGACACTGCATGAGGTCGAACTGGTGTCTGAGGTGACGGACGTCCTTTACCTCATGCACGGGCATGGGGATCTCACAGAGCGGGGAAGACCGGATGAGATTTTTGGGAAATTCAAGGACCTGGAAAGTTTTAATCTGGAAGAACCAACCCTGACGAAGCTCTTCAAGGGACTGAAAGAAGAAGGACTCGATTTTGGAGACCCCCTGCGTATTGACGAGGCGATTGAATCGATAAAGAAACATTGGGGTATGATGAAAAAGTAAAGGCTGAGAGTTCGGAGTTTGAAACAAAGAAACTCCCGACTCTGATTCCTGAATGCTGCCTTTTGTTTTTCGGGTTAAAAATGTTTTACTCCGAACCCTGAACTCATCACTCCGAACTTTTTATTATGAAGCTTGGAAGCCTTCAATTGGGTGGCAACCTTGTTCTGGCACCGATGTCGGGCGTTACGGATTACCCTTTCCGGCAGGTCGCCAAGGAGCACGGTTGCAGTTTGGTTTTTACGGAAATGGTTAGCGCAGAGGGATTATTGCGGAAGGGGAAATCGTTCCTAAGAATTGGAGAGGATGAACATCTCATCTCCGTCCAACTTTTCGGCTCAAATCCTGGGATCTTGGCCGAAGCCGCTCAGATGGCCGAGTCCATGGGAGCAGATGCGATTGATATCAATATGGGATGTCCGGCGAAGCAGGTGGTTGAGCCCGGGGCAGGGGTCGATCTCATGCGTTACCCGGAGAAGGTGAGAGAGATTCTCACAAAGGTGAGGAGGGCGGTAGAGAGCCCTCTCACCGTCAAGATTCGCTCGGGGTGGGATGGGGAACATATCAACGCGGTCGAAATTTCAAAAATTGCAGAGGGCTGTGGTGTCGATGCTCTTTCCATCCATCCCAGGACAAGAGCTCAAGGGTTTGGCGGTCGGGCGGATTGGGATCTGATTGGAAAAGTGAAAAGAGCCATCCATATCCCTGTGATTGGAAATGGGGATATCACAACGTCATTCTTGGCCAAGAAGATGCTCGAAGAGACCGGTTGCGACGGGGTGATGGTCGGGAGAGGGGCCTTGGGAAATCCATGGATTTTCCATCTTCAGAATTCGGAGCGTGGCGAGGGAGGACCGACGGTATCGTCTCTGGATGAAAGACAGAGAGTGATTCGTCATCATTTCAAGTTAGCACAAACTTATTATGGCGAGAAGTGGGCGGCGAAAAAATTTCAGAGGCACGTCTACTGGTATACGAAGGGGTTCCCCGGCTGTGCCTCCTTCCATTCGAGATTGTCGGGAATAAATGAAGGGGATGTTCTCATGGAAGCCGTCCATTCCTATTTCGATTCCGTTCAAAGGAGGACTTCATGCCGATCGTATCAGCCAACGGAAAGCAGATCAGCTACTGGACAGGAAGAAAAGGGATTTTAGAAGGGAGAGAGACGGTGTTCTTCATCCACGGAGCGGGGGGAGGCCAGCATACATGGAGCTATCAGAAGGGCTATTTTGAAAAGGAATTCAACCCGATCATGATCGAGCTTCCTGGCCACGGGGAGTCGAAGGGCGAAGGGGAGGAGGAGATCGTAAAGTATGCCGAGCATGTAAAAGCTTTCTTGGAAGCCTTGGGTTTAAGAAAAGCCTTTCTCGTCGGCCACTCCATGGGCGGAGCGATTGTTCAGACATTGGCCTTGGCCCGTTCGGAGATGATCAAAGGGATCGTATTAGCGGGAACCGGCGCAAAGCTGAAAGTTCTTCCTATGATCCTAAACGGGATCAAGGATGATTTTGAAGGGGCAGTCCGAAAGATGAATCAGTTTACGTTCTCTCCCAAGGTTTCACCGATGCTTATCGAAAGAGGCATCGCTGAGATGCTCCAATCCCAGCCCGAAGTCCTCTACCGAGACTTCCTGGCCTGCGATCGGTTCGACCTGATGAATGAGATTGAGAAAATTGATTCCCCGGCCCTCATCCTGTGTGGGGAGGATGACCAACTCACCCCTGCAAAGTATTCCCAATTCCTTCACAGTCGAATCAAAGGCTCGAAGATAGAGATCCTTCCCGATGCGGGCCATATGCTGATGATGGAAGTTCCTCAGGCATTCAACGAGAAGGTTAAAGGATTTATAGAAGAAATAGATAGGGATTCAAGGGTTCAAGGGTTCTAGGGTTCGAGATATCGTATCTAAAAATTTTTTCACTTGAACCCCTGAATCCTGCACCCCCTGCCTGCCGGCAGGCAGGCTTGATCCCTCTTATGGAATAATCTCATGAAACGCTGGCTGGTTGTGGAACTTCTGATCGCAAAAGAAATTGGAGAGGCGATCTCCAATTTCTTGATCGAGCAGGGGGCCACAGGTATTGAAGAGCTCGACGGAGACCTGAAACTGGAAAGGCTGAGGACTTATTTCCCACAGGAAGAAAGGAAGAAAAGAATCCTTGCCGTTCTCCAGCGCTATTTAGGATCACTGAAGAGGCTTTTCCCTGGACGTCCCCCTGCCCAAATCAGGACGTCCTCCCTTCCCGAACAGGATTGGGGTGAGACCTGGAAAAGGTTTTTCAAACCTGTTCAGGTGGCATCCAGATTTTTGGTAAAGCCACCCTGGTCCAGAGTTCGATTAAAAAGAGGCCAGATTCCCATTGACATTACTCCCGGAATGGCCTTTGGCACAGGAACGCACCCTACCACTATCCTGTGTATTCAGGCACTGATAGAAAGACTCAAGACGAAAGGACAAGCCGTTCTTGATGTGGGAACAGGTTCAGGAATTCTTTCCATTATCGCTGCCAAATTGGGAGCAAAAGAGGTTTGGGGAATAGATATCGACGGCGTGGCTGTGGAGAATGCAAGAGCGAATGTGGGAAAGAACCTTGTTTCGGCCATCGTCAAAGTAAGAAAAGGGAGCATTGGCAGTGTTCGAAAGAAGTTTGACATGATCGTAGCCAATATCGATCTCAAGAGCTTAAGAGGGATGAGAAGACCTCTTATGGGCCGCCTTAAAAATCAAGGGTTTCTCATTCTCTCCGGGATCTTAGTGGGGGAAGAAGAAAGGATCCGACTTTCCTACTTGGAAACCGGACTCTTGCGATGGGTCAAAACCGCCCAAGAAGGAGAGTGGGTCTGTTTGACCTTCAGAAAAGTGAAGCAATAAGACGGAGAGGTCAAAGGGTAAAGGTAAGGATGCCAGTTTCGTTAAAGGGGTAGGTAGTTAGTCATAAAGACCTTTTAGCCGTAACCATATGACTATATCCGAGACGGGCTTCGTTACCTTAACCAAACAGTTAGTGTCGCCTTCGGGGATGGTGGAAACCCCTCGCCTTCGAGGCGAGGGTGGTTTGTTTTGCACCATTCGGGTGTGATGTAAAGTAAGATCAATTAATCAGGGGAATCAGAGCATGGCCAGATTCTATATCCCTAACCCTCGTATTGAAAATGGATTGCTCAAGGTCGAGGGCGATGAGGTGAGACACATTCGAAAGGTTCTTCGCCTCAAAACAGGGGATAAGATTTTTGTCTTCGATGGCCTGGGCAGGGAGTTTGAGGGGACCATTATTGAAGAGGGGCGCGCCTCTGGCATGGTTAAGATTCAACGTAGCCTCTCTCCAAAAAGAAATTCGCCCCTGGAAGTGACGCTGGCCCAAAGCTTGCTCAAGGGTGAGAAGATGGACTACCTAATCCAGAAGGCCGCAGAGTTGGGTATCAAAGAGATTATCCCTTTTTTCTCTTCGCGTTCGGTCCCCCTTTTGGAGAAATCGAGAAGCCTGAAACGGCATCACCGATGGGAAAAAATTGCCATTGAGGCCTCCAAACAATGTGGAAGAGGAGTGGTTCCGAAGATCGAATCCCTTCAAACCTATTCTGACATGCTCCACAACGCTTCAACGGATCACCTCCGTCTCATCCTCTGGGAAAGGGATGGGATCAGGCTGAAAAAGATGTTGGAAGGATCGAAGGAGAGGAAGAAAATATTTTTTGTTATCGGCCCAGAAGGGGGATTTAGCCAGGATGAGGTTGAGAAAGCCGAAAGAGTTGGATTCGTCGCTGTGACTCTGGGAAAAAGGATATTAAGGGCTGAGACGGCAAGCCTCTGCTTTCTCAGTATTCTTCAATATGAATGGGGAGACGTGGGATAAAAAAGGGCCGATTCTTTGATGGAATCGGCCCAACCAGAAAGGAGGGGGCATGAAGAAGGAGGTATTTAAGCAGCCTTTTTCTCCAAACTATCGACAAACTCCTTATACGTCTTGCATTCTTGGATAAGTTTGCACTTTCTCCGGCAAACCTCGACGTGAATTTTTGGGCTTCCTTTTCTTTTATCACAAATAAGATAACTCATTCTTGGATCCCCCTTTTCATCTATCGGCGACCGGTACAAACGGAAATAGTTTCTCTATATGTAGAATTATGAGTATTTTAGAACACAAAATATGGAAATGTCAAGAAAAAAAATCAATTTTTTAACAAATAATTTACTTTATATTTCAAAGACTTACATACTTAAACAAAAGTAAAGTAACAATTTCTTAAATCATCTTTATGAAATTTAAAGATTAAACCCTTCAATTGGCAATTAGTGTAAAACCGGGTGAAATGAAGGATCAGAGCATTTCTGAAGTATTTCTTATCTATCAACAATCTGACAATCAGGGGTGTCGTAGGGCGAAAAGCTTCAATTCAGAATGCGCTCCGATGTGGGTGAAATGTTTATCTGCTGTGAAGAGATGACAACAATGCGAAATCGGGGCCGATGCAATGGGCGTATTGATTGTGTTTTCCTGTTTCCCTTTTCGGATGAGTTGGTTCTTTAGCTGCGCAGCCCTCCCATAGTCTTCCCTGGTAAGATCAATCAGAGGAAAGGCTTTAAAATACTCCTTCGAAGTTGAGAGTGTCCCTGATTGTTCAACTGAAGATTGTCTGGATAAATGGAAGGGAATAAAGGGGAGGGAGGTTCTTTCTGGTTATTCTCTATCTAATCACTGTAAGGGGTTTCTTAGTTTGGTGAGTTTGCCTCAACTTAACCATCCCGTTTGTTCCCTCCTTTTTGGCCTGTCATTGGAACCTCTTTCTCCTTTAATTGAGTCTTAAAAACTTTCGGATGACTTCTTCATCATCCACTCCCTTCGAATGGAGTCAAATCCCTATTCAGATTTATCTATTGCCTTTCTTCCTAAATAACACACTCCTATTAAAGCTCTTTTCCATCCCGAAGCACCATTGCTGGTAAGAAACACACTCTTCCGGAGCAATCCTTATGACCTTCGTTATTAATTCTCCTTGATAAAATATCCTCTTACCTTCTTGTCGATAGCTTGAGCGAAAATCAAAGTACTGATTTTTTATCTCCATCGGTTCTGGTAAATAATAAACTTCGTAACCCTCCGGTACGTTAAACTCTACCTCATCTTTTTTATAAGAAGTATTCCACATTTCGATGGGGTATTTCAGGTCCTTTTTACCTGTGGCAGGACAACTTTTCTGTATTTCAGGCACATCGAATATCAAAATATCCCCCGCCTTTCTGCAATAATCCTTCGCATTGTATTTGATAGTTACCTCAAACCTCTCTTTAAAATTCAAAGGGTCCGAGTGCGTATATGTCAAAAGTTTTGCCCCTGAAGATATTTTATCTACTCTCTCCTCCAATGAGTCCTTGATCTTTGTTGGGCTACTCTTTTTGAAAAATGAGCGGAGAGATGCTTCTTCGCCGCCGTTGCCAAAATTCTTGACTTCACATTGTATGTTTCCATCCGACTCTATTTTTATTTGAGACTGGCTATAATACGCATTGTCTTCCGGTTTGGCCAAGGGAGTTCTGGCAAAAACGATTTTTTTGTTACCAAAGATGAGAACACCCCGATCTCGATCACTGCTAGGGAGATAATTGAAACGATAGTTTTCAGCTACAGGATCAAAAAAATTGTATTTACCTTCCTTTTCTATAGCCGCGATGCAATGATTGAATTGAAATGGATATGGGAAATCCTTGATCAAATTCCCTACGCTGCTGGTAGGAATTAATACGTAGTAAGCAGGAATTCCTGCCACCTTTAACATACTAATGAAAAGGGTACTCTTATCCTTACAATCACCATATTTGTTTTCAAACACCTTTTTGGCACTTTCTGGTTCGTACCCTGATTTTCCCAAATCAATAAAGACATACCTGATCTCCCCTTTTACATAATCGAAGATAGCTTCCATCTTCTCTCGGGAAGTCGAGAGACCTTTGGTCAATTCAGCCACTTTCCTCTTTAGCGCCTCATCTGGCTCAGTCTTTCCTGCTATCTTTTCCCTCCACCAATTGGAAAACTCCTCCCATGAATTCATCGTAGTTACCAATATACGAAAGGCCACCTCATCTGTAGGGGGCATAGACTTTTGTTCAATAATTTGAGGTATATTTTTATACTCCCAAAGATAAGTCTTTTTATTCCCATCGTGAATAATATTTGGAGATGATTGGATACCTGGGAGGGGATTCAATACGAGGTATTTCAAATCCGTATCTCTATGGGTGATGACCTTATATCTGCAGAGGTAAGTGGGATCGTAGCCCTGAAAATAGAATTCATCTGAAAACTTTCCCTCAATTTCAGGCTTCTGCTTCTCTTGCACAATCTTATAGTCGATGATTGAGCCGACGGTTACTCCGGGCATCGAAAAAGTGAGTTCCTTATAATCACTATAGGAAGGATAATCGGTAAAAGGTGTGACTACCTTTACAGCTTTTTCATTTAAGGGGATGATCATCCCCTCTGGGGTGATAGTCCTTGCGTAGATAACTGACGCAGTTTCTGTGCGGGAATTATAACCAATCTCAATGTCGCCGTTATCTTTACCCCTATCTTTCAATATCTTGAAAACTACATGGATGGTCTCTTTACATCTTCCATCCTCGAAAACCTCTACGATGTCTTCGTCTAAAATATAGATGATGCCAGCATCGGGATAGAACTCAACCGGTGGGATATTACGGATGAGCTGTGTAACCTCATCATCTATGGTCAATTCAGGTTTCAGATGACCAAGGGTGCATGACAAGGCGAGAAAAACGAAGATTAGAGGTAGAATCAGTTTTAAAAAAGGTATTTTCTTCATTTATCTACTTCTCTAGGGTGAAAAATTTTTCCCCTCCTAGGTAAGAACCCAAAGCCTCATCTAATTTATTATTTCTTCCCGCTTTATTTAATTAATGTATTTTCCAAACCCTCACCATATCCCCCGCCATTACATTAAGAGCCTTACCAATATGAATGGCCATGTGCCGGTCGCTGAATCATTCAATTTATTTATGAGACATTACACTAGTGAGGACTAGGGGGACCGGAGGGGGACGGACCGGGTTGCCGCGGAGTGAAGCCCGGCGGTGGAGGTGGCGGCGGAAACCAGAAGAAAGCCACCTTATCGCTCTGTAGCTCCAGCTCGGCGAGCATGTCATCGCCGCCATCTTTGTAAAGTATCTTCCACAAAAAAGTCTCGACACCGTGGTTTTTGAAACTGCCAAGGTATTGGAGTTCATATCCTTTTTTCAGGCGGGGAGACAACCGGGCGCTGGCCTGCCTAAATGTTTCTTGTGTGATTATTGTTTTGAGGGATGGTATGGCATTGGCGACGAAAGCGGCATAATCGTTTGTGGCAATGGCCGTCAGAAGCGTATTCACAGTCCCCTGGGTAGAGGGGTGTCCTGTCGCAGCGTTCAGGACAGGCATCCATGCAAGTACAACTAGGGTGGCTAGAATTCCTGCCCGCTTCAACACCATAACCGTAAACATGTCTTCCTCCTCATTTTATCGTAATTGTACATGCCGAAGAAATGATTGTCAACAATCGAAGAAGCCGGTCCATCATCCGTAACCGAAATGGTAGGCGCAGGCCCCCCAAAGCGCTAAAACGCCGCCTCTCCGTTTTAAAGCCCTCGGTCCTCGCCCAGAAAACGGCAGGATAAATTTTCTGCCCTTCACAAATCCTTGCCTCTTATTTAATGGATGAGTGGGGAAGTCAAAGCGATACGGGGAATGGCGAGAGTGGATAGGATTAGATTAAAGTTGAGATTTAGTACTGTCCACCTTTAATTTCAAGCGATCTTCAGGGTGAATCCGATTGGTCCCGTTCAGATGGTTCCAGGCTTTGATTTCTGAAACCGTGAGGTTAAACTTTTTCGCAATCGTCCAAAGGGTGTCTCCCTCTTTCACGACATAGATGATTTCTTTTCCCAGCCGTTTTCCATGGGACTCATCCAATGCCCCAGGGGCTTTCGTCATCCTGATTTCCAGCTTATCTCCAGGCACCAGTTTCTTTTCCGGATAGAGGTTATTCCAGCTGCTGAGGGCCCCGACATTAACTCCCATTTCGTTGGCAATGCTCCACAGAGAATCCCCTTTCCTGATCGTATAAGTCATCTCCTTCTGTTTCGAATGCCGATTCCCTCCATTCGATTCTTTCTTGACCATGGCCGTCAGCTTCTGATCCCGGTCTTTCGGTAAGGGGATGAGAAGGTCCATTCCTTTGGAGAGGTGGCTCTTCTTGTTCAACCGGTTGAGTTCAAGGACGGGCTCTAAGTCCACCCCATAAAGTTTGGCAATTCTTGCAAGGGTCTCGCCTTTCTTCACCGAATGGATTCTGAACTGAAATCTTTCACCGGGAGAGAGGGCTTCAAAATTTCTCAAAAAAAGCTCCTTCTTTCCAAAAGGGACCTTGATCTCATAGTCAGGGAAGTTCGGAGGGGTGCACCAGCGCGACAATTCAGGGTTGAGATCCTTGATGTCATCCACGGCCACCTCACAGGCCTTGGCGATCAGGCGAAGGTCCGTGACTTCGGGCACCTTCACCTTCTCATAACGGAGCGGCTCTTGATATTCGATGCCAATGAACCCGTATTTCTCCGGTTCTTTGGCGATGAGCGCGGCGGCAATCATCTGGGGGACATAGTCTTTTGTCTCCCGTTTCAGGTACCGGTACTTTGTCAATTCCCAGAAGTCTTCCGTCCCATAGCGTTTCATCGCGGCGGCGATCTTCTTTTCACCGGCATTGTAACCGGCGGCAGCGAGGTACCAGCATTCAAACATATCGTGAAGATCTTTGAGATATTTGGCCGCGGCGATGGTCGATTTCTCGGGGTCTCTTCTCTCGTCAATCCACCAGTTTGACCTTAACCCATATTTTTTCCCCGTGAGGTAGATGAATTGCCAGGGGCCGGATGCCTTGCTCCTGGAATAGGCATACGGATTGAAGCCACTCTCGATCAAGGCCAGATAGACAAGGTCTTCCGGAAGACCGTTCTCTTTCAGAAGATTCCTCATGGAGGGGATATATTTCTCGGATCGCGCCAGCCAATTGGCAAAGACCTTCCGGGCCGTCGTTTGAAAGTATTGGATGAACTGTTCCACCTTCGCATTGATCACAATAGGAATATCAAAATCCGGTCCCTGCTTTTGCCGGTCTTTCGGAATGACCTCAAGACTAAAATCGTCATTCGACTCATCGCCGGTTGGAAGTTCTAAACTCCAACTCCCCTGGTTTTCCGTAGGGGATGTTGGATTGGAGGCTGAAGGTTTTTCTGAAGAAGAAGGAAATTCCTGAGGGGAGGACTTTTCCGAGCCTGCTTGAGCGGGGAGAGAAGCGCATTGTTTTGGAGGGAGAGGAGCAGGAGACGTTTTCTCGGAAACAGGGTTTGGATGGGGATGGCATGCGCACAACAGGAGCCCGATTATTCCCACCGCTAAGATCTTACGCACCATTCACTACTCCTCCCGAGTTGGATAGAAGACCAGGGGAATCCAGTCAAAAAAATTTATAGATTAATGACACAGATCACTCAGGCTTGTCAAGCAAAAAAAGTTTTTTTCGTGTAATGCCTCAGTTACGGCGAATTATTGGTCATGATGTAATGTTTTTTTTCGTAGCCGACGGACTCCGCTTTTGCGGGCTGTGGCGGGCCGAATGACGGTACCTGGATAGGTTATGGGGATTTAATGCAGAGGAAAAGTCATTCAAATGGAGTACGGGCCAAGGGAGTCACCACATTACATTGGAGCATCTATCTGAAACCTTGTCCCGTGCCAAGGCGGAGCCCTCTATCCTTCCCTTACATCCTTTTGCTCTGCCTATCAACAGATTGTTTTAGAACCAACGTCCCATCTTTTGAAACCAGGCGATGCCAAACACGACAGCGAGTACGATAAGAACAATTATGGTGTATCCCCGAAACGTATTCATATTAAATTCCTTCTTTATTTCCTAACGACCAACAGCAGAAATTTACTTTTTTGCGGAGTCCCGTTAACCAGGGAATTTTATTCCCAACTCTACTGAAGCCAGCCCTTTATTTTGCATTATATCAAGAGAGCTCCTCCAGGTCCACCAGACCTTTCAGCCCCTCAGAAGATCAACTTTGAGGTCTAAACGGCCCAGCAATCGCCCTTTTGGCCGCATAATATTCTTTTGCGCGATAATATACCGCAGCAAGAATCAGAGTTATCATCTGTGAAATACGGGTTGTAATATACACCTTTTTTGAAATTTTCGGATCTGAAGACTTCAGGAGGGAAGAGGTAGGAAACCGGGTTATCGCTTTCACTAATGTTCATTCGAAGGTAGCTCGTGAGGTTACAATTACTTGCGCATAATCAGAATGCGAGTCATGTGCTCAGGGGTTTCTCAGTGGCTGCCCGAGCCACAGCTTCGATGGCAATTGCTACGACCGCAGCCCCATAGTCAAGGTCAATG